>JAIPAR010000002.1 GCA_021739985.1 Bacteroidales bacterium | reverse complement strand
GGCTTGGGAATATAATCTTTCCGACAAGAAAAAAGTACCAGGAGGCTTCCCAGCATTAACATAGACCAAATCCTGGCGGAAAATATAAATGGCAATCGAATCATGATTTTGTTGATTTGTTCACGTTGACTTCAATTTGTTTAATTCTTCTCGAATCAACCATTTTAATTCTAAAAAAGTATTCACGAATGGAAATCTCGCATCCTTTTTCAGGAATTACTCCTGTTTTCTCAAGAATTAAACCGGCCAAACTTTCTGTTTCTCCCCTATAATCATCGAAATAATCGCTTTCCTCTCCTAATATCCGTAAAAAGTCATTCAATAGGGTTTTTCCTTCGAAAAGATAAGTATATGGCCCGATTTGAGAGTAAGTTACTTCGGCTTCATCCATCTCATCGGTAATTTCACCAACAATTTCCTCTAAGATATCTTCCAATGTAATAATCCCACTAGTCCCTCCATATTCATCAACTACAATTGCCATATGATTCTTTTGAAATCTAAACTCTTCGAGTAAATCACTTAACAACTTACTTTCAACCGTAAAATAGGGCTGCCTGATTAAATGCTGCCAGGTAAAATCATCCCCTTCCTGTAAATAGGGTAAAATATCTTTAATGTACAAAATCCCGGCAACCTGGTCAAAACTTTGGTCAATAACAGGCATCCGGGAATACCCACTTTCAATAATCTCTCCCAGCAATTGTTTAAATGTAAATGCAATATCCAAGACAACTACTTCTCCTCGTGATTTCATCACTTCTTTTACTTCCACTTCCCCAAACTCAACAATACTCCTAAGAATCTTAGCTTCACCTTCATTTTTTTCAGCTTGATTTTCAATTGCTTCCGATAGTTCATCCATCGTAATTGCCTGTGGGGTAAGATGTTTATGAATAGTTCTTCGGATTGCCTGACTATAATAGGAAGTTAAAAAAACAATAACATGGGCTAAGGTTCGGATAAATGGTAAACAAACACGAAGGACATAGGCGGGCTTTTTCAGAGCTACATAACTGGAAAATAAACGTAAAAGGTAAAGGAGTAAAAAAACTCCAGCAAAATCTAATACTATCATCCATGCCAGGGAGAAGCCGGATATCACAAGGAATCCCAGTCCTAATAAGAATGCGATGCTAGCAAAGAATATATTTGAAAATATGGAAAGAAATTGTAGGATTGCCTTGATTTGCAAGCTATCCGGTGGATTTCCCAAGCCTAAATCTGACTTCCCTTCTGAAAATAAAACGCCGGAAGCGTTTATAGGAGCCTTCTGTGATTGCCTGGGTGGTAGCTTGGACGATTCATGACCTGCTACACCCTCAATTAAATGGCTGGATAACATGGAAGAGGCTTGCATAGATGCATTTCCAACTTCTGCTTTTCCTTGCCCGGTAACTGAAACGGAAGAGGCTTGCATAGATGCATTCCCAACTTCTGCTTTTACTTGCCCGGTAACTGAAACAGAAGAGGCTTGCATAGATGCATTTCCAACTTCTGCTTTTCCTTGCCCGGTAACTGAAACGGAAGATAAACTTGAATCTTTTGTAGAATTTGACTCTAGATCCTCGGCTTGTATAGAATTGGATGTAGTCGTTAGACGTCCCGGGGAAGAGAATGAAGGTAACAATGAGCGAAATGCAGGTATAGACCCCGAAAAAAACAAGACAAAAAAGGCTGAAATAGCCAATAACACCGCTAAAATCAGAATGCTCCCCTCATTCTGATTCAGTGTCCAAATCCAGGTTAATGGTAATGGGTCTTCACCCGTTAGTGCATCCAAGTTATACTCCGATTAGTGAGACATTAGAACGGCAGATCGTCTGCATCCGGGATTGAGGTATCCATGGCGGGTGGGGCTGGTATATGCGTATCCTGATCACCTGGCTTGGAATCTCGTTGCCCACCAAGCATAACCATAACATCTCCATATATCTCAGTGATGTACTTTTTAACGCCATCCTGTTCGTACGAACGATGTCTTAAGCGACCTTCGATATACAGCCTGTCGCCTTTTTTCACATACTTTTCGATTGTTTCAGCCAAACCCCGCCACATAACAATATTATGCCACTCGGTTTGGGTAGTCTTTTCGCCATTCTTCCCTTTGTACGTTTCGTTAGTAGCCAGGGTAAAACTTGCAACTGCGACACCTGAATCAATGTACTTCACCTTGGGATCTTGCCCCACATTTCCAATCAACATTACTTTGTTTAACATAACCAACAATGATTTAATGGATTTTTACTCTGCATACAATCATCCCCCATGTCCCGGGTGACAAATGTAAGCAATTTTAGCATTGCCCTCAACCATGAAATCGCCTAATATTATTTTCCAGAAAGCGCTCCATGAGTCTGGACACAGGCAATTTATGCAATTCTGACTGGTCAATGAAAAAATAATGCTCATCGGGCAAAATGGGTTCATCTGACCTGTAAATTAGTATATAGTTGGCAAAAATTTTTCGATGACTAAGTAAATGAATATCTATATCAGGTAAAAAAGTAAGCCGTGAATCTTGTCCTGCAAAATGCTTCCATAAAGTATGTTCTACAATTTTTAACTGATCAGGCTTTTCGATAGACTCAATTAACGGAAACTGATACAGTCCTCTCCATAAACCGCCGGTATTCCGTTTCTCCATAATTGTCTTTGCCCCCATTAATGGGATAAGGTAGGTATGATAAACTTCCATAACCTTCCCGGTATATTGTTTCACCGGAAGTCTCGATTGCAAATTCAATTCTTTGGCTTTACACATTCCACGAAGAACACATGTTTCGCAATCAGGATTCAAAGGCACACATTGTAACGCACCAAACTCCATGACAGCCTGGTTGTACATTCCCGGATACCGGATCGATAAATGCTGAGCAGCCAGTGCTTTAAACACCTTCCTTCCGGAAGTGGAATCGATAGGTTCTTCGATACCGAATACCCGCGCTAATACACGAAATACATTGCCATCCAACACAGGAACAGCTTCCCCAAATGCAATACTTGCTATTGCTGAAGCAGTATATTCTCCTATCCCCTTTAATCGTATCAAATCAACGTATCTTCCCGGAAATAAATCGGCATAATCCCGATGAATCACACGTGCAGTCTCCAACAAATTCCGTGCTCTGGAGTAATAACCAAGCCCTTGCCATAGTTTTAGAACGTCCTCTTCCTCAGCAGCAGCCAGCTCCCCAACTCCCGGATATTTCTCCACAAATCGCAAATAATACGACATTCCCTGATTAACACGGGTTTGCTGCAATATCACTTCCGATATCCAGATATGATAAGGATTGGTATCTTCCCTCCAGGGTAAAATACGTGCATGTTGAGCGTACCAACTCAGTAATTCTTCAGTAAAATTCACAGATTGAAATGCTTGCAAAAATTATTTATGCAAAAATAGTTACTGTCGTTTTATTTCTAAAAGAAATTGCTTTATATTTGCAAGCCTAAATAAAAGGAATTGTAAGTATTTGATAATTAAAGTTTTTATAAAATGACAAAAGCTGATATCGTAAACGAAATTTCTAAGAACACCGGAATTGAAAAAGTGACTGTTCTTAAAACTGTTGAATCGTTCATGGAATCGATTAAAGGTTCCCTATCAAAGGGTAAAAATGTGTACCTGAGAGGATTTGGTAGTTTCATCATCAAGGAAAGAGCTGAAAAAACTGCTCGCAACATTTCCAAAAACACTACCATTATTATCCCTGCCCATAACATTCCGGCTTTCAAACCAGCTAAGACCTTTATGAGCAAGGTGAAAAATTAATTTATTTAAATCACAACCAGAATATCATGCCAAGCGGAAAAAAAAGAAAAAGACATAAAATGGCTACCCATAAAAGGAAAAAACGCCTTAGAAAAAACAGACATAAGAAGAGAAAATAGTCTGATTCATTTATGTCTTTTGTGATACAATAAACCTAAAGAAAAATTCTCTTTAGGTTTATTGTGTTTAGAATCGTTTTAATCCTTACCTCTTTTAGTATATGTCCGATCAAACAGAAAAGGACTTAATTATTGATGTTTCCAAATCCGAAACAGCAATTGCTCTCCTTGAAAATAAAATTCTTACCGGTCTCTTTAAGGAGAAAAATAATATCCAGTTTGCAGTTGGAGATATTTATCTGGCAAAGGTCAAGAAAATAATGCCAGGTCTAAATGCCGCATTTATCAATGTCGGCTATGAAAAAGATGCATTTCTCCATTATCTGGACCTCGGCCCCCAGATTAATTCAATGGCCAATTACCTCCAAATAGCGCTTTCTGAACAGCAACTCCCCCCTTTCCATACCTTCAATCCGGTTGGAGATATCAATAAAAATGGGAAAATTACCGATGTCCTTTCACAAGGACAACTGATGCTGGTACAAATCGCTAAAGAACCCATTTCTTCGAAAGGTCCCAGACTTTCCTCCGAATTGTCAATCCCCGGCCGAAACCTGGTACTAATCCCTTTCTCCAATAAAATCTCTATCAGCCAAAAAATAACTTCAGATGAGGAAAAACTCAGACTGAAAAAGTTGATTAAAAGTATTAAACCCAATAACTACGGCGTCATCGTTCGTACAGCAGCTAAAAATAAACGCGTCGCTACACTCGACGATGAAATTCGAGGACTGGTGGAACGCTGGGAAACTTCCCTCCAAAATATCAAGAACCTGGCTGCACCTCAGCTTTTTATGGGCGAACTTAATCGCTCTGCTGCAATCGTCCGTGATATCTATAATTCCTCTTTCAACAATATCTTTGTAAACGATTCTATCATTTACAGCCAAATTAAAGCCTATGTTGAATCCATTGACCCCGAAAAGTCCAAAATTGTTAAACTCGTAACTTCGAAATCACCGATTTTTGAGCAGTTTGGCGTCGATAAACAAATTCATAGCAGCTTCGGTAAAACGGTTACTTTTAAATCAGGTGCCTACCTAATCATTGAACATACAGAAGCCCTCCATGTGATTGATGTTAATTCCGGAAATCGAAGTAAAAAAGACCAAAATCAGGAAATTAATGCTTTAGAAGTGAATATGTCAGCCGCTGAAGAAGTTGCCCGTCAACTTAAACTTCGCGATATGGGCGGAATTATTGTGATTGACTTTATTGACATGACACAAGGCTCCAACCGAAATGCTCTCTATGAAAAGATGAAATTTCTGATGGAATCCGACCAGGCCAAACATACCATCCTTCCGTTGAGCAAATTCGGACTTATGGAAATTACCCGCCAGCGTGTTCGTCCGGAAACCGATATTGATGTAGTTGAAAAATGCCCCAGCTGTCATGGCTCCGGCGAAATTCAATCCAGCATTCTCCTTATCGATGAAATCGAAAATAACCTAAAGTATATCCTCCGCGAAAACCCATCGCTCAACTCATTCATACTCAAAGTCCATCCTTACATCGAATCGCATCTTACCAAAAATATTTTTTCGATTCGATATCAATGGGCCCGAAAATACAAAGTCAAACTAAAAGTGAAAGCTGTTGCTAGTTTTGCCATGCTTGAATATCGTTTCACTGATCAAAATGAAAAAGATGTTCTAACCTGATTCCTGGTAAGTTTATCCACTGATATCATTTAAAACCTTAAGAGTAATATCCTTACCTGATTCAATACCCTCATATTACGGGTTGGTTATATTAAGAATCAGGCATCTTGGGCTGTTAAAAAAACTTATTTTAAGTATCTTTTAGAATTTCCTGACCATTCCATCTCTTTTTAGCATCCAAATTATTCTATTTTTGCCTTGCGTTTTTATTATGAGGTAGAGTTATATCTTATATCTATATATCTAGATATAATTATACTTTCTCTTTTACAGCGCATTATGTTCTTTTTTTGAACCTATAACTTAACTATAACATGATGGCCAAAAAAACTTTTTCACCAATCAGATTCTTCCTCTCGTTGTTGGGAATAGTTCTTCTCTCCCACCTCAGTCTTTCCGCTCAAATTGAAACTCCGGTTACCTGGAAATCAAAACTGGTACAACTAGACAAGGCAAATGCTGAGATTCAATTAATTGCGACCATTGAAGAGCATTGGCATCTGTATAGCCAGAAAACACCGGAAGGTGGTCCGCTTCCTTTAATCTTTGAATTTCAACCATCAGAGAATTATGAGCGAATCGGAGAAGTTACCGAGCCTAAACCAAAGGAGGAATGGGACGAAGTGTTCAAAATCACCAATTTGTATTTTGAAGGGACGGTAATCTTTAAACAAAAGATAAAAATACTTCAAGATAAAGGATTCAATATTGATTTAAACGCTGATTATCAGGCATGTATTGATGGAAGATGCGTGCCGGGGAACAACGATTTAACAATCTCTGTGAATGGAGGCTCCGGCCAAAAAGCTACTGAGCCAATCAAAACAGAACCCAAGGTAAAAAGCTTCCAGGTATCTGAAATGAAAAGCGAATCCGCTGAAACTGTTCCTGCTCAGGGAAATAACCCTGTCTCTGCAGCCGGCTCCGTTGACAGCCTTCATGCAACTCAAACAGTGGCAGCAGATACAAGCAAAACCGGCACGCCTACCCTGGTAAACATGGATGACGATAGCACCGAAGGGAAAAGTCTCTGGTGGTTCTTCTTTATTTCTTTTCTGGCCGGACTAGCTGCAATCCTTACTCCTTGCGTATTCCCGATGATTCCAATGACGGTTACCTTCTTCATGAAAGATAAAGAACACAAGGCCAAAGGTCAAGTGCAAGCCATTGTGTATGGATTTTCGATTATTGCCATCTACACCTTTATTGGTTCCATTCTGGCCGTTGTTGCCGGACCCGAATTTGCTAATTTCCTATCCACGCACTGGATTCCGAATGTCTTGTTCTTCTTGATTTTCCTATTCTTTGCAGCATCTTTCCTCGGCATGTTCGAAATTGTTCTGCCAAGCAGTCTGGTTAATAAATCCGATGCAAAAGCTGATAAAGGCGGCATCGTGGGAGCTATCTTCATGGCTGTCACCCTTGTACTTGTTTCATTTTCCTGTACAGGCCCAATCGTTGGAGCAATCCTTGTTGAATCAGCCGGTGGCGCTATCCTGAAACCGATAGTAGGTATGTTTGGCTTCTCCTTAGCGTTTGCTCTTCCTTTTACCCTCTTCGCTTTCTTCCCAAGTTGGTTAAGTTCCTTGCCGAAATCCGGCGGCTGGCTCAATTCTGTGAAAGTTGTTCTGGGATTCATCGAATTGGCTTTAGGTCTGAAATTCTTAAGTGTAGCTGATCAAACCTACCATTGGGGATTACTTGACCGTGACATTTATATTGCTTTCTGGGTAGTTATTTTTACATTGATGGGCCTCTATCTGCTTGGTAAACTGAAGTTTGCACATGACAGTCCACTGCCTCATATTAAAGTACCTCGCCTGATACTGGCAATCATCACTTTTACTTTTGTCGTTTACCTGATTCCCGGCATGTTTGGCGCGCCTTTAAAAGCACTTTCAGGGTATTTACCCCCGGCTGCTACACATGACTTTGATATTGATGATAAAATAATAGAAAGTTCTTTCTCTATTCAAGACCAACTCCAATCCGGAAACGTTTCAACAGCTAATCAATCCTCAGATGCAGCTCCCTGTGAGGCACCCAACTATGCCGACCAATTGCACCTTCCTCATGGATTAAAAGGTTTTTTCGATTATAATCAGGCTCTTGCTTGCGCCAAAGCCCAAAACAAACCTCTTTTTATCGATTTTACCGGACATGGATGTGTAAATTGCAGGGAAATGGAAGCTAATGTATGGTCTGATCCGGAAGTTCTGAAACGTCTCAAGAATGAATTTATAGTTGTGGCTTTGTATGTTGATGATAAAAAGATTCAACTTCCGGAAGAAGAATGGATTACATCTTCATTTGATGGAAAATTGAAGAAAACACTGGGCAAGAAAAATGCAGATATGCAAATTACCCGCTATAACGTGAATGCTCAACCCTATTATGTTTTGCTTGATAAGAATGAACAAGTTTTAGTTAAACCTCGGGGATATAACCTGAATGTCCAGGAATTCATCCAATTTCTGGATCATGGTATCAATGAATTTAAAAACAGATAATCCTGCATATGACTAATAAATCCTTCCATAAACTCCTGGCATCAGCCATTCTATTTCTATTGATTTTCCAGTTTCCGGCTTTAGGGCAAACTCCGAAAAAAAGTCTTGTTAATTGGATGACCTTGGAAGAGGCCCTCATCAAACAGGAAAAAGAGCCTCGCACCATTTTGCTCGATGCTTATACCGATTGGTGTGGATGGTGTAAAGTGATGGATACTACTACTTTCGCTGACCCGAATATAGCTGGTTTTATCAATGCCCGCTTCTATCCTGTAAAATTCAATGCCGAAGGATTTGACACTATCATGTATCGGGGGAAAAAGTATGTAAATCCAAATACCGGACGTCGTTCCTCTCATGAATTAGCCAATGAGTTGCTCAACGGACGCTTATCTTACCCAACCTTGGTTTATATTGATGAAAAATTCAATAACTACCCGGTCGCAGGATACCTTAAGCCCGAGCAAATTGAACCTATCCTTATTTACTTCTCCGAACAGGTCAATAAATCGGCTCCTTATGACGATTTCAATAAAAGCTTTGAATCGGTGTATCACCAACAAGCTTTGCCAGTTGACCGTATCAACTGGATAAGCTTTGAAGATGCCATTGAAAAAGTTCAAAAGGAACCCCGCAAAATAATTGTCTCCATTTACTCAGGCACTATCGTAAGCTCGCTGCTGTACAATGCCACCATTCTTACCGATTCGGCTATTACCGATTATATCAACCAAAATTACTATGCCGTAAAAATGCTTGCGGAACGGACTGATACAGTTACAGTATCCGGAAGGACCTTTGTGAATGAGCTTAAAATGCCCAACTATCCGCATCAACTTCCAATTGCCTTACTGAATGGAGAGATGTATTATCCTACCTTGCTTATGATGGATGAAAAAACTATGATTATCAATAAAGTCAAAGGATTTATCAATAAAACAGATACCGACCTGATTCTGCATTACTTTGCCAGTAATGCCTATCAATCAAAAACATGGGATGAATTTAAAGCATCCTATCAAAAATCAACACCTTAAAACTTAGGATTGTGTTCTTTATAGTTTGATTCAGAGCGACTTACTTTTTTAATTGCGCCTGTCTCCGGATAAAATTCAATGTATGTTTTATCACATAAAACATCTTTAACAGGAAATTGGTACACTTTTCCAAGTTGAGAAATTGGATAAACAGCCTGTGCGAGTACTTTATTTTTATGACTGATAATCAATCGATAAGTTGCAGGATTTCGTACGTAAAGTCCGGGATTTTTATATCCGGCAGAGTCAATCGCCACAGCAAGCGAGTCAAACAAAGCAGGGGAATTTATCAATTCAAACCGAAGTATAACAGCATCTGCCGGGTTTGTCCCCACACCGGAAAATCCGGTTTTATCATTAAAATAACCAAGCACAACGCCATCCTTAACACTCTGAGTGTCCGGAAGAAAACTAAACTGATAAAAGAAATTTTGTTGTCTGGTTTTGCCCATAAATAAAGGCAAATATTGATTCTCGATTCGTTCGTACTCGTTAAAAGCAACTTCAAATGCCCGGCCATCTGGGAATTCATTTTCTTCTCCCATTAACAAATTAAATTTTTCTTCCCTCAATTCAAGCAACATTTTGGCAACATCCTGAGCCTGGTCGCGTGATGATTTCGAAACAACGCTCTTGCGGATTAAAGGTACCCTAAAGGAAGCCGTATCCGTATCAAAATACTTATAAGTAGTATCCACACGCTCTTCCGTAGCATTAATCAAAGCACCTGACTGCTGCAACTCCATCGACAGTTCACCCTCAATATTACCTTTTCGTATGAAATTTTCATCTGCCTGAGGAACATCTGCATTAAATGATAAAAGAAGGCCAGAAGGACTGAAATGGGGATAAGCCAGGAAAGTTCTACCTGGTTGATCAATCATATAATACTGCGTTGAATCAGGAACTGCTTGCATTTCAATGGAAATATCCGCAATACGCCATGAAGACTCCTGCTTTTCCGTTACCGGCTGAATGCCAAGCAACTCCTGGCTATAAGCTGAAAATTCGCCTGGAATCAACTGCCTTTCATTTACTTTAATCTCAAAATGAAATTGATTTTTCGGAAGGTTATATAAAACAGCATGATCATAGGCTTCATGAGCTTTATAGGCATCCAGCGGAATGATTCTGACTGAATTACAAGATGTTAGCCCAATAGCAAGCAGGATAGCAATAACAGAATATCTTTTCATAAACCAGTAATTAATTCTACCCGGCGATATTAAACATTTCTGCCCAAATCACCTGCCAAAATTCCAGATATCTTACAACCTACTTCGACTCAACTAATAATCATCTTACTTGAAAAATGGATAAAACGGAATCGAATGGATTGATAATCAAAGGATATCAAAATTTAAATCCCTTTTAAAGTATTAAATGCTTTGCCAAGCATATTAACGGTATCTCCCGGAAGCAAAGCTTCTTCACCATACTCAGCTTTGCCAAAATCACCTGCCAATCCATGAAGATACACAGCAAGCATAGCAGCATCCTGTGCGGAATAGCCCTGAGCCAGAAAAGAAAGCACAATCCCTGTTAAAACATCCCCACTGCCACCTTTAGCCATTCCGGGATTTCCTGTTATGTTGAAATAGCAGCTTCCATCGGGGCTTGCAATAGAAGTACGGGCTCCTTTCAAAACAACCACCACCTGATACTTCTCTGCAAACTCAATCTGCTTTTGAATTCGAACATAATGATTGGCAGATGGACCTACCAAGCGTTCAAACTCTTTAAAATGAGGAGTTAATACACATCCCTGCGGCATGATATCGAGTAATTCCTGATGCTCAGCTAATAAATTTATCGCATCCGCATCAATAACTAAAGGACAAGTACTTCGCTGAAACAAATCTTTTAAGGCTTGATACGTGTACATGGATTTCCCGATACCGGGTCCAATACCAACAGCTGTATATCCATCACAACCTGGAATCTTGGAAATAAGTTTATCATATTTATCAATACTGGCCATGGCTTCCGGAAGGGTGTTCTGAATAATATCATACCCAAACCGGGGAACATGAATGGTCAATAAACCAACACCAGACCTTAAGCATGCCTTTCCTGCCAAAATCGCAGCACCCATTTTACCATAGCTTCCGGCTACCAAAAATCCATGTCCAAAGATTCCTTTATGATCAAATCTTTTGCGACTATGTAATCGTGTTCGCAGAAATTCAGGAATTAGTAGATGGTACTGCGTGTCCATAGATTCTATAAACTCAGGATGGATTCCAATCGGCAAAATTTCCCAGTCTCCAAGGATAGCCGCATGTTCAGGGAAAAAGAATGCAAGCTTTGGAAATTGAAAACTCAAAGTCAGGCTGGCATGAATAACAGATTCCAAATCATTCCCTGAATTATCTTCACAAAAAAGCCCGGAAGGTATATCTACGGAAATGATGGAATTTCCTGATTGATTCATTAAATCTACCAAAATGGCATAATCGCCTTCCAGTTTACGACTCAAACCTGTACCAAATAAGGCATCCACCAAAATAGCGTCTGGATGAATAGAAATATCCAACACATTGCGGGAATAATCTAGACAGGGGATTGAAGTATGCTTCAGCCTTTGAAAAAAACAGGCTGCGTCATCGGATAATAACTCAGCTTTTGGATGAAAAACTTCAACCTGATAGCCCGATTCCAATAATAAAATGGCTAGAGCAAAACCATCTCCTCCATTATTCCCCGGCCCACAGAAAAGTTGAAAACAGCTATTCTTTGAATACCGGTTGATAATGCTGTTTCGGAGCTGTTCAGCAGCACGAAGCATTAAATCAATCGATGCAATCGGCTCATTTTCAATAGTAAAAGCATCAGCTTCCCTTATCTGTCCGGAGGTGGCTATCTTTGTCATGTACCCAATATTTTCAATTCAATTTAGTTATCCCGTTGTCTTTCCTGCTATTTCAGGCATTTTTAAACAAACGAAGCAGAAGGTGCGAAAAGTATTAAAAAATCCATACCAAATTCATGATATATGCTATAGTTTTTAAAACATATCGGAAGATTTTTCAAGGTCGGAAAAAGCCTCTTTGATAATTGAAAAAGCTTTTTATATTTGTCCTGCTTAACAATTTAACACTAAAACTGATAAACATGTTTAAAGGACATCCAAAAGGACTATTTGTTGCGTTTTTCGCTAATATGGGGGAACGCTTCGGGTTTTACACCATGATGGCTATTCTGGTTTTGTTCCTGCAAGTAAAATTTGGCCTGAGCGAAGGCGAAGCAGGAGACTATTATAGCTGGTTTTATTTCGGCATTTATGCATTAGCCCTAATTGGAGGGATTTTAGCCGATACCACAAAAAAGTATAAACTGGTAATCTTCTTTGGGATTCTCATTATGCTTGCCGGTTATGCTGCTTTGTTTATTGAGGGATTAACGCTCAATTTAACTTTGATTGCTTTGTTTACCATTGCATTTGGAAATGGATTGTTCAAAGGTAATTTGCAAGCTGTTGTTGGTCAGCTATATGACGACCCGAAATATTCAAGTCTTCGGGATTCAGCGTTTATGCTGTTTTACATGGGGATTAATGTGGGTGCGTTCTTCGCTCCTTTTGCTGCTACCGGCGTTCGTAACTGGTGGCTCGAAAAGAACGGATTCCATCACGATGGAAGTTTACCTGCACAATGCCATCAATACATCAATGATATAGCAAATAATACTCAGGTTGTTGATACGACTAAATTTCAGGAACTGGCTAACGCTGTCAGTATCAATGGCCCTATCACAGACCTTTCTGCATTTGCCCAGCAATACATCGATATATTCTCAAGAGGATATAACTTTGCCTTCGGTATCGCCGCTATTGCTATGGTGATTTCATTAGTGGTTTATTTAGCCTTCGGAAAATTACTTCCTAATAAAGAAAAACAAGCTGTAAAAGCAGTTGATCCTAACGAAGAAAAGAAATCCAAATTAGCTCCGGCTATTGTTGCTCTCCTCGTTGGTGCTGCTGTTGCTTTCGCTATTAGTTTTGTTAAAGATCTCGCAACGGGAATGGCTTTCGGATTATTCGGCGCCTTTGTAACCTGGATTATGATGTCTTCTACCAAAGAGGAAAAACCAAAAGTAACTTCATTAATTCTGGTCTTCTTCGTTGTTATCTTCTTCTGGATGTCTTTCCATCAAAATGGATTAACCTTAACCTTCTTTGCACGCGATTATATTGTCAAAGAAGTTGGGCCTTTCTATAATATCTTCTTTACACTACCTTCTATTCTGGCCTTTATTGCAGGTTTAAGCGGTTTCTTCCTCCTATTCGGTAAAGAACAAAAAACATCCGGCAAACTGATTGGTGCTGCCATGGTTATCGCAGGTGGTGTTTTAACTTATTATTTCACTACAACCTTCAAAACCAGCAATCCTATTGCTCCTGAAGTATTCCAATCATTCAATCCTTTGTTCATCGTTTTCCTTACCCCAATGGTAATGGGTGCCTTTGCCTGGTTGAATAAAATTAAAAAAGAACCTTCAACTCCACGGAAAATTGGTATCGGTATGATTATCGCTTCTATTGGATTTCTGGTTGTTTTAGTCGGCTCTATTGGACTGATTTCTCCTCATGAACTTAACGGTGCACCTGTCCCGGATTCATCCCGGATTATGCCAAGCTGGCTGATTAGCTCGTATCTGATACTTACCATTGCTGAGCTTTTCCTTAGCCCAATGGGTCTATCCTTTGTATCAAAGGTAGCTCCTCAACGCTTCCAGGGTCTTATGCAAGGTGGATGGCTGCTTGCCACTGCAGTTGGGAATAAACTCCTATTCGTTGGTAGTACATTCTGGAGTAAAATCGAATTATGGCAATTATGGGCTATATTCATTACTGTTTGTCTGGTATCTGCTGTTTTCATCTTCTCTATCATGAAACGTCTGGAAAAAGCCACTAACTAATTCTTCCCTCATCCGAATAAAAAAATCCCGCTACAACGGGATTTTTTTATTTTTGCCCTTTCACTAATTATCCAGATCATGACTTATCAATATATCAACCTCGACTACCTTTACAAACATGCAGCCGGAAACATGACAATTGTTGCCGAAATGCTTCGTCTGTCTATCCTGAATGTAAAAATGTACCGAACTGAATTAATCGAATATTTTTCCAATGGCAGCCGATATAAACTCGCAGAATCAGCTTATTGGGCGAAACAAAAACTCCCACTGGTCGGCCTTGTTGAGCTTTCTGTCAAAATGAATCAACTCGAAAAGCTCGCTCATACCAATGGCGATGTCGATGAAATGAGAACCCTGGTGCAGGAATTCGATACAATTGCTCCAATAATTATTGAAGAATTGGAAAGTGAATTACAACATTTGATTCTTAGCTAAACTTTGATACCGAAACTTTTTGAAAATAAAGGCAAGCTGTCTATTTTTACAACCTGATAAATGAAGATATATCACTACATAGATGTATTCATTTGTCCGGATGATTATCAGGCTATAACCTTGTATCATCTTGCTAATTAACTAAATTGATATTGTAGTACGTTCCAAAATTCAGTGTAATGAAAAAAATCAAAGTACTTAATCCCGTTGTAGAACTGGATGGTGATGAAATGACCAGAATCATCTGGCAAGCAATCAAAGACAAATTAATCTTTCCTTATCTCGACCTCGATATTAAATATTATGACCTGGGGATTGAAAAAAGGGATGAAACTGATGATCAGATTACTATTGATTCAGCTCATGCGATTCAAAAGTATGGCGTTGGTATTAAATGTGCTACCATTACACCAGATGAACAAAGAGTCGAAGAATTTGGCCTAAAGAAAATGTGGAAATCACCCAACGGAACTATTCGTAATATTCTAGGCGGAACCGTTTTCCGTGAACCTATTATGATTCAAAATGTACCTAGACTGGTTCCCGGCTGGAAATATCCAATTTGCATCGGACGTCATGCCTTTGGAGACCAATATCGTGCAACTGACTTTGTGACTAAAGGTAAAGGTAAACTGACAATTACTTTTGAACCGACCGATGGAGGTGAAAAACAACAATTTGAAGTCTATAATTTTGAAGGGGATGGAGTTGCTATGGCTATGTATAATACCGATGAATCCATTACCGGCTTTGCACATTCCTGCTTCAATCAAGCTTTGATGAAAAATTGGCCATTATACCTATCAACTAAAAACACCATCCTTAAAAAATATGATGGTCGTTTCAAAGATATCTTTCAGGCAGTTTATGAGGAAAACTACAAAGCACAATTCGAGGCTGCAGGCATCACCTATGAGCATCGTTTAATTGATGATATGGTTGCTGCTGCTTTAAAATGGGAAGGCGCCTTTGTTTGGGCAGCTAAAAATTATGATGGCGACGTTCAATCTGATACCCTGGCTCAAGGTTTTGGCTCTTTAGGCCTCATGACTTCTACGCTTGTTACCCCGGATGGTAAAACCATGGAAGCTGAAGCTGCTCACGGTACAGTAACCCGTCATTACCGCATGCACCAACAAGGAAAGCCTACCTCTACAAACCCTATTGCTTCTATTTTTGCATGGACTCGTGGACTCGAATTCCGCGGAAAACTAGATAATAATCAAGAGTTAATCAATTTCTGTCATGCGCTGGAAAATGTTTGTATTGAAACTGTTGAAGAAGGTAAAATGACCAAAGACCTGGCTTTAACCATTTACGGAGCCGATTTGAAACCCGAACATTATTTAACTACCGAAGCATTCCTGGATGCACTCGATATTAATCTGCAAAAGAAATTGAATGCATAATTCATGCATTTATTCGCTCCAAAAGGCTGTCCGTTGGGCAGCCTTTTTTATTCCTTATCCATAAGATAAACCATGTCTTTATTATCTTTGAAATCCTTTTTGGCTTGAAATTAAACTGATATGTATGGAAAATCTGAAAGTTACTATCGTTCAACAGGATATCATCTGGCAAAATCCTGATCAAAATCTCCTGCACCTGGAAAATATACTCACCTCAATTGCTCCCGGATCAACGAACCTCATTGTCCTGCCCGAAATGTTTACAACAGGCTTTACAATGTCAGCTAAAGAAAATGCAACAACTATGGACGGGCCTATCCTTAAATGGATGCAAAAGCTGGCAAATACCAAGCAAGCTTATGTATGTGGCTCCTTAATCATTCATGAACCCGAAGGCTGCTATAATCGCTTTATTTTAAGCTCTGGTGCCAAGGTAGAAGGATATTACGATAAAAAACACCTATTCAGAATGTCTGATGAAAATCTGCACTTTCTGCCAGGAAGGAAATCCCCTATATTCAACATAGGGAATTGGCATATGAAAGCGTTAATTTGCTACGACTTAAGATTTCCGGTTTGGGCCAGAAATACCAATAATTACGATGTGTTAGTCTATGTTGCCAATTGGCCGGCTTCACGGGCTGCGGCCTGGACGATTCTGCTACAGGCAAGAGCCTTGGAGAATCAAGCTTATGTAATTGGTGTAAATCGCATAGGAACTGATGGACAAGGTTTAAAGTACACGGGGAACTCTGCAGTTGTAAATCCTCGAGGTGAAATCATTTCAACACATACCAAATCAGAAGAATTTGTTGAAACCATAGAACTTGATGGCGCCATGCTTCAAGATTTTCGAGCAAAATTTCCTGCATGGATGGATGCTGATTCCTTTCAACTCTTAGATTAATCACAACCTGTTCTTAAAAAAATTGAGTATAATCCAAATGAGTTTGGATTATACTCAAAAAAAAAGGCTGCCTCCACGAGACAGCCTTTCTTTTTTTTGCATCTATCTGACTACAATCATCCGTTTGTTAATCGCATGACTATTATTCAGAATCATTCGTACATGGTAAATACCAGCATCCCTAATATTCAGAGATAAGCTTACATTCGAATCATATAAGTGAGAATAATTCTCAACAAATAATAATCGACCAGTATTATCATATACCTCAAGTAACATGTTATCTAACTCAACGGCTGGCAAGCCAATAGTAATATTACCATCTTGAGTTGGATTTGGGTATAGATTGAAATCACCCTCAGTTAAACTTGCAACGATTTCATCTTTAGTTAAACTACTAGCCATAGGCATTGAAGCAGCTCCCCAAACAGCACAAGCTGTACCTGTACAACCATTTGCATCAGTAACCGTTACGCAGTATGTTGTTCCTGAAACCAGGTTTTTAATACTTTGATAAGGTTTACCATTACTCCACATATAGCTTACTGGTCCTGTTGCACCACTAACTACAGTGGCTGTAAAACCAATACTACCAGTTGCAATAGACACAACTATCGGATTAGGATCAGTAACAACGACGCTTTCTACTACACTACATCCATAATAGTCAGTAACAGTAACTTGATATGTACCTGCTGTCAGGTTTTCAACATAATCAAGCGTTGCATTATTTGACCATAAGAAAGATTGAGGAAGTTGATTATTTACAATTACTGATACCGTTGCTTCGCTACCACCATTGCAAGTATTGGGTGTAATTGAAATACTAAGATCCATTTCGAAAGAAACAATACCTATCGATGCAGATTGATATGTACAACCATTAGCGTCTGTAATTTCAACGAAATACAGACCTCCACCGGCAGCTAACAAATCTTCATTTGTGTTTCCATTACTCCAATTAAATACATATGGAGATGTTCCGCCTTCAACTGTAATGTCAATCGAACCATCATTTAAGCAAGATGTTGCTTCATCCGTCACATAAGTCATGGTCATCAAAGAAACAGGTTCTGAAATGATATATGTTTCAACAACTGTACTCATAATTGGAGCAGCGTCAGTTATAGTAACAACATAGGTTCCTGCAGTTAAACCACTAAGATCCTGTGATTGAGAACCATTACTCCAGTTATAGCTATATGGCTGAACACCACCAGACACACTGATATCAATGGCACCATTTGAGCCTCCCGTACAAGTAACCTGACTTACATCAGAAGCACTTACAATGAGAGCATCTGGTGTTTCACCTGAAAGCAGAATATATTCAGCAGTGTAACTACATGCTCCAACATAAACTGTAACAGCATAAGTTCCTTCTGTTAAACCTGTCAAATCTTGCGAAGTAGCATTATTGCTCCACAAATAAGTAAATGGTCCGTTATCACCTGTTACAACCAGATCAATTTCCCCGTTGTTGCCACCAACATAGGTTGGATTAATAGTCATTCCTGCCATAAAGAATGCGGGCGCATTAACTTCAACTGAAGTAACCATGGAACACATATTTGCATCCATTACTGTTAAATCATAAGTTCCTGAACTCAAACCGACAAGACTAGCATCCGTACCACCATTACTCCAGTTGTAGGAATATGAACCTGTTCCGCCATTAACAATAGCTGAGACCGTTCCATCTACTGAATTCATACAGGAAATATCAGTTGAACTAACTGCTATATTTAATTGGTCGGGTTGCTCCACAATTGCTGTTGCTGTACCTGTACATCCCTGAGAATCAGAAACAATAACTGAGTAAGTTCCAGCAGTAAGGTTGCTTAAATCAGAAGGAATCGCAGCACTTAATGATTCAAATCCTGACATTCCATTTAACGCATACGTAGCGCCATTGGGGAAAGCTAAATCAAATACCGCAGTAACATCATAGGTTAATCCAGTAGCAGCTTGCCATACTTTGACGGTATAGGCTTCTCCATCCTGGAATCCATTATCAAGCCCTGTTTCGGCTCCCCATGCAGCAATTGAAGTAACATCTCCAGTCCATTCAGCATATCCACCGCATACAAGAACACCATTGTTATCATAGAATACACCAATGATATCGCCTACTGCAATTTGGCTTCCATTCAGATTAACATCTAAAGTCGGAGGCACTAAAATCGTATGATTTGCGCCTGTATTAAACCAATCCCATGTAAATGGAGTTGATACGCCGTAATTTGGTCCAACCCAATTATAATAATAGTTTCCGCTTCCTCCGCCAACAGTAAGATCAATTGCCCCATCGTTTCCTCCGTAGCAATTTACATCTGTTCCAATTGCACTAACGGTGATTGGACTAACATTTGCGATAGAAATCGTATGGGTAAAACTACAAGCACCTGCATCCAGTACAGTAACTGTATAGGTTCCTGCACTTAATCCAGCCAAATCTTCAGTATTTTCACCGGTTGACCAGGTGACAGTATAGGGTTGAACACCACCTGTTATCGTCATATCTACTGAACCAAAACCACCATTCTGGCAATCTGCATCAGTTGAAACAACATTTACAACAAAGGCATCACCTTCAAGTACAGTAAATGTACTAATGGTTTCGCAATTTCCACCATCTGTAACAGTAACCGTGAAATCACCACCGTCTAATCCTGTTAAGTTCTGAGTATTTGCTCCATTTGACCAGTTATAAGTAAATGGCTCTGTTCCCCCGTTTACCGTTAAATCGATTGTACCATCGTTATTTCCATTGCAACTTACATTGGAGACGTTAGCAGTTAGACTTAAACTAGCCGGCGAGTAAACCATAAATGGAACAAAATTAGTAGCACAATTATTAACATCAAGTGCAAATCCATAATATAAACCAGCACTTAGGTTTGTTAAAGTTGAATTAGTTGAACCATTATTCCAGTAGAACGAATAAGGAGCGGTTCCACCAGTTACATTAGCGGTTGCACTTCCATTTGTTAATCCATTACAGGTAATATTGGTAACATCTACAGTCATAATCATAGGTGCTACTGAAGTGAATTCAAATTCTGCAACAGTATTACATCCTAATGCATCGGTAACAGTTACAGAATATAAGCCTGCAGGAACATTAGAAATCATTGATCCAACGGCACCTGTTGACCACATATAGGTATATCCGGCAAAACCACCGTTAACAGCAACTGTTAATGCGCCATCTGATGCTCCAAAACAAGTGATTTCCTGACTAACCGAAATTTCGGCTTCGAGCAATGTCGGGGAAGTCAAGATAATTGAACCAGTAGTTAAGCAACCATTCACATCGCTAACTGTTACACTAGCCATTCCAGCTGATAATCCACTAACAGTGGAAGTAACAGCTCCTGTATTCCAGGTATAAGTGTATGGCCCAACGCCACCATTAACAACAGTACCAACCTCTCCATCTGCACCATTCGAGCAGCTAACATCAAACCCACCATAACTGGCTAATGATGATAAGGCTACATTAAGACTTGCAGGTTCTGTTAAAGTAATATTGGCAGTTCCTGTACATCCGCTAGCATCTGTAACAACTACTACATAATTTCCTACAGGTAGATTTCCAACTTGTGAAGTTGAATAACCACCAGACCAGGAATATGTAAATGGATTAACACCACCACTTAATACACTTGCGGTAACGATACCATCGGCAGCACCATTGCAACTTACATTAAAGCCATGATAATTTGAAGCAATAATATCGACAACAATTGGGTCTGGAGTTGTTACAATCGCAGAAGCACTAGCAACGCAATTATTTGCATCTGTAACGAGGACATTATAATTGCCAGCAGTAGCTGAGCTTAAAGTAGCACCTGATACATTTCCATTCCAGCTATAAGTATAAGGCTGAACCCCACCGGTAACTGTAGCTTCAATTTCACCATTAGCAGATCCATTACAGCTTACTCCAAATCCATTATAATCGGATGTAACCTGAGCATCAACCAATAACTGGTCCGGTTCTGTAATCATGAAGATTTCTGAAACCTTGTGACACCAATTCATATCAATAACGAGGAAGTAGTACATACCAGGAGCCAGATTATTTACATCTTCCCCATTGGTTGAATTACTCCAGAAATACATATAGTTTCCACTAGTACCTCCATTTACCGTTATATCAACGCTTC
Organism: Bacteroidales bacterium; assembly: GCA_021739985.1. GTDB lineage: Bacteria > Bacteroidota > Bacteroidia > Bacteroidales > M50B96 > M50B96. The sequence continues at coordinate 34,068 of JAIPAR010000002.1, read as the reverse complement.
CATTATTATTGCCATGACAATCTACATTCTCCTGAACAAATGTGTAAGAAATAGGTGCAGCATCTGTAACTTGTACTGAACTGGTTGTTTCGCAACCATGGTTATCAGTAACGGTGACAAAATAAGTGCCTGCGCCAAGATTGCTAACAACTTTGGTTGTTGCACCAGTTGACCATATATAAGTAAATGGTGCAAAACCAGTTCCCGGCATAGCTTCAATTACTCCATTGGTTGAACCGTTACAAGTAACATCTAAACCATTATAATTGCTTGTAACTACAGCACTTGCTGTAAATACGACTGGAGCAGTCAGAATAACCTGTCCAATAGCTTCACAATTATTTGCATCCGTTACCGTAACACTTGATAAACCACCAGCTAATTCAATCGGTGAACTGCCTACTTCTCCATTTGACCATTCGTAAATGAATGGTTCAATGCCATTGCTCAATGTAAGACTTGCAGCGCCATCAGTATTGCCACTACAGGATACATTATATCCATCATAGTTAGAGGTAGCGAAAACACTTGCTACTGCAAATACTTCTGGTTGAATAAGAGTGAAAGATGTAGCAAATGTACAATCGTTCTCGTCAGTAACAGTTACGTAATAGATGCCTGCAGTCAAATCTGAAATTGTAGCATCGGTTGAACCATCACCCCAAACATAGGTATAAGGACTGGTACCTTCAACCCCAGCAACCGTAAGAATGCCATCGGAAGCACCATTACAACTAACATCAAATCCATTGAAATCTGAGGATGTGAAAACTGCTGATAAAGCAACTGGTTCAGTAAGGATATAATCAAAACTAGACACACAATTATTGATATCGGAAACACTTAAAGTATAAGTTCCAGCAAATAATCCGGTTACCGATGAAGAATTGCCTAATGCGTTACTCCAATTGAGAGTTAATGCACCAACCCCACCCGAAGTTACTACACTAATCTCACCATCATTTGAACCAAAGCAAGAAACACCTGATCCATTATAGTTTGAAAGTGTACCAACAGATGCAAGAGCATCAGGTTGAGTCATTAGAACAAAATCAGAGGCAGTACAGCCTTTGCTATCAGTTACAGTTACAATATAAGCTAAAGCGGGTACGCCAACTGCAATATTGGTGTTATTAGCAGCATCATGATTCCAATGGTAACTATAAGTACCTGTTCCACCGCTCGCATTTATTTGTAAAGAACCATCGGTTGAGCCATTACAACTAACTGAGTATCCATTATAGTTTGATGTAATTACTAAGTCAGCAACAACAGGTGCTGGATTTGTCAATGTATATGAATCTATAACTGTACAAGCATTTTCGTCACTAACAGTTACTGAATAACTCCCCGCACCAAGTCCAGATATAGTAGAACTTGTACCTAAAGCAGAACTCCAAAGGTATGAATAAACTCCTACTCCACCAGATGCAAGCACTGTAAGTGAGCCATCATGATCATTCGTACAAGAAATAGTATTTACAACATTAATATCCGCAACCAATGCGCTAGGTTCAGTAAGTGTAACAGTGGTTGTCACATCACAACCATTAGCATCTGTAACCGTGATGGTTTTTAATCCTGCTGTTAAAGTATTTACTGTTGCTAAATTACCACTTGGCTGTGACCATTCGTATGTGTATGGTGAGGTACCTCCATTTGCAAGAACAGTAGCTGAACCATTATTCCCTCCAAAACAAGATACATTGTAAGCCATTGGCCCATAAGAACTTGTTGCACTAGCTGTAGCAGTAACTGGAGTAGGGTCAACTAATGTAACTGTTGATACAGAGGTACAACCTTTTGTATCCGTTACAGTAACCGAATAAGTTCCAGCTCCCAATGCATTAACTGTTGGTGTGATTCCTCCTCCCTCTGTAGTCCAAAGGTATGAGTAAGGACTAGTTCCACCGCTTACGCTTACTGTTGCAGAACCATCAGCACTGCCTGGACACGAAACATCCGCTCCGTGCCAATTACTACTTACTGTTGCATTGGTCACTAATTGAGATGGTTGAGTAATAGTAGCAGATTTTGTGGTTGTACAACCATTATCATCAGATATGGTAACGGTATAGGTTCCTGCAGTTATACCTGTAAGATCCTCACTAAGCTGGCCAGATGACCAAACAAATGCATACGGAGAAACTCCTCCAAGTACATTTAGATTAATTGCTCCGTTTGAGCCACCAAAACAACTAACCATTGTGGCCTGCGTAGAGGTTGCCATAAAGAGTGGAGCAGTTAATATATAAGAATGAGTAACTGAACAGTCTTTCGCATCTGTAATGGTAACAGTATAAGTTCCAGCAGTCAGATTAGTAAGTGATGCTGAAGTTGCACCTTGACTCCAATTGAAACTATAATTCCCATTACCGCCAATACCTTCAACCTCAATATAGCCATTATTGCCACCAGGACAGCTAATGCCATAACCATTATAGCTTGATTGTAATACAGTGTTATAAGATAATGCTGTTGGTTCAAATACATTAGTGGCTCCAGTCCAGGTGCAACCATTTGCGTCAGTTACCAATACTGTGTAGGCACCACCGCTTAAGTTAGAAAGAGTACCAGTTGCAGTAATTGTATTCGATGGACCCCAAGTATATGTATAAGGTTGAACTCCACCTAAGGTAGAAACAGAAATTACTCCATTTTGTGCTCCATTACATGTAACATCAGTTACATTAATGGTTGAACTAATTGCATCAGGTTCTGTAACCATGTATGAACTTGTTGCTGTACAACCATAAAAATCTGTAACAGTAACAGTATAAGAACCTGCTTCTAACCCAGGATTAATCGCAGTGTTCACACTATTATTCCATACGTAATCAAAGGGTGCCGTGCCATTCATTCCAAATGCTATCAATGAACCATCATTTCCACCGTTACAGCCAATTCCGTAACCAGTATTACCTGAATTATCAATGATAGTTGCTACTACAGCCCCATTAGGCTGGGTAATTGTGTAGGTAGCTACAATCTGGCACTGAGTTCCATACGAATCTTGTATAGTTACAGTATAATTTCCAGCTGGCAAGTTATCGACAGAACTAGTCGTGGAAACATTATTTTCCCAGGTATAGGTTATAGGTGCTGAACCTGTTACGGTCAAATCGATACTACCTTCGGTACCTTGGTAACAATGATTTCCAGCTACATCTGCAACTGTAATTACTGGAGGATTTATAACTGTAATATCAACAGTTTCAATGTCTTCACACATCTCCAAACTGTAAACAGTAACGGTATAAGTTGTTGTCACAAGAGGACTCACTAGTGCCGTTCCCGTGTTATCACCTGAACTCCATGTGTAAGAATTACCTCCACCAGCAATAAGTGTAGCTTCCTCTCCTAAACAAATTGTTTCATCAAGGGAAACTGTTGCAATTGGTAAATCCAATTCATTAACAGTAACTACAGCATAATCACTACATCCATTAGCATCGCTGACAATTACAGAAAAAGTCTCTGTACTATTTACCACATAAGAGAATGAAGCAGTATTACCTCCATTTATCCACTGGTAATTTGTACCTCCTGTTGCTGTAACAACAGCTGTTGAGCCCGAACAAACAAATTGTTCAGGACCTGCGCTGGCCACTGGTAATGGATGAACTTCTACCAATACCTCTGAAGTTGCCTGACAACCTAATGCGTTTGTAACTGTAACCGTATAGGTTGTAGTTTGAGTTGGGAAGAAAGGAACTCCCTGAACAACACCGCCTGACCATACGTAAGTTACACCACCCGTTGCAGTTAATGTAATTGAATTGCCTTCACATAATCCAATATTCGTAGCTGCACCAATTACTGGAGCAGGAATTACGTCCACGGAACCATTAAATGTGTTGTTTGCAGTATTATAATCGAAATTGGTAGTTACGATAGCAGAAATTGCATATGGATTAACATTAGTGATAACACTTGAATTTGTAAATACAAATAAAGTGGAAGCACCGGCAGCCAAATCGCTTCCTAATGTAAAGGTTTCAGTTGTAGTTTGCGCATTAATCGTATAGGCTAAAGTTAGCGAAGTCCCAGATGCTAATAATTGATCACCAGCATTTTTAACAGTCATCGAAACATTGAAATCAGCATCTGAACAAACAGTTGCAGGTGTAATGCTAGTGATAGTTAAATCTGGCATATCAAATATTCTGAAATTGCTAAAGCTAATTCCGGTATAAGTATCGGCCTCATCACTATTAATTGAAACTCTAAACTTAACAGATGAATTACCTCCCAAGCCTGTGTTAGCAGTTAAGGTTTGCAAAGCAAATGTTCCTGAACTAATGGTCCAATTTGTAGCACCTAATGCATTGGTAAGCGTAGTCCATGCACCTCCATTAACACTGTATTCAAATTTCAAAAAGTCAACATTGTTTTCTGTCACATAGCTCAGATCAAATTGAACAACCGGATCGGTAAGATTTGTGAAATCAAAACAAGGTGAAGTGATTGCTGAACTTTCATTATTATTATAGCTAAGAGCACCAGCTCCAGTCTCCCATACACCATTTGTGAAAATCCAAGATGAATTAGTACCACCTGCTAACCAATAGTTTTCAAAGTTTAACTCATTTTCAATAAATGGATAACTTGAATAAACTGGTGTATTATAGATTGATAAGTTACTGAAATTATTTAGATTATCAATATCTCCAGCGAGAGTCGCGGTTGCAACTAATTCAATCTGTCCAAGAGAAGATAAGTCAACATCAGTAAAATTGTAAGTCGCAGATGCACCTACAGCTATTGTTCCTAAATAGGTCTCAGTTGCAACCGTAAATCCGTTAACAGCAAGAGCTAAATCAAAACCGGTTAACGGTAAGCCACCTTCATTTACTAAAGTGACGCTAACTGTTTCATTAGCCGTAAAACTACAGACAGGGTTCCCAATACTAATACCAGTTAAGGCAATATCCGCTTGTTTTTCACGAATCAGAATATTCTCCAGATAGACTTTATCATTAGCTGTATTATTAGCAGTCTGGAATTCCAATGTAAACGGAGCAGCCAGATAAGCATCTAAATCTACAGTAATTGTTTGATATGAATCGTTGGCAGTAATTGGGTTATAATTGCCAGTAACAGCAGCCCCATTAACCAAAACTCTAAACCATGAATTAGTAGGTGAACTTGCAAACACTTGTTTTACATCGACCAATAATTCAAGGCTACTCATGTTCGTAGCATCAATTGTACAATAGCTGGTACCAGCAGCCTGATGAAGTGTATTGTCATTCCATGCATTTAATGCTGTTGCACTGGCTCCGCCAGTCCATCCAATAAGAGGATTTCCACCAGCAAAAACTAAAGCACCACCCGCAAAACTTGCTGAAGCCTCTGCTCCATTACTAACTGCAAATGCATCAAAATCACCATCATTGAAATCTTCCATATATGGGAAAGAAGAAATGGTTGGGTAAGAAACAAGGCTACCACTTACGGTATTGTTTCCTGCCTCTAAATCATTAACCCATACAATCGAAGCAGTAATAGCATAGCTGCCTGCAGCATCAAAGTTAAAGCCGGTTAAGAAGGTGTAATTTATAGTAGCACCGCTATTAATATTTGGGAGTACTTCAGTAGCCAGTGTTTGACCATTTACTTCTAAAGCCAGGCTTGCGCCACTTGCTAAATCAGTTCCCAGGTTCGAAACACTAACAGTAACAGGCTCATTAGCAGTAAATGTACAAGAATTTCCGGCAGGTGCGATAATAGCTGTTGCAGCCAAATCAAACTGAGGTTGTACTGTTCCAACAATTGATACATTATCAATCGCAAAACCATTTCCCCATTCGCCACCATCATTGTATTTAAATGCAAATTGAACATCGCAATGATCAATGAAAGCATCCAGATTGATACTTAAATCTTCTTGCCAGGCTGAATTTGAAGTTAATGTCCATACTGTATTCCAAGACGTACCTCCATTCATTGTAACCTCAAAAGTTGCAATGTCTGAAAATCCTTCAAAGAAAGCATCAAATTGCAGATTTACATGAGTGTACCCACTGAGATCCAACCGTGGAGTTATTAATCGATCTTCGGTAGCAAGGTTTAATGCAGCAGAAAAATCATCATTTTTATTGTCGTTAGCAGCAGCATATCCGGTATGTGCAGGAATAGCGAAGAACGGCAAAGTTGCATGATTGATATTCGTGCCAAACTCCCAACCAACTGAAGAAGCATGTTGGCTTCTAGCCCAACCAGCAGGAAGAGCTAATCCTTCAAATGCCTCAGTTAATGGAAGAGAAGTTGCATCAATTAGCGTGAAACTCAATGTTTCGGTACAAGAATTATCATCGCTAATAACTAACGTATAAACACCTGCTCCAATACCACTTAAATCCTCGCTGGTATAAGCTCCAGCATTCCAAATCGCTGAATAAGGCAAGGTTCCACCATTGATTGTAACATCAATACTTCCATCACTTGCTCCATTGCAAGTGGCGTTTGTGTAAACACCAGAAGCAGTAAGCTCCGTAGGTTCTGTTACAAGGATAGGACCAGCTTCAAGAACGCAATTATTGCCACTTGTTATAGTAACAAAATAGCTGCCGGCAGCTAGATTAGATACTCCTTCGGTGATAGCACTATTTGCATTAACACTCCATAAATAGGTGAATCCAGGATTGTTTGCTAAAGCTATAGAACCATCCATTAAACCGAAACAGGTTACATTCGTAATCGTTTCGCTCAGGATTGGAGTAGCATAGGAATTGAAAGAAGTAGTAAACTCATCGTTGGCACCATCCAAATCAAATTGCAAATTGGTTGTAGCGCTTATAGCATAAGAATTAGCAGCTGGAATATCAATTGTGGCAGTAAAAGTATAATTTACTGTTTCACCAGGGGCTAAATTAGCGGCTAAAGTAAGATTCTCATTATACGTATTTCCATCAAATGTGAAAGAAACTGGAATCTGAGTTCCTGCCATATGGGTATAACCAACAGCAAAATTCTTAACAGTTATTGTCACATCCACATCATTGATGAACTCACAATTATCCAAACTAGCTATAGCTGTAACAGCTACATCATTTGGCATATCATTAAAAATACGGATATTATCAACTCCAAAGCCTTCATATAGACTGGTGTTAAATCCGTCTGTTTTGAAGGCAAATCTAAATTTAACACTTGGAGCATTCGCTAAATTATCTAACTGATAAGTAGTGTGAGTCCAAGATGCTGTTGTTCCCGCCCAACCTTGAGTTTCGTTAAAATTACTAATAGTGGCATAATTATACCAATTTGTTGTATCATTTACATTTCCAACAACTGACCATGTTGTACCACCATCGATAGAAACTTCCAGACGAGCACCATCAAAAGCAATAGTTCCATTGAAAATCTCAGTATTAATAATGTAATCGAAACTAATAGCAGGAACTAAGATGCCGGAGAAGTTATAGCACTGACTTTCTAGGTATGAATTTTCACTAGCATTATGACTACCATCTAAATTTGAAACCCACGCTTTAGCACCTTCAGCAGCTGCATTGATAACAGTGTTACCTGCAGCAGGCACACCTAACTCAAAAGAGCTATTCGTACCACCTGTGAACCAACCTCCATCTGAAGTTTCAAATGTATAAACAGCCGGGAAAGTTGAAATCACATCAAAGCTGTTGATAATCTCGTTAACCGTATTGTTTCCGGCACTTGCATCATTAGGTATAGTAACCGTAGCAGAGCAGACATAACTTCCGGTTGCATCAAAATTTGCAAGCTGTTGGAAAGTATAGTTCATGCTGGTATTTGGAGCCAGGTTAATTCCACTTACCGTTTCAGTAACAGTGACCAAATTTCCATCCAAGTCAATAGTATATGTTGCATCAAACTCAGTTTCTGCAAACACACCATTATTCTGAACAGTTATTGTAATAGCCTCAGCGTTAGTTAAACCACAACCTGTTGGTTGCGTGGTCCAGGCTGTTACGGCCAAATCATGCGGAGCTGCTTCAATTACAGAAAAATCATCAAAAGCAAATCCTTCATCACTAACATTGGCGTCTGCTTTAAAATACACGCGGAAAATAACGCTGGCTTGACCGGCAAAAGCAGTTAAATCCTGAGTAGCATTAACCCATGATCTTGTTCCAGTCCATCCTGCGGCTCCACCAAAAGCATCCACCGGGTTTACATACCAGTTTTCAACATTGGGAGGCGTTGCCAGAACACCAACAGCAGAGAAAGTAATCCCTCCATCAGTTGATATTTCCAGTCTTGCGCCATCACTATCTGGTTCCGTATTGTACGAAATACGCATAGATACAGCGGGCTCTATTAAATTCGTGAAATCGAATTCTGGACTTTGAACATAACTATTTTCCGAATTATAATACCCACCAGCATTAGCATTGGTTACCCATACTAAATCTGTAGCAGGGCTTGTTAATGGATCACCAACTACCGATGTACCTGTTGGTACTACGAGTTGCCAACTACTAAATACACCTCCAGATACCCATTGGTGATTCAGTCCATCAAAATTCTCTGTATAAGGATAGGTATTAACTAATAATTCATTAATGATTGTTGAGCTAGTTGAATTATTTGTAACATTTCCATCAGCAGCTAAATCAACCGTTGCTGTAATAGTATAAGTGCCAACAGTAGAGAAATCAGCTCCTGTAGAAAATGTTACAGTTGCACTAGCCCCTGAAGCTATGGCTTGGTTAAATGTTTCTGTAACAACAGGTAATGCATTTACCTGATAAGAAACATTAAAGGAAGTAATTGCTTGGAGACCAGTATTCGTAACCAAAACTGATATACTTTCCGAATTGCTTAAGTTACTACCTGATGATGGAGCAGTAATGCCATTTGCTTTCAAATCAAAGTTTGCTTGAGATTCGCCAATATAAATATTATCAATTGCAATCCCATCATAATCTACGTTACCTAATGGACCCGTATTATCATTATCAGAAGCAAATTTTACGCGGAAGCGTACATTGGCAGCATTTGCAAATGGAGCATTGCCCAAATCATAACTTGCTGTTATCCATTCATTTGTCTCAGCAGACCATCCACCGGTATTTCCTAAAGAAGTTACATTATCAAAATACCAATTTGTTGGGTTTGGAGGTGCAGGAACAGTCCCCAATAATGTCCATGCTCCATTGTTAATAGAATATTGAATTTGAGCTCCATCATCCTCTGGATCTGAATGAACATTTAGGCTAAATTCGATATATGCATTCGATAATGAAGTAAAGTCAAAGCAAGGTGAAGTAGCATAAGAAACTTCATTATAATTATAATTACCGTCAGCATTTGTAATTAAAGCCTTAGAGCCTGCAACCGTTGGAGTAATCTCGACACCTGCAGGGATACCAATCTCCCAGCTAGAATTCGTACCGGAGAAGGACCAGTTTGAATTTCCTTCAAAGTCTTCTTCATAAGGGAAAATTGCAATTTCAGGCTGATTAATCAAATTAATTATTTGATAATCATTCGAACTATTTAGATTGTCTCCAGAAACAAAAGTATATACTTTTAACGTATGTGAACCTGCGTTTGCCAACGCACTCATCGGTAAATTGTTAAAAGTAATTGTTGAACTAGTTGCACCTATTGCTAAAGGACCAGCATAAATACCAGCAAGTTGAGCTGTACCATTATCTACTTGATAATAAATCGGCACATTGATAAGCGACGTCAGTCCATAATTTTTGATTGTCAACTGCAAATTTTGAGTAGCAGTCAAACCACAATTTGATTCAGGTGACAAAATGGAAACAACGCCGGCATCAAACTCATTTCTTTCATTAACTATAATATTGTCAATGAATACTTTATCAGTTGAATTTTTAGTACTGGCACGTAATTCTAAAGTAAATGCGGTATTTTTAAATGCGGATAGATTAAAAGTTCGTGTAACGAAAATATCAGCATTTTGTGTTAAAGGGTTAAAATTTAACACACCATTTTGATCAGCAATTTGTACATTGTTGACAAATACACCAAACCAATTGTATAAAACAGATGAACCAGTCTCCTGACGTAAATCAAAGCTTAATTCTAAACTTTTATTGATTTGCGGAACCTGACCACCATTACAAGCTAGTACGACAGATGAATGAAACGCAGAATTATCATTCCATGCATTCGCTGCAGTTGTATTTCCAACTCCACCCGTCCATCCTGGTGCATTTATGCCACCTAAAACGGCCTGACTATTTGATAATGAAGCTGTAGCTTTCGCATTCGCTTCAACATCATACATATAACTTGTGTTTCCATTAAATGTTTCGATTGTACCTACCGTTAAAGTAGAATCGCGACTAACAATAGAACTGAGACTATTATTGGAAACATTTAAATCATTGGCCCAAACAACTGAAACAACAATATTATTAGCTGCACCACCATTCAGATTAACAGGATCCAAAAAAGTATAATTATGTACCTGCCCGCTAGCTAAACCAAGATTTGTAAAATTATGATTAACCGGAGTGCCCCCGTTGAGAATATAATTTACTGAAAAATTGTTAGCTATTTGTGTACCCACATTTTTAATGCTAATGGCAAGAGCTTCACTATTTGTCATACATCCTGAAACAGGTGAGATAAGTGAGGTGATAGTTAAATCATGAGAATATGGAACTAAAACTTGAACATCATCAATGGCCCAGCCTCCAAAATCTGCAAGGGCCAGGGAATCCGAATGTACAAAAGCAATTCGCATATTTCCATTTGCTGCAGTCAGAGGAATCTCTGTAGTAGTCCAGGAAACATTTGTATTGATTTCATCTACGAATATAAAATTATTACCAGCATCAACTAAGAAAATAAATCCTTTTGAATCACTAGGATATAATTGACTTGGTAAAAAAGATTTAAATCGAAGGAATGCGCCGGTTACTCCAGTGAAATTAATACTCGGAGTGATTATTTTATCTGCCAATAAACTACAGGAACAAGCATTATCATTAGATACCGCATAATTTCCATCATTAGCAGGAATAACAAAAGAGGCTGAACTGAGATTACTTCCAACCTCCCATTCCGAAGGATTACCAGTCCCATCGTTTAAGATGGTCTCCCAACCAGCAGGTATAGCTGCAGCACTATTAAAATTCTCCTGTAACAAAACTTGTTGTCCAAAAGAACTTAATGCTACCGAAATAAAAAGTGACAATAAGATGTAGTACTTTTTCATATGGCTAATATTTATTTATTTAATAATCGGATGGTGTTACCACCATCCGATTAATATTAGTTTGCTATTCGCTAATGATTAACTGTTTAGTAATCAAAGCATTCGACTCAGTAATAATATGCAGGTAATATACACCAACAGTTGCTGGAATACTTATTTCTACCTGAGAGTTCTTAGAAGTAATAGAAGCAGATACAATTCTTCCTAGTGCATCAACAACATTGATGAAGCTATGTGATAAATCTATCTGATCAACTTGAACGGTAAATATTCCGTTCGCACTTGGGTTAGGATAAACCACCACATTTGTCAAAATTAAATCATTACCTTCTAAATAGGTAACATCTTGATCAGGAGTATTGGTATTATCAGTAATCATGACAGCAACAATCTGTATGTCATCAGTGTCTTCACAACCATTCATATCTGTAACCGTTACAGTATAAGTTGATCCTACATTTAGGTTTGCAATGACAGATAGCGTTGAACCTGTATTCCAAGAATAGGTTGTTCCTCCAGCTCCATTAGTAACATTTGCAATAGCTCCATAAACATTACTAATGTTGTTGTGTGTTTGAGTAATGTTTACACCAATATGAGTTGGCAAATCAACAATTTCTGTGGACTCAATCACGCAACCATTACCGTCAACGACTTTCAGGTAATAGACATCTTCATTGTCAGTAAACATGGTTTCATTTTGACTTAACAAAGGTGCATAGGCATTATTATCTGCCCAACTAAAATAATAAGGTAAAGTACCACCTGTAACATCAGCTTGTAAAGTGACCTCGTCACAATTTTCAATTGATTGACTAATATCCGTTACAGCTAAAATAGCAGGTTGAGTAATTGTTATCGTATTTGCAGTTGTACAACCATTGATGTCAGTTACTACCACATTATATGCACCCGGTGCAAGATTTGAACGATCTTCCGTTGTGATTCCACCACCCCAAGCATAAGTAAATGGAGCGGTCCCGCCAATTACGGAAAGATTAATTAAACCATTACCAGCATTGAAACAACTAACATTTGTATTGGCAAATGAAGTTGTCAGGAAGTCAGGTTGCCCTACGACAGCCTGTCCAATAACTGAACAACCTTTACTATCGGTAACAATAACTTGGTAATTAGCAGCTCTTAAGCCGGTAATGTCCTGATTTGTTCCAATAAAATTCGCTCCTTTAATCCACTTGTAAGTATTTCCTCCATTTCCTCCTGTTACTGTGATATCAATTGCTCCATCACTGGTTTTATAACAATTTGCATCTGTAATATTATAATTACTGATTAACAATTCGTCAGGTTCCGTAATAGAGAAAGAATACTCTTTTGAACAAGCATTTGCAGGATAAGCTGTAACAACCAGGAAATAGTCTCCAGCTGCCTGATTGGCAAGTGTAGTGGTGAATGCATTATTGATAATTCCACCAATAGCGATGTGATTTGCATTATACCACTGGAAGCTATAATGCTCTGCCTGTGAGTTATCAAAATTAACTAAAATGCTACCATCAGCATCCTGATTACAGCTAACCGGTGAACTTACAGCGTTATCAAAGTTGAAGTAGAAATCAGCCTCGACAGTTTTAGAACCAGTTGCCGTACAACCATTTCCGTCTGTAACGGTAACAAAATAAGTACCTGTACCAACAGCACCTGTACTACCAAGCAAAGAGCCATTTGACCATTCATAGTCAAAAACTTCTGTTCCACCAGTTGCAAGTACACTTACACTACCTGTGGTATTATTTTCACAACTAGCATCAATAGCAGTTAAAGATAGTGACATTGGAACAGCAGCATCAATCGTAAACACACTAGCTGATGTACATCCTTTGTAATCACTAACCGTAACCGAATAAGTACCAGGCTCGATACCTGATTCGGTATCAGTTGTGCCAGCACCAATCATGCTCCATACGTAAGTATAATTTTGGGAATCATTACCACCTAAACCTGTAACTAATGCCATCCCATCATTTGAATTCACACACTGTTCTTCAATTACTTGAACAGATGAAGTAAGCTGCGTAGGTTCAACTACGATTAAACCTTCCAATGAAGCGAAACAATTACCAGCATCAGTAACAGTAACAGCATAAGTTCCATCTTCAAGATTTTCTGCAATAGCAGAAGTTGAAGCGGAGCCAGTCCATGCATAAGTTAATTGGCCAACACCATTTGTAACTGTAATTTCGATTTCACCAGTATTACCTTGGAAACATGCCACCGGAGTGATATCTGCACTTAACAGAATGGCAGCAGGATTATTAATAGTAATTGAAGCTGTTGCTACACAAGAATGAGCATCTACTATCTCAATATCATAAACACCAGCAGCAAGACCCATTAAATCTTCTGGTGAAAGAATATTATTCCATTTGATAATGTAAGGCTCAGTTCCACCAACGATAGTAGCATTAATAGTACCATCATTATAATTATTACAGGTGATGTCTGTTTTAATTAACGAAACTTCTAACTCATCTGGTTCAGTTATCGTGAATTCTGTGGTACCATCGCAACCATTAGCATCATCAAAAGTAACCGTATAAGTACCAGCAATAAGATTAGCAAGGTCTTCGGTAGTTTCTAAATTTGACCATCCAAAAGATCCGATAATTCCAGTACCCCCTTGAATAGATAGATTAATTGCACCATCATTTACTCCATTGCAAGAAACATTGGTAGTTGTACTTCCAACAAAAGTATAATCAGCAGGTTCGGTAATTGTATATGTACCGGTTACTGTACAATTGTGAGCATCAGTAACTGTTACGGTATAAGAACCATCAACCAGGTTGGAATTAGTAGCAGCGTCTGCGCCATTACTCCAAGCATAGGTATAAGGAAGTGTTCCTCCGGCAAGAGTCAAAGCAACTTGACCAGTGGCAGCATTGTAGCAATTGGCATCAATTTCAATAGCAGCAGTTATTTCAAGTACATCCGGCTCAGTTACAGTATAGGTAAATGAACGTTCACAACTTTCGCTATCGGTAATCGTAACTGTATAGTCACCTGCAATAAGACCAGCAATATCACTATTTGTTGAATTTACTGGTGCAGCCCATATATATGAATAAGGAGCTATTCCGCCAAGTGTTGTAATTGTGATTGCACCATTTGCTTCTCCATTACATGCAACATGGGTAATTGCTTCTGTTGGAACAATAAGTGAATTCTCTTCCACAACAATATTGGGTACATTAACTGTACAATTTTGTGCATCACGAACATATAAAGTATAGGTACCAGCAGCTAAACCAGTTGTTTCATTTGCCGTATAAGGACCTGCAAAGTTGGTTCCAAAAGTATAGTTACCATGACCACCGATTACATCAGCGGTAATTTCACCTGTACTGGCACCATTGCATAAAACATCTGTAACGGCGATATTACTAACCTCAATTTCAGAAATATTTGGTGTAGTAACATAAATCAACTTAGAGCAATTATTTCCATCAGTAACTTGACCAGTATAAGTAATATCAGGTGATAAACCAGTATGCACCAGACCCAAAGAGAAAGGAATATTACTTGGGAAGAACCAAGAAGCAGTATAAGGATGTAAGCCATCGGAAAAGCCACCAGTGATATTAGTAATATCAATATATGCATCATTACCATTATGACATGTAGGAGCAAATGCGGCAGGATTTGGTAAAGTAATTTCGGTTGGCTGATCTAAAGTAATTGTAGAAGATTGAGCAGCACATCCATTAGCATCAACAATAACAGCATAGAATGTACCAGCCGGGAATGTGTTAACCGTAATTGTTTGATTTGCAATATTTAAGTTACTATTATTGCCCCAGTTTACCCAGTAGATATCGAATTCACCAACGCCACCATCCCAATCTAATTGGATTCCGCCATTGGAACCTCCATAACAAGCTACATCGAAACCATTATAATCACTAGCATGATTGATTTCAACATTAACAGGTCCGGGAGTTGTAACCGTAATGACATCAGTAATAGTACATGCATTTGCATCCGTAACTGTTACAGTATAAGTACCACCAGCAAGTCCATCAATTTCAGTAGTTAAGTCTCCATTGCTCCATTCATAGGAGTAATTTCCAACACCACCATTTGCAGCAACTTCAGCTTCTCCATCCAAACCATTACATGAAGTATTAAATGGACCTCCTATGTTTGTATTGAAAGAGGAAGTAACGATAGCATCAGCAGAAAGTGCATCAGGAGCAGTAATCGCATAAGATTGACTAGTGAAAGTGCATGAATTGTGATCGGTAATAGTAACATCATATACTACACCTAAGCCACCAGCCAGATTAATTGCGTTTTGTGTGGTTTGACCATCAGACCATTCATAGGAATAAGGAGCAACCCCACCTGCAGGAGTAATATTTACGAATCCCTCAGTGCTTGTATTACATTTTACACCATACCCATTATAATCACTAATCGTAAATTGAGAAATTGAAATAGGATCTGGTTGTGTAATTGCGATAGTATGAATATTTAAACAACCTTGAAAATCTTCAACGGTGACAGAATAGGAACCAGCTACCAGGTTACTAATTGTATTGGTATTACCAGGAACGCTCCACTCATAATCATAAGGTGCAGTGCCACCGATAGTAGTCAAAACTATTTGTCCTGTAGCAGCTGTATTGCAAAGAACGTGAGTAATCGCAGCCGTAGTAACTAATGTGTCTGGTTGATTAATATTGAATGTTTCAACTTCCGTACAACCTTGAGCATCAGTTAAAGTAACATGATAAGTGCCAAAGGCCAAGGTAGCTGGACCAGCTTCCCAAGTATAAGTATAAGGGGCGTATCCGCCAGTTTCAGTAGCGATAACTGCTGAACCAGTATTGTCCCCATAACATAGAACATCATCTGTATCAATAGTGAATACAATAGCGTCTGGATTATTTACTACTTTCTGTGCAATTGCCGTACAAGCATTTGCATCAGTAACTGTTACATCATAAGTACCGGCAATTTTGTTCGTAATTGCTGAAGTTATTGATGCATCACCAGACCAGGTAAAGGTATAAGGTAGTGTACCACCTTCAACATTAGCTGTAATACTAGTTACTTCATCATGACACTGAATTAAAGGGGCAACCATACTTACTATTTCTAACACTTCCGGCTCACTAACTACAGCAGTTGTGATGTTAACTTCACCATAATCAATATTGGAATTCATGGCAGTAATGGCAGAGGTTCCATCTGTTTCAAACAAATTAGTATTGAATACAGAACCACCAATTGGAGCATAAGTAACAAAAGCATCAAATTCTCCGGCAAAAGGTCTAAATATCTTCCATACAAAAGCTTCACCTTCTAAAAAGCCATCTTTCTCTATGGTAAAAATATCATCTCCCCATACTGCAAAAGAATTATTTACACCATCATAGATAAGAAATCCACCACAAACTTTATCACCATTATCATCGAAGAAGACTCCTAAATAGTCGCCATTCTGTACTGGAATCCCTGGAGCGATTTCAAATAATCCACCAACAGGTACAATCATTTGATGATCAGCTCCCGTATTTTCAACATAGTCCCAACCTGTAGGAGTTGCGGCAACAGCAGATCCTGCTGAACAAGTATTTTCATCTTGAACAGTTACCGTATAAGTACCAGCAGATAATCCTAATATACCATAAGAATCATTGTTGAGTTCGTCAATAGTGACTGGCCCCCCACCATTCCAGGTAATAGTTACATCTCCAATGGCATTTGCGATATTGACAAGAATGGAACCATTATCATCTCCATTACAAAGAGCAGGACTCGGAGTAACTTGAACGACCATTGCGGTAGGCTCATCCAGTGTATAAATTTCGGTAGCTGTACATCCAAATGCATCTGTAACGGTAACCGTGTAACTTCCAGCTTCTAAATCTGTTACAAGAGCAGTGGTTGCATTCACATCATGACTCCATCCATAGAAATAAGGAGCAGTCCCACCTAAAACAGTAAGTTCAATTTCTCCATTATCACCACCATTACACTGAACATTGTAGCCATTATAATCTGAAAAATCTTCTGTAATTGAGATTGCTAATGGTTCTGTAATTGTGTAATTTTCAACATGTTGACAATCATTAGCATCGCTAACTGTTACGCTATAATTTCCTGCAACAAGTAAACTAATGTCTTGAGTTTGTTGACCATTACTCCAACTATAAGTATAAGGTGTTACACCATTATATACCGTCAGATTTATTAATCCATTTGAACCATTAACACAATGTACATTTTCATTCACATTAGTAAAGGATAATGCGTCAGGTTCAGTAAGTGTTTGGCTAGTTGTAAGCGTACAACCCTTATTATCAGTAACTGTTAACACATATGACACATTTGCACTCAACGTGTTTATATTGTTTAACGTGCTGCCTGTTGACCAACTATAATTGTAAGGTTCAGAACCACCGGTTACTGAAACACTAATTGATCCATTATCATCTCCGGGGCACTCAACTCCGTAACCATTGTATTCCGAAAGCGTAATATTGGTGAACGAAAGAGCTGCAACCGGTTGAGTTAGAAGGAAAGTCTCAACAGTAGTACATGAATGATCATCGGAAACGGTAACGGTATAACTACCTGCTGCTACATTTGAGAGATCTTCTGTAATTGCAACATTGGACCATGCAAAAGAATAAGGAGCTGTTCCACCAGTAACTGACAAATTGATACCTCCGGATAAATCACCAAAACAATTGATGTTGGTGGTAATACCTGATGCAGCAAGTGCAGCAGCGGGTTGGTTAACATCATATGAATCAGTAATGGTGCAATTATGCGCATCTGTAATAGTTAAATCATACGTTCCAGCATTTAAGCCAGTTACACTTGAAGTTGTAGCAGCATTGCTCCATAAATAAGTATAAGGACTTGTTCCACCAGCGATAGCAGGAGCCTGAATAATTCCAGTGCTTAAACCATGACAAGCTACGTCAGTAATTGTAGCGGAACCATTAAAAGACAGAATAGCAGGTTGAGTGATTGTAGCATTGGCTGTGGTCTCACAATTGTTATGGTCTGTAATTGTGACTATGTAGTTACCTGCATCTAAATCTGAAATATCTTCAGTTACCAACCCATTAAGAGACCATACAAAAGTATAAGGTGAAGTTCCACCTGATACAGTTAAATTGATTGAGCCATCTTCATCACCATTACATGAAACATGTGTAGGCACAGCTGATCCCATAAGAACACTTGGCTGAGTGAGAGTCATTGCAATACTGGAAGTTGGATAAACATCTTGAAATGAAAGACCATTTAATACAGAAGCACCTTCTTCATAAAACGTTCCATTAGAAACAGTACCCGGGATAACTTCGAAAGTTGCATTATCCATCACAAACTCATCTACGAGAGGACGGAATAATCTGAATTCAACTACATCACCATTATCAAATCCATCTTTACCACCGGTTTCAGAATCGTTAGCCCATGCTGTAAGAACTGTATTATCCGCTCCAACAACTGCATATCCAACACAAAGGTTGCCAACAAAAGCTCCCAGGTAGTCGCCTGCGCTAATTTGGTGAGTTCCTCCAATCATTCCATAATCGGCAGCAGCCAGATAGAAGGTATGATTTATACCTGTATTGACATAAGTCCAGGTTCCGGGTAAACTAGGATCGCCACTGGCAGAACCTGTTGCAGGACAGCCGTTGTTATCTTGTACCTGAACGCTATAGGTTCCCGGTACCAAATTCGATATAGTTAAATTTGTATTCCCATTAACATTTAATCCAGACCAAATAATATCATAAATTCCGCCGACAGGTAAAATATCAACAGTTAAAGAACCATCATTTGTACCATTACAAGAAATTGCATCAACTAAAACAACATTAGCAGTGATTGCTGCTGGCTCTATTACGTTAAATGTATATGATTTTGAGCATCCATCATGATCCGTAACTTCAAGTGTATAAGTTCCATCTCCAATATTTGATATTCCCTCAGTTGTTTCATTTACAAGAATATTACCATTTTTATACCATTGGTAGGAATAAGGTAGAACTCCACCGTCCATAATAACATTGGCAATTTCGCCATCTTCATAATTAAAACAGGATGGATGGGTTATTGCCCCACCTGTTTTAGTCATTCCTTCAGCTTCAAAAACATCGATTATTTCAGAATCCTGACAATTGTTAGCATCAACAACAACGATTTTGTAGGAATCTCCTGATAGGTTAGATATTGAAGTGCTATTGCCGGTGCCAGGAATAAAGACATCCGTATTGCCAGTCAAATACCAATAATAATAATAGGTTTGATTAACATCCATCATCCCTCCAGTGACTCCGGTAACAGAAATTGAGCCATCCTCTTCCCCATTACAGGTTACATCTTGATGTGTTACACCAGTGATTGAAAGTGCCGCAGGATTTGTGAGGGTAACAGTTCCGACGGCAGTACACATATTAATATCTGTGACTGTTACCGTATAGGTTCCAGCGCTAAGATTGTACCAAACCTGGCTATTCCCAGGGTTTGGGATTGCAGTATTGGACGCCCATGCATACTGATACTGAAAGGTGGCTCCTCCGATAGGTAAGGCTTTAACAGAACCATCTGTTGCTCCGAAGCAAGTAACGTCGGATCCATTGAAATCAGATGTCTGAAAAGTTACACTAACACCACACTGCTGCGCCAGAGAAGAATTGAAGTTTATCATCAATAGGGTAAACAGAGAGAGCATTAGCCCGACCCATTTAACCTTTGAGAAAACAACATTACCGCTTGGTAATTGAACGAGATTTGTAGAGTTTCTCATAATGTTAAGTTTAAATTATTAATTATTCTGTACTTTTTATGCTTTTATTTCCTTTTAATCATGCTACCAAAACGCCCAAAATCATTTCATGTACTGATTTTCTTATTAAAGAATAAGTACACGCAACAAATCCATAATTCACTACTTGCCTGAAATCAAGCGAGTTAAAAACTATCATTCTTATTTAATTGGTTATTTTCTAGTCCAATTTATACAAGTAGTAAACATAATCTATTTTTTTATATTATTCAACCTCATGCGCTTATTTTTTATTGAATTTATTAGCTTTTACAAGCCTTTGAAGAGATTCATTATAAAAAAAAAGGCTATCGGGAACTATTGCTTCCTTGACAGCCTTTTTTATCAGTTCATTTATCAGGGTTTATGCCATGAAACGCTCTATTTCTTCTACCGTGATGGGGATTCGATTCCCAATGAGTTGATTCCCTTGTTGTGTAATTAGTAAATCATCCTCCAGCCGAATTCCTCCAAAACCTAGATACTGTTTAACTTTTTGAAAATCAATAAATTCGGAATTTATTTTTTCCGCTTCCCATTTTTGTATAAGAGCTGGAATGAAATAAATCCCTGGTTCATTGGTAAGCACAAATCCTGGCTTTAACTTTTTGCCCAGTCGGAGGTAAGCTGTTCCAAATTGGTTTATCCGTTGTATTTCGTTATCATATCCTACAAAATTTTCACCCATATCTTCCATATCATGCACATCAAGTCCCATCATGTGACCGAGTCCATGCGGGAAAAACATGGCATGAGCACCTGCCTTCACAGCTTCATCCACATTGCCTTTCATCAATCCTAAATCGGTTAGACCTTGAGCTATTACTCTGGCCGCAGCAAGATGAACTTGTTGGTAGGCAATTCCGGGAGCAGCCATTTCAGCGGCCTTATTATTTGCAGCCAGGACTATCTCATAGATTTCCCGTTGCTTGGTAGAGAATTTCCCGGAAACCGGAAAGGTTCGCGTATAATCGGATGCATAATGACTAGCTGTTTCAGCTCCGGCATCGCAGAGCAACAATCTATCAGCGGTAAGTGTATTTCCATGATAATGATTGTGTAAGGTCTCTCCATTCACTGAAAGAATCACCGGAAAGGAAACTCCGCCTCCGGCAGCCAGTGCAATTCCTTCCATAGTTCCAGCAATCTCACGCTCCACCACCCCGGGTTTTGCCATCCGCATAGCAGTTGTGTGCATCAAATAGCCAATTGCTGCAGCTTTTTCCAATTCCAGAATTTCAACATCTTCTTTAACCTCACGCAAACGGACAATTCCTTTAATTAATTCAACGGATGCATAAGACTTTATCCAGGCATGATTTAGGCCTAGAATTCTTTCAAGGAATAGAAGATTATCAAACCGATAGGGAGGGGTAAAATGGATTTTTCTTCCCAGGGCGATAGCCTGTTTCATGAAATCCATTCCTTCGGACACCTTCCCTGTAAATTCAACGCCTGCAAAAAGGGCCTTCTCTGCCAGACTATCCTGAGGTCCCATCCAAATAATATCATCGATATCAACATCTTCCCCAAAAATATAATCCTTGCCGGTATCGATATCCATCACTCCAAAATAGCCCGGATGGTCTAATCCGAAAAAGTATAAAAAATTACTATCCTGCCTAAAAGTGAAGGTATTTGCAGGATAATTCATCGGGGAATCATTATTACCCGGAATCAGGACTAAACCTGATGACATACCGGAACGCAGTGCATTCCTGCGATTTGCGTAAACTGATGACTGAAACATATTTTACTATTTTAATGAACAAATAAGGTTTTCAATTTCCTCTATTTCAACAGGAATTTCTTCCATTAAATCAATAGGATTCGAATGGACTAAGATATCATTTTCGATGCGAACTCCAAGATTTTCTTCGGGAATATATAATCCAGGCTCACAAGTAAGAACCATGCCTTCTTGCAAGATTATCTCCTTGCCTCCGGGGTCATGCACATCAAGTCCCATAAAATGAGCAGCACCATGATAATAATATTTCATATAGGCTTTCCCCGGTAAGGCCTGTTTAATTTCATGTTTGGTAAGCAATTGCAACTGTACCATTTCATCTTGTAACCATTCTGCTACCTGTTGGTTAATAGCTTGAATTGAATTCCCGGGGATATAAAGTTTTTTTGCTTCCTTAAAGACTTTTAACACTGAGGAATATACTTGCCTTTGTCTAGGTGAAAACCGTCCATTTACCGGAACTGTACGTGAGCAATCAGATGCATAATTTCCATATTCTGCCCCAAAATCCATTAAAACCAGGTCACCGTCCAAACAGACTGCAGCGTTTTTAATATAGTGCAAAATCAATGCATTTCTGCCACTTGCAATAATTGGTGCGTAAGCAGGAGAATCTGAAGCCTGTCGAATAAACTCAGCTAAAATTTCAGCTTCTATTTCATACTCTTTTATCCCCGGTTGAAGTACTTTTAATGCCTGCTTAAAGGATCTATTCGTAATTGAACAGGCCATTTTAATTTGGCCTAATTCTTCCGGTTTTTTAATCAAACGCATCGAAATCAGGAGTGGCTGCAACCTTTTGAAGGAGAAGAGGGGATATTTTTGCATCAGAATTAATGCATTTCGATGATTTTTAGATTGAACTTGTGAATTATACTTTGGGTATTCATTTGAATTAAGATATATATTCACTGATTGCATTAAGAACTGAGGAATTAATCCTTCAAAATCCTCCAAATAAAACACATTTTCTATTCCAGATATATCCTTTGCTTGTTCCCGGATTAACAATGAACCATTCCACTTTTCTTTATCCGGATCAGGTTTATCAATAAAAAGCACTTCACGAAGAGCCGTTTCAGTATGATCCGGACATATGACCAATGTAGAATTTACTTGCTCTATTCCGGTCAAATAGTAGAAGTCAGAATCTTGTCTATAAGGAAAATATTGATCCCCATTTCGAGACATCAAATCATTCGAAAAAAGGATTATCGTGGATTTTGATTCGACCAACTGACACAATTCTTGTCGATTTTTCGAAAAAAAAGTTGAGGGCAATGATTCCTGTCGCATTTTAGAATTAATTTAAATATCGAGATATCTAGGGATGTTGGTTGAACTCCTATCTACTTTTAATTACATTTGCGAAGATAAAATTATTCTACGCTTCTTACTAATTACTAATTTTTAACAGTTTATGAGCAATTTATTCAGCGCATCTATCGGTAAAAAACTGATTATGAGCATCACAGGATTGTTTCTTATCGTTTTCCTATTAGTTCATCTGGTGGTGAATCTAATGATTTTGGTAGGTCCTGATGCATATAATGCAGCAGCACATTTTATGGCAACAAATCCGATCATAAAAATCATAGAGCCTATGCTTGGAGTTGGTTTCATCGTGCATATTCTGTATGCATCTATTCTAACCCTTCAAAATCAGCGGGCAAGACCAGAAAAATATGCGGTCAGAAATGATTCTGAAAGCTCTTCCTGGCCAAGTAAAAACATGTACATTCTGGGTGCATTGGTTCTCACCTTTCTGGCTGTTCACCTGGCCGATTTTTACATTAAGATTAAATTTGGTGGTGAAGGAGCAGTTCCTGAAACAACTCTCCATGGACAAGCTACCCACGACACTTACACGCTTGTTGTCGAGAAATTTAAAATTGTATGGTTTAGCTTAATTTACATTATTGCTTCTGTTTTTCTTGGATTACATTTAAGTCATGGATTTTGGTCTTCCTTCCAAACCCTGGGACTGAGTAATCAAAAATGGAGAAAGAGACTCTCTACGCTGGGCTTATTATATGCTATACTCATAGGAGTTGGATTTGCGATTCTGCCCATTTATGTTCTCTTATTTAAATAAAACTGTTAAATATTGAAATATGAGCAATTTAGATTCAAAAATACCTCATGGCCCTTTAGCTGAAAAATGGAGCCATTTTAAAGCACACCAAAATTTGGTTAATCCAGCCAACAAGCGTAAATTGGATATCATTGTTGTTGGCACCGGCTTAGCGGGTGCATCTGCAGCAGCTAGTCTTGGCGAATTAGGCTTTAATGTAAAGAATTTCTGTTATCAGGACAGTCCCCGAAGAGCACATAGTATTGCGGCTCAGGGAGGTATCAATGCTGCCAAAAACTATCCAAATGATGGGGACAGCGTTTTTCGTTTATTTTATGATACCATTAAAGGAGGAGATTATCGGGCTCGTGAAGCCAATGTATATCGCCTTGCTGAAGTGAGCTCAAGTATTATTGACCAATGCGTTGCACAAGGAGTTCCTTTTGCCAGAGAATATGGTGGATTACTTGATAATCGTTCTTTTGGAGGCGCTCAAGTATCCCGAACATTCTATGCACGTGGTCAAACCGGACAGCAGTTGCTGCTTGGAGCCTATGGTGCATTAAACCGCCAGATTGCTGCCGGAACCGTTAAAATGTACAATCGTACCGAGATGATTGACTTGGTCCTTGTTGATGGTAAAGCGCGAGGCATTATTACTCGAAATCTGGTTACCGGAGAGATTGAAAAACATTTTGGCCATGCTGTCGTAATTGCAACCGGCGGCTATGGAAACGTTTTCTTCCTTTCAACGAATGCAATGGGATCAAATGGAAGTGCTGCCTGGCGAGCCTATAAGCGTGGTGCTCATTTTGGAAATCCTTGTTTCGTTCAAATTCATCCTACGTGCATCCCTGTGCATGGTGAATTTCAATCGAAACTTACCCTCATGAGTGAAAGTCTTCGTAACGATGGTCGCATTTGGGTACCGAAAAATCAGCAAGATGCCGAGAATATCCGCCAAGGCAAATTAAGACCCGAAAATATTAAAGAAGAAGAGAGAGATTATTATTTGGAAAGAAGATATCCTGCTTTCGGGAACCTGGTTCCTCGCGATGTGGCTTCACGTGCGGCTAAAGAACGTTGCGATGCCGGATTTGGCGTTGGAAACACAGGACTAGCTGTATATCTGGACTTTAAATCAGCCATTGAACGCCTGGGGATTGATAAAATCAGAGAGCGTTATGGCAATTTGTTCCAGATGTATGAAAAAATTGTAGATGAAGATCCCTACAAAACTCCTATGATGATTTACCCGGCTATCCATTACACAATGGGTGGAATTTGGGTTGACTATGAATTACAAACTTCGATTCCCGGTTTATTTGCCATCGGCGAAGCAAACTTCTCAGATCATGGTGCAAACCGACTGGGAGCCAGCGCATTAATGCAAGGACTTGCGGATGGATATTTTGTATTACCTTATACGATTCAACATTATTTGTCCTCTGAAATTCACACTCCCCGCATGAGCGTGGACTCTAAAGAATTTGTTCAAACTGAAAAAGAAGCCAAAGCACAAATAGAAAAACTGATGGCTGTCAAAGGAAATCAATCTGTTGATTCCTTCCATAAACGACTTGGTAAAATCATGTGGGATAAGGTAGGAATGTCCCGTACAAAAAAAAGTCTTCAAACGGCCATCGAAGAAATTAAAGCTTTGCGCAAAGAATTCTGGTCTGATTTACGTATCCCCGGAAACCCGGAAAGCATGAATATTGAACTTGAAAAAGCAAATCGGGTTGCTGATTTTATAGAATTAGGCGAATTGATGGCCATTGATGCATTGCATCGGGAAGAATCTTGCGGCGGACACTTCAGAGAAGAATTTCAAACGCCTGATGGAGAAGCCTTGCGTTACGATGATACATTCAAATATGTAGCAGCCTGGAAATTTATGGGAAATGAAACTGATCCTGTACTGCTCAAAGAAGATTTAATCTACGAAAATATCGAGGTTAAACAACGTAATTATAAATAATCCGGACTGCAATTTTTAATCACTTAAATAGAAAAAAAATGGATTTGACTTTAAAAGTATGGCGTCAGAAAGATGCCGGGACCAAAGGAAAATTCGAAACATATACCATCAAAAATGTTTCTAAGGATTCATCATTCCTTGAGATGCTGGACGTATTAAACGAACAGCTTATTCAACAAAACATTGAACCCGTGGCATTCGATCACGATTGCCGGGAGGGAATTTGCGGAATGTGTAGCTTATATATCAATGGTCGCGCACATGGACCCGATGAATTAGTGACAACCTGTCAATTACACATGCGGAAATTCAGCCATGGAGAGACTATCACCATAGAGCCCTGGAGAGCTGCTGCATTCCCGGTTATCAAAGATTTGATGGTCGATCGGAGTGCGTTTGACAAGATTCTACAAGCCGGAGGATTTGTCTCTGTCAATACAGGAGGAATACCTGATGCAAATGCAATCCCAATTCCGAAAGCTGATGCTGATGAAGCAATGGATGCTGCAGCCTGCATTGGTTGCGGAGCTTGTGTGGCTACCTGTAAAAACTCCTCCGCCATGCTTTTTGTTTCAGCAAAAGTATCTCAATTGGCCTTATTGCCTCAAGGCAAAGTGGAAGCACAAAGACGAGCAAAAGCAATGGTTGCCAAAATGGACGAACTTGGCTTTGGCAATTGCTCAAATACCGGAGCCTGTGAAGCAGAATGCCCCAAAGGCATCTCCATCGCTCACATCGCGCGATTTAATCGTGAATTCCTAAAAGCTAAACTGCAAGACTAAATATTGAAAATGCACTTTTCTTACAGAGGTTAGTTCTTCACAGAATTAACCTCTTTTTTTTTATCCTCCGCTTTCTTACTTTCACGCAAAATTTGCTTTTACATTTTAATTATCTGCTGCCGAATAAAAGTCGATTATTATTGCCTTAGAAAAATGACCTATCAAGATGCTTTAGACTTCATGTACAGTCAGTTACCAATGTTTCATCGTATTGGAAAAGAAGCATATAAAAACAATCTTGACAATACACTTGCTTTGGATGACTATTTGAATCATCCTCACCAGCAGTTCAAAACCATTCATGTTGCCGGGACGAATGGAAAAGGTTCGGTCAGCCATTTCCTGGCCTCCATTTTTCAAACTGCCGGATATAAAACCGGATTATATACAAGTCCACACCTTGTTGACTTCCGGGAGCGAATTCGTGTGAACGGACATAAAATCCCCAAAGAAGCAGTTGTGCAATTTTTGGAGGACCATTCATCATTTATTCAACATATTAAGCCTAGTTTTTTTGAAATGTCAGTAGCCTTGGCATTTGATTTTTTCAGAAAAGAAGCTGTAGAAATTGCCATCATAGAAGTTGGCATGGGAGGAAGACTGGACTCAACCAATATAATTTCTCCGGAATTATCCATTATCACCAATATTTCACTCGACCATACGCAGTTTCTGGGTGTGAGCCTTGAAGAGATAGCCGGCGAAAAAGCAGGAATTATTAAGCCGCATACACCTGTTGTAATTGGTGAGTATCATCCTCAAACGGAAAAAGTATTCCTTGAAAAGGCAAAACTTAAACAATCTCCTATTCAATTTGCGTCTGAAACCTGGCAGACCGTTTTGATAAAGACAGGCATTTTCTCTTATCAATACCAGATTCAGGGAGAAAACGGGATAATGATGGAAGGGATTAGCGAACTTGGTGGTAGCTACCAGGAGAAAAACTTAAGCACGGTATTTCAAGCTTATAATTTATTGAAAACCAAATTTAATTTAAAATCAGAGCACTTTATTGAAGGGATTCAGTATGTGAAAAGAAACACTGGCTTCATGGGACGTTGGGAAATCATACAGGAATCTCCCACTGTACTTTGTGATACAGGGCACAATGAAGCAGGGCTTCAGGCTGTACTTGCTCAAATAAAATCCTTATCATTTGAAAAGCTGCACATTATATTTGGAATGGTTAATGATAAAGATGTGTTCCATATATTACAGTTGTTACCGGAAAAGGCTAACTACTACTTCGTTAAATCATCTGTGCCGCGATCGCTGAATAGTTTCGAGTTGGCAGATTTTGCAAGCAAACTGGGATTGCAAGGTTCTTGTTTTGAAACAGTCCTGGCTGGATATCATTCAGCTATCAAACAGGCAAAACCAAATGATTTAATTTATATTGGAGGATCTACTTTTGTAGTTGCAGATTTTCTAAGCGAATACTTGAGAGAGGAATAAATTAAACATCCAATAGGTTAACATTATCCTCCCTTATACTGATAAACTGCTTCTTCTGACTATTAGTCGAGAATATGCCTCCTGCTAAAATTTCATAGAAAAAAATACGGAAAAGATTGCTAAGCTATTTGGAAGTAAAAAAAAGAAATCTATCTTTGCAGCGCTTTTAATAAGGGCGATTAGCTCAGTCGGTTCAGAGCACCTGCCTTACAAGCAGGGGGTCACTAGTTCGAGCCTAGTATCGCCCACTTCAATGAGTGTCATCCAACTGACACTCTTTTTTTTTGCTAATTTTTCCCAATTTTAACATGTTTTCACACCCATCTCACAAGTTTTGGTATTTCGGGGCGTCTAATGGTCATTAGTTGATTTTATATGAAAGATACGACTAAGCTAATTGATGAGCTAAAAGCAGGAAACAGGCTGGCTTTTAAAAAACTTATTGAGTCGTATCAGCATAAAGTAGTCGGGACTTGCTATGGTTTTGTGAAAAATGAAAAAGATGCTGAAGACATTGCCCAGGAAGTTTTTATTGAGATATTTCGCTCTGTTTCAACGTTCAAACAAGAATCAGAAATAAGTACCTGGATTTATCGCATCAGTATTAACAAATCTCTCGACCATCTTCGAAAGCAAAATCGAAAAAAAAGAATCCAAAATCTGATTCCGCTTCTCAACCCATTCAAAGATAAAGAAATCCCTATTCCGTCTGTTGACCTAAATAAGCAAGAAGAATTAGAATTAACAGAAAAACACAAAATCCTACATGAGGCTATCCAGAAATTACCAGAAAATCAGCGGATTGCATTAACCCTAAATAAATTTGAAGACTTAAGTGCCCGGGAAATTGCTGAAATCATGGAAACTTCGCTTCAATCCGTTGAATCACTTATTCATCGATCCAAGAAAAACCTAAAAGAAATTCTAATTTCCAAGTATCAATATTTAACATAGGCAGAATTAAACCAAACAAACAATAAATTGACACCAAGGAAGAATCCTTAAAAAGAGTAAACGAATGAAAGTTTTCCAAATTAGAAACGTCTATTAAATTATGAAATCTCAAGCAAACCATACAAGGAAGCAAACGGAAGACATTCTTTCGTTGCTTGATAATCCGCAACATTATCAGTTCACCGGAGATTTGTATGATTCGATTGAAGAAAAACTTCATACTAATCATAAACCCACACTTTTTCAAAGCCGCAGCCTGGTAATCAGTCTATTTATATTGCTGATGACAGTCAACAGTTTCGTCATGATTATTTCATTTAATCAGGCCAATGAAAACAAGCGGCAAAACGAACTTACCACATTGGCGTCTGAGTATTTTGATGTGGAAGATGATTATGTAGCAACCCTAGAATAAAAAGCCATGAATTACTTCAATAATACGAAAATCTATAAGTGGATCATTCTCCTTTTAATTGTTATTAATGTAATTTCAATTGGAAGCATCTGGATGTTCTATCCAAGACTTAATCCTATCCAACCATTAAACCAACCAAATCCTTCCCAGGAACCACCGGCTATACTCGAAAGAAATACCCGTTTCTTAATAAATGAACTGGATTTGAATGATGAGCAAGTTCAATTATTTAAGGAAGAGAGAATATCACATTTTAGTAGTATGCGTAGCTTGAGAGATTCTATTTCCTTTGAAAACGAGCACATTTTTAATTTGATTTTTGATCAACCTGAAGATAGTCAGCAGATTCATCTCCGGCATGAAAAAATCATTCAATATCATAATCAAATTGAAAAACTAAAACTCAATCATTTCTTAAGACTTGCGAGTTATTGTGACGAGACTCAAAAAGAAAGATTAAGAGGATTATTCGATGAGATGTTTATCCAGGAAAGGAGATCTGGTCGGCCTGATTCTCCAAAAGCTTTTCGGAATAGACATGATAATAGAGAAAACAGACAAAATAGACCCAACCGTAATAAGTTAAACTAATTAAATCACACCATGAAAACCCAAGTTAAAAATCTAGCCGGAATGCTATTGATAATGGCCATTCTAGTTACTTCCCTCAGTGCATTTAGCCAGCCCGGTATGAGAGGAAATCGTAATTTAGACAATGATAGGCCCGGGACGGCACGAATTGATCAGGACCATCCTTTTTTTGATAGTCTAAGCGACGATCAGAAAGCGAAAATCAAAACCATTCAGCTAAATCATCAGAAGGAAATGATTCAATTAAAGAATCAACTTCGTGAAAAAAAAGCGCGTTTAATCAGTTTACAAACAATGGATAGTCCAAATGTAAAGGAAATTGATGCACAAATTGACGCTATAGGAGCGCTAAAAGTACAAATTGCCAAGAAAAGAAGCCAGGTACATTTATCCATTCGTGAACTCCTTACAGAAGAGCAACGTATATTGTTTGACTCCAGACTAGCCAGCGGAAAAGGAATGAAAAATGGGAAAGGCATAAAAAATGGCAGGGGAAACAAAGGGAGAATGGGTCGTAATCAGGACTTTGAAGACCGCCCTTGCATGATGCTTGAGGATTAATAATCCATAACAAATAGTTGAAACGCTGTTATCAATTTGATAGCAGCGTTTTTTTTATCTTTAAAAAAATATTGTTTACATTAGTTGCATGAACATGCCGGAACAATATACCATCCCTGAACAGGTAGCCTTTGCCTTAGCCAGAACACTTCCCGGGTTTAAAGCTCAAAAACGTATGGCTCCATCAAATAGGCTGCACAAGCCTGAAATGATAGGAGGACAAAGTACTTTGAGTGCAATATTAATTCCACTCTATCCACGCAGGAATGAATGGTTTACTTGTTTCATGATACGAACTATTGATAAAACGGTTCACAGTGGACAAATCAGTTTCCCTGGAGGAAAATATGAGCCTGAAGATGTACTATTATATGAAACAGCATGTCGGGAAGCTCGAGAAGAGTTAAACATCCATTGCGATTTAAAAAATCTGGCAGGAGAATTAAGCTCTTTGTTTATTCCGGCGAGTCGATATTATATCCAGCCTTTTGTAGCCTGCCTTAATCAAGTACCTGATTTCATACCTAACTCACTTGAAGTTGCAGGAATCATCGAATGTTCCATTAATGACTTGTTTGATGATATAAACAAAAAAGAGAAAATATTCCTAAAAGATGGGAAGGAAGTAATCGTTCCATATTATCAAATCGGTGAGTATCATATATGGGGTGCAACAGCCATGATTATCAGCGAAATGGAACAGATGTTGAAAAAATACAATGTATTCGGGGATAAGCCTGCTCAAATTAAGCAATCCAGATAACCGATTAGCAAAAAGAAAGGGGCATGGACGAATGTCCATAACCCCCTATTAGTAAGTCGAGAACTTACTATCCCCCTATATTTTGAAATAGAAAATCACTAAAATCTTCTATTTAAGTTTTATCTGTTGATTTATTTAACAAGCATTCGTTACAAAGATAACACCTCTTTTGATATTATTATAGAAATTGTTTTAAAACACATTTTTTTAACAATTCTTTGAAGAATTAAACAGATTGTCTTGATTATTAAACACTTAGTTTTAATCAAAAGCAAACCAATTTATTCCAAAACCAAATCTGGGTAATGGGAATGGATATTGATAAGCAATCATAAGATTTTCAGGGTATAGAAGCCCGGTCAGGTTTTCATAGTTTAAATAAACTTGCGCTGTTTTTATCTCAAATAGTAAAAACACATTTACAAGTGGATATATCGCCTGCTCATAATTGCTTTGCTGACCAAATAGACTTAATACCGGATTATAAAAAGGTAAATAGTGAGCATCATTCACAAAAAGCTCAGCTCCTGCACGAAATTTAGCTTTATGTTCAAAAAGGGAGCCTTTAAACGCAAAGCGTGTGTTCAATTGCCAGGCAGGAAGACTGTAAGCACTTAACTTGTTTACCTGAATTAGAACTCTAGAGTCCCATTGAAACCATTTTTTCTGAGTACGATACGAAGCCATTGCTTCTGCGTACATTATGGGATTCTCCTGAAAATGGAAGCTATCAAATGATTGAAAGTACCAAAAGTTACTTCCAAATCCTGCTTGAACTCGAATCTGAAATCGGTCAGTAATATCTGACCAATTAACAAATGCGAAAGAATTAACCCATGCAGAAAGAGAATCAACTCCATAATAAGTAGAAAGTTGTTGGATAAGCAGGAAATCGGGATTTTGTCGTTCAGTCTGAATCCCTGTCGTGATGGAACTACGGTTTGAGAAAAGTTTTTGGACATGTGCATTCAACTGATAATTATGCTGATGCCATCCTGATAACACATAACAAGCTTTTGCCTTAAGGGAGAACGCTTGGAATGGTTTTAGTTCGAAATCGATTGTCACGTCCAGATTATGAAAAACAAAGGTATCTACTTGATGTCGGAATTGTTGATAGGCATAATTAGTGGACAGTTGCATCGTATGCAAAAAGGATGAAGAATCGGTCAGGAATTGATAAGCGATTGTTGATCCTACCTGTTTATGAAAAGCAGAATCTGCATTAATTAGTGAATCAAAACCCAAAGATTGGTAATAAAATTCATTAGAGCCACCATCCGAGAAATAGCGATCAGATTGAGTGTAAAAGAGGAGCCAATTCAATGTATGATTGCTAGTAGTCGAATCTTTATCAAGACTTAACCGGTTAAGAATAGATAAGGATTTGTTTTGCTGAATAAGTTGAGCATCCGTAAGATTTACGTTCAAATCATACTTAGGAGAATCAAATAGTTGGTTGATAAAAAGAGAATCTGATTCCAGGCCACCGTTTTCTTGGTTTTTGGAAGAATTAACAACCCCGGAGACATGGAGTGAATACTTATTTAGGTTATATCGAGACCAGATTGTAAAATCATACAGTTTAGCTTCCTGATGAACAAACGATCCTTTAGAAGAAAGAGTTCCCCCTGAAAATCCTGCGATTAAATTGGGATTAATTTGTCTGGCGTGGATAACACGAAGCTTTTGATACGCTTCATCAGAAGCCCCGGCCTGATAATACTCAATGAATGAAAATGGCCATTTTGAAGTCAACGTTGGCCGGAAAGCTGGTAATTCTGAATGCAGGGGAACTGATGAAAAAGAAGAATATTTTGTACCTAAAAAGGATGAAAAAGAAATGGGGGCTAAATGTTGGCCTTCATTTCCTGCCTGGATACGTAGGAATGGGTAAACAGAAGGGCTAAGTTGCTGAAAAAAAAGGAGTGAAGATACAGTTATAGAGTCTGTTTGTAATCTAAAATCCGGTTGAAATTGAGTTGAGACCAGGGATGAGTCAATGGGATTAGTTTGAGCGAAGGAATTGTTCCAGGGAAGGAGAAAAGCAAGCGAAAGTTGAAGCAAAGCACATAAGTTTTTCATAGTCAAATAAACGACAAAATAATGCTAAAATTAGATGAAACTAGCGAAAAGGGCAAAAAAAAACCTCAGCTTTCGCTGAGGTTTTTGAAAGTCGGCGACGACCTACTCTCCCACAATGCAGTACCATCGGCGCGATTGGGCTTAACTTCTCTGTTCGGGATGGGAAGAGGTGGGACCCCAATGCTATAGTCACCTGAAGATTTTCAATATTTTATTGACAATTAAAAATGTAAATCAAAAGTTAGCAAAGCTTGTACGTATTAAGCAAGCTTACGGGTAATTAGTACTGCTCGGCTTTGACATTACTGCCTTTACACCTACAGCCTATCAACGTCATAGTCTATAACGACCCTTAAAGGAAATCTAATCTTGAAGGGAGCTTCGCACTTAGATGCTTTCAGTGCTTATCTCTTCCAAACGTAGCTACTCTGCAATGCAACTGGCGTCACAACAGATACACTAGAGGTTTGTCCAACCCGGTCCTCTCGTACTAAGGTCAGGACTTCTCAAATTTCCAGCGCCCACAACAGATAGGGACCGAACTGTCTCACGACGTTCTGAACCCAGCTCGCGTGCCACTTTAATGGGCGAACAGCCCAACCCTTGGGACCTTCTCCAGCCCCAGGATGTGACGAGCCGACATCGAGGTGCCAAACC
>JAIPAR010000076.1 GCA_021739985.1 Bacteroidales bacterium | reverse complement strand
GATTCAACATCCATCATTGTATATGACCCTCTAGGAATTACTGAATCAGTTATCGACCCTGTAAATCTATTTCCAAATCCCGGAACAGATAAATTCACTTTAATCGGATCGGACATTCAATCAGTCCAGATTCACAATATCTCAGGAGAATTAATTCGGAAGCTTGATACAAAAAACAGAACTCGATTAGATTTCAATTTAGGAGACCAGGCTAAAGGAGTTTATTTCATCCGTATTGTTAACTCTGAGGTAGAAATTACTAAGCTATTGATATTGATGTAGGCTTGTTGTTTTTGAGAAGTGTCGATCTCCTTATATTGCTACGCATTCATAAACCGAGCCTCTGGCAATAATGTAAAAATTTCTTTCATCCTTTTTGTTAAATCTACCGGATCCCTCCGCTATATTTAATATGATACTAAAAGATGCCCTTCTTAGCTGATCGTTGGTTGTCCTGTCATATTTCTGATTCTGAATTAGCGCATGAACAGATTTATTAAATGATTTGGCTTTAGAATAAACCTCCAGTTTTTCAAAATCAAACATATATGTTATAGTTTGAGTGTGAGCCATTCGACACTACTCATGGCAAGTAGTTAGTGTTGAGGGACAAAACCTTTGATCACAAGAGTATCTCGCTCTTGCTCAATACTAGTGCTGAGCTTGTCGAAGTACTCTTGCTCCAAACTGTTTTGTGAACCCGGACAGGATTATTCCATGATCCTAAAAGTGGGGGCTCAGCCCATGCAAAACCGAATCCTCACTGCGTTCGTATTCCCGGTTTTTTGTCTTACTCCAAACCCAAGCAAGCTTGGTTTGTCCTAAAACAAAAAACCGAAATCGCTTCGCGACTTCGGTTTTGCCTGTGAATCCGAAGGGACTCGAACCCCCAACCTCTTGGGCCGTAACCAAGTGCACTATCCAATTATGCTACGGATCCTTTTCGGGCTGCAAAGGTAATACAGCTTTTACACTTATACAAATTTATTTATGGAGGATATTAATATCAATTTATCTAGCGCACATCTGCATTGTCTGGATTGTAAATAACCGATTTTGATGCATTTCACACATTTTTCATAACAAATTTTTTTATTCGTTTATTCTATTACCTTTGTCGCGATTTTGATTTGAAGATTTGCGCTTTATGCACTGATTTCTTTCAGGTAAATACAGCTCACTTTTAAAATCCAGTTCTAACAAATAAGTGTGCCACAGCGGAGATTGAAATACTTAGCAAGTTGATAATCAACCTTATAAATTTCATTCAAAGCCAAGAGTAGTAAAAAAAGTAATAAGAAATGAACATTTATGTAGGAAACCTTGATTTCAAGGTAAAAGAAAACAATTTAGGCGACCTGTTCGCAGAGTATGGTGATGTAAGCTCCGTAAAACTTATCACCGATCAGTTTAGTGGCAGAAGTAAAGGTTTTGGCTTTGTGGTTATGGACAATGACGCAGAGGCTAAAGCTGCTATCACCGCCTTAAATGGTAAAATGGTTAACAACCGTGAACTGGTAGTAAACGAGGCAAGACCTCAAACCCGAAGCAATTATAGATAAATAAACAGGCTGGCAAAAAAAAACTAATATTACCGCCGGCTATTAACTCAATACAATGAACAACGGAAAAGTAAAATGGTATGATGAAGTGAAAGGATTTGGCTTCATCGAAACCGAAAATCAAAAAGATGTATTCGTACACCGCTCAGGACTTGACAGACCTTATGATGGACTGGAACCTGGCCAGGAAGTAAGTTATGAATTAAAACAAGGAGATAAAGGCCTTTCGGCTGTTAATGTCCGCGTTGTAAGATAATAAGTTGAATACTTAGTAACAAGGGTTCTAAAGACACCGGGTCCTGCTTATAACCAAAGCCGGATTCGGTGTTTTTTTTCATCTTTATACTTTCAAATCATGAGCTGAATCACTGGCTCACCTTCTCTCCTATCCACAAACCTGCCAAATGCATGGACAGGCAATCCCAATTCGGTGGAAATCTTTTCAAATTCAGCAGACCGAGTTTCATCTACAGCAACCAGCAAGCCTCCGGAGGTCTGTGGGTCGCATAGAATAAACCTTTGCTCTTTCGTAATCTCAGCAACCTGATGTCCGTAACTCTTCCAGTTCCGCATCGTTCCGCCCGGAATTGCCCTCTGCTCGATATAAGATTGTAAACCATCAATCACAGGAATCTTCGAATAATCTAATTCTGCCTGTAAACCGGCTCCATTGCACATCTCCAGCAAATGGCCCAATAAGCCAAATCCGGTAACGTCGGTCATCGAACGCACATAACTCAGCTCCGAGAACACGGCTCCGGCTTTATTCAGCGTAGTCATTAGCTGTAATGCCAATTGCCTGTGCTCTTCTTTCACAATCCCATTCTTTTCGGCCGTAGTAATCATTCCAATACCCAGGGGTTTTGTCAGATATAAAAGATTCCCGGCTTTTGCCGTATTATTCTGTTTTACGCGATTACTATCAATAATTCCAGTTACTGCCAGGCCAAAAACCGGGTCGGCAATGTCGATACTATGTCCTCCTGCCAACACAATTCCGGCTTCCTGACAAACAGCCCGAGCTCCTTCAATCACTTTCCGTGCTTCTTCCTTCGGAAGTTTTTCGAGAGGCCAGCCTAAAATGGAAATAGCCATCAAAGGTTTTCCTCCCATGGCATAGATATCGCTGATTGCATTAACCGAAGCAATTCGACCAAAATCATACGGATCATCCACAATGGGTGTAAAAAAATCAGTCGTACTAATTATTGCCTTACCTCCTCCAATATCATACACCGCAGCATCGTCCTTACTTTCGTTGCCAACTAATAGATTCTCATCGGCATAAAAGGCCACTTCACTTTTTAAAATTTCCTCTAAATCGGCCGGGGAAATTTTACATCCACATCCTGCACCCGGACTAAACTGGGTTAATCGAAAGCTTGTCATGATTGTAAATATTTATTTTTAAACTGATTATCAGCATCCTGGCAGAAACAACTGATTTTGGCAGATTGTTTCCGTGTTTTCGGGCCGAAATTAGTTACTTTCGCTAGAACTAATCGCAGCATTTAACCAAAAATCGTTAAAGATATATATACAAGATATGGCCAGCCTGGAAATTTTAATACAGGGATATGCAAGTCATCGAAATGACTGGATTAAAGCCAGCTCCACCGTTTGCCTGATTCGAACAGCGGATGGTAAGCTTATTCTTAGCGATCCCGGATGCAACCGGTCATTCCTTCTCAAAGCACTGGATGAGAGAGGATTAGCAACCGGAGATATCCATTTCATTTTTCACACCCATTCTCATTACGACCATATCGCTTTGTCGGCGCTCTTTGAAAATGCCCAAATCATCTCCTATGATTCAGGTTTACTTTTTAGGGAAGATGAAATGAAGCCCTTTCCGCTGGATTTTTTATCCCCCGAAATTGAAATCATCCTCACACCAGGACATTGCGAACATCATCAGTCTTTGCTTGTTCAAACCCCTGAAGGAATCGTTTGCATTGCCGGTGATATTTTTTGGTTTTGGGATGATGAAACAGAATTAGCCGAATCAGCCGGGAATTCAGAATCCGTGTGGAGTTTTGATACCTTACAAAAGAGCCGCCGGGACATCCTCACACGGTCCGACCTGATTATTCCCGGTCATGGACCCAGCTTCCTTAGTGCATCATTATCCTCAGCATCCTGAAATATTATCCAAAAAAAATCGTTCATCAGTTTGCACATTTAGACCATTGAAATTAAAGTTCTTCTTCATATTGTTTATCTCACCTGGAAATGTTCCGGTTACCATAATCTATTAGGGATTGTTTTAACTTATGGACATTTGATTATCTTTGCCGCATGATAAAAAAGACATTTAAAGGCCGACTATTTTTTATAGTCATCCTTCTGACAACCAGCATCATAACCACATCTTGCAATGAGTATCAAAAGATACTTAAAAGCTCGGATTATGAACTGAAGTATCAGAAAGCGAATGAATACTATGATCAAAAAGATTATACCCGTGCTTTAACCCTTTTTGATGAGTTAATTACGATTTATCGGGGAACCAATAAAGCGGAGGAATTATACATTCGTTATTCGTATTGCTACTTCTACAATAAAGATTACATGATGGCCGGGCATTACTTTTCCTCTTTTGCATCGACCTTTAAGAATAGTAAATACACCGAAGAAGCGGAGTATATGACGGCTTACTGTTATTATAAAGATTCTCCTCCATCCAGTTTGGATCAAAGTAATACCATGAAAGCGATTGAACAGATGCAATCGTTCATCAATCGCTATTCCCAAAGTGAGCGTGTTGGAGAAGCCAATAAAATTATTGAGCTTTTACGCGAAAAACTGGAAGAAAAGTCCTATTTATCTGCACGGCTTTATTATGACCTTGAAAACTATAAAGCTGCCATTCAAGCACTTAAAACATCATCGAAAGAATATCCTGACTCCAAATACCGGGAAGAAATTTTGTTTTTAATCTTGAAATCAAGTTTTTTATTAGCTGAAAATAGTATCGAGGCAAAAAAAACAGAAAGGTTTCAAAATACTGAAAAAGAATATTATAACTTTGTCGCCGCTTTTCCTCAGAGCGAAAATCGCAAAGAAGCCGACAAGCTCAAGGAAAAAGCAAGTGATTATCTGGCTTCGGTAAAAAAATAGTACATATCAACATAAAGGACAATCGTACATGGATTACAAAAAGACAAATGCAGCTCCATCCACTATTACGCGGGATGTTGAAAAACTGGAACTCAAAACAGGAAATATTTATGAATCAGTGGCTATTCTTTCAAAGCGCTCGAATCAAATTTCCACCGAGTTAAAGCGTGAATTAAGTGAAAAACTGGAGCAATTTGCAAGCTATACGGATAATTTGGAAGAGGTTTTTGAAAACCGCGAACAAATTGAAATCTCCAAATTCTATGAAAGACTCCCCAAATCGACTTTAATTTCGATTGATGAGTTCTTAAATGATGAAGTGTATTACCGTAAAGAAAACGAGGAGAGCAAAGCATCCCGATAATGAAAGGTAAAAAAATTATACTCGGTATAACGGGAAGTATAGCTGCTTATAAGGCAGCTATTCTTTTAAGATTGCTAGTGAAAGAAGGAGCCGAAGTGCAGGTTCTGATTACCAAAGCCGGAAAGGAATTTATCACCCCGGTGACACTATCGGCTTTATCCGGCAAACCCGTCGAGTCTGAATTTTTTGCCTCCACCGATGGTTCCTGGCATAGCCATGTCGATTTGGGCTTATGGGCTGATTTAATGTTAATAGCCCCCTGCTCGGCGAATACTTTAGGTAAACTGGCCAATGGAATCTGCGACAATTTACTTACTACCACCTATTTGTCGGCGAAATGCCCCGTATTTATTGCTCCGGCGATGGATTTGGATATGTATCGTCATGCAGCCAATCAAAAAAATATTTCCATTTTGCAATCTTTTGGAGCCCGTATCATTGAGCCGGGAACCGGAGAACTTGCAAGCGGTCTATCCGGAAAAGGCCGGATGGAAGAACCCGAGAAAATTGTTAACATCCTGAACGATTTTTTTAAGAGCCAGGAACGATTTGCAGGCAAGAAAGTACTCCTTACTGCCGGACCTACCTATGAAAAAATCGACCCGGTGCGCTATATTGGCAATTTCTCCTCCGGGAAAATGGGCTATGCACTGGCCGAGCAATTTGCTTCCCAGGGCGCTACTGTAAGTTTAATTAGCGGACCTGTTCAAGTGAAAGCTGTGCATCCCGCCATAGAAACAATTCCCGTCGTTTCGGCCTCCGATATGTTTGAAGCCGCCATGACCCGGGCAAATCAGGCTGATATTATCATCCTGGCCGCCGCAGTAGCCGATTTCACACCCGAAAAAGTGTATGACGATAAACAGAAACGTGGTAAAGACTCTTTGCAGCTTTCACTCCGTCCAACACGTGATATTGCAGCCAGCATTGGGGCACAACGAAAACCTGAACAAATTCTGGTAGGCTTTGCTCTCGAAACCTCTCAGGAGGAAGCCAATGCCATTCATAAACTTCAGCAGAAAAATCTTGATATCATTATCCTCAATAGCCTCAATGACCCGGGAGCAGGATTCCAACACGATACCAATCAAATCAAAATCATTCATAAGAATACTAAAGTCACATCTTATGAGTTAAAATCAAAGTTTGATGTTGCAAAAGACATCACGGATTATATCTTTGAATTGTTGTAAAAAACGCTGTTAAACCTAATTATCAAGATGCTTAAAAAGATTATTGTTTTCAGCCTGTTGGCCTTCGTTGTGACTAGCCTTGCAGCTCAGGAATTTGACTGTAAAATACAGGTAAACAGTCAGCAGGTACAGGGAACCAACAAGCAGGTGTACCGTACCATGCAAAGCGAATTGTATGAATTCATCAACAATACTAAATGGACCAATCATTTTTTCGGACCCGAAGAAAAAATCGATTGCAACATCATGATTAACATTACCGATGAAGTTTCTTCGGATGAATTTAAAGGAAAGATTACCATTCAGGCTCGCCGCCCGGTTTACAATAGCTCTTACTTCACCAATCTGATAAATACGATTGATGCAGATTTTCATGTTCGCTATGTAGAATTTGAGAAACTCGAATACAATGAATCCGGAAGTAATTCGAGTTTGGTGAATGTGATTGCTTTTTGGATGTACACGATTTTAGGATTTGATTATGACTCATTTAGCTACCAGGGAGGTACTGAATTCTTCCAAAAAGCTGAATCCATCATCAATCGAAATCAAAATGCAACCGAAAAAGGCTGGAAATCATTCGAATCGACGAATAATCGCTACTGGCTGATTGAAAATCTTTTAAATACCCGCTATGCAGGTGTCCGGCAATGCTATTACAATTATCATCGCTTAGGATTGGATTTAATGGGTCAAAAACCAACCGAAGGCAGGATGCAAATTGCTGAAAGTCTCAGCCTTCTTCAGCAGGTTCATCGGGATAAGCCAAATTCCTACCTCATGCGCCTTTTTATGGATGCTAAAAGCGATGAGTTGATTAATATTTTTTCAGAATCTTTTCCTGAGGAGAAATCAAGGGTAATACAAATACTTTCTGAGGTGGACGCAGCCAACACCAGTAAGTACTCCAAGCTAAACCAATCCT
This sequence comes from Bacteroidales bacterium, assembly GCA_021739985.1. Taxonomy (GTDB): domain Bacteria; phylum Bacteroidota; class Bacteroidia; order Bacteroidales; family M50B96; genus M50B96. Next base: position 2,558 of record JAIPAR010000076.1, on the reverse strand, counting down.
CGACGGAAAGCCAAAGTATTTCAACCCCGAGTTCAACTTCCGGAAAATAGCCCCCATATCATAACTCATTAAAAATCACAGACATTTATGTTGCAATGGATTCACATTCAAAATTATGTCTTGATTCAGGAACTTGAGATTGATTTTCAACAGGGACTGACTATCCTAACCGGAGAAACAGGTGCCGGAAAATCAATTCTGTTGGGAGCACTCTCCTTACTGACCGGTGTCCGGGCTGAATCAGACAGTTTGCTAAGCCCGGATAAAAAATGTTTAGTTGAAGCATCATTTGAGATTCCGGATGGTTTTCTAAAGCCTTTGCTGGAATCGCTGGATATTGAATATGAAAATCCGATTATCCTGCGGCGGGAAATTCTCCCCTCCGGGAAATCCAGAGCCTTTATCAATGATACGCCAGTCAATTTGATACAGCTTAAATCAGCTGGTTCTCAATTAATTGATATCCATTCACAACATCAAACGCTTTTATTGGCAGATGCCGATTTTCGGCTGATGATTCTGGATGAGCAGGCTCAACACCTGGTATCCGTGCAGGAACTTCGAACAAAATTCGGTGAACTGCAACAACTTAAGCAAGAGTTTCAAGCCATTCAGGCTGAAAATCGCAGACTTCAGGCCGAGCAGGAATTCATGCAATTTCAATATGACACGCTGGCCAAACTTCCTTTTCGCAAGGCAGAAGATCAAGATACCCTGGAGCAGGAGCGAGATGAATTATTGCATGCAGGCGATATACAAAACGCTTATCAGGAATCAATTCAATTACTTGAAAATGAGTCATTTTCTGTAATTGGAAATTTAGCTAAAGCGATGCATCAGCTTCAGCAAATCAGTCCATTTGCGCCCTTAGCTGCTGAGTTGAAAGAACGCCTGGATTCCAGCCGAATCGAACTCAGTGATATTCAACGGGAAATGGAGAAAAAAGCGTCCCAGATTGAAATCAACCCTCATCGACTAGCTGAACTTGAAGGAAATTTGGATCAACTCTATCAGCAACTTCATAAACACCGGGTGTCACATCTTTCAGATTTGCTGGAGATTAAACAATCCTTAGAAATACAGCTTTCATCCATCCAGCTGGCTGATGAACGTGAACATAGTCTGAAAGATGAAATAGCAGTCAAGCAATTGGCATTGAATCAAATGGCCGAAGAATTAAGCCAATCACGGCAACAAATCATACCTGCCATCGAAACAGAAGTTACCGACCGCCTGATCATGTTGGGGATTAAGCAGGCTCGTTTTCAAATTCGCTTGCAAGGGTTGCCAACGGTTGGTCCAACTGGTCAGGATGAAGCCCATTTTCTGTTTACGGCGACGCCTCTTCATGAACCCCAGGAAGTAAGCAAAGTAGCCTCAGGAGGGGAATTATCCAGGATTATGCTTAGTTTGAAAGCGTTATTATCCCATCGAGGATATAAACCTTGCCTGGTTTTTGATGAAATTGACACCGGAGTAAGTGGAGAAATCGCACACCGCACCGGAAAAATCATTCATGAAATAAGTGCACGCAGCCAGGTAATAAGCATTACGCATCTTCCGCAGGTAGCTGCTTTAGGCGATTATCACTATCGGGTTTTCAAGTCTGAAGATGGAAAATCCACCCACATTATCCGATTAAACGATGAAGAAAGAAGGGAAGAAATAGCCCGACTTTTGAGTGGCGAAGACCTAAATGACTCAGCCAGGGAGCATGCCGGAAACCTGCTTAAAAAATAATTTTGGTATTTTAGGCAACTAAGTACTAAAAAATTAAGTCTTGCTTTGTGCGTACTATCTTTTTGTTTTAATTTGGTAGTTAATAAAATATATCATCATGAAGCACTTTCTACTGATTATTTCGTTCCTTTCAATTCTAGGATTTCCGGGATACTCCCAATTTATAACGGTTGATACCACCATCTCCCCACAGGTTCTGGTTGCCGATACTTTAGTTTCGGGATGTGTATCAGCATTTGACATCAATTATGTCGGCCATCCCCAGGCAATTGGTTATTTCAGCGCAGTTGGAACTCCATTTTTTTCCAATATTACCTCAGGTATTATCATGGCTTCCGGAGCTGCAACCAATGCTATCGGGCCAAACAATTCCGGAGGTATTACAACAGCCCTGGGTACCGGTAGCGATCCGGACTTAGCCCAATTGGTAACCAGTGCCCTGCATGATGCCACGGTGCTTACCTTTAACTTTGTACCTTCTTCCGATAGTTTAGAGTTTAATTATGTGTTCGGCTCGGATGAGTATATCGAATATGTTAACTCGAGCTATAATGATGTCTTTGCATTCTTTCTGACAGGGCCAAATCCAGCCGGAGGAAATTATGTGAACGAGAATATCGCCCTTATTCCAAGCACGACGACTCCTGTTTCAATCAACAATGTAAACCATTTAGTAAATACGCAGTATTTCTATCAGAATCCTACAGGGACTACTAATCCGGTGCAATACGATGGTTACACGATAGGCCTTAGTGCAAAAGCAGCCGTAACACCCTGCGAAACTTACTCTATCACACTAGCCGTTGCCGATGCAGGGG
>JAIPAR010000075.1 GCA_021739985.1 Bacteroidales bacterium | reverse complement strand
GTAAGCGACATAAGCATACCAGCTTCTGTACCAGGGAGGCAACAAGGTAAAACTAAGCTGGGCCATTCGTGCTTCCTGCAATTGATGATTCCGAGCCTTAATTTGCAGGGTATAATTTCCTTCTTTAAGCTGATTAAATTCCATCCATGGATTTAATGACCAGGATGACCAATTAGATTCCGGTTGGACAAAACGATAGGAAAACTGAGCAGCTTCCGTGTTTACAAAAGAATTTACTCCGACCATAATACGCAAATTGTTAGCCGAAAACGGAATTTTCAGGATGGGCATATCATGATTTTCAGGGCAGAAATAATTTGTACCCAGGCTGATTTTCGTTTCTTCGCCCAACGCTTCAAACATATTAATTTCACAGGCAAAAGAATAGGAATCTGCCAGGGCGGGTGAACCTGACCAATGAACAAACCCGGCACGGGTACCTATAATTGCATCTCGTTGATTATACCAGTTTACATGCTCAAAAGGAGGAATTAAATCATTCACAATCCCGGAAAGGAACTGGACATCATTAAAATAAATACTATCCGTCAGAATTTCGAGCTTCCCAGCCTGACCATCCGAGAAATTCCAGATACTCTGGTCAGGCGCCACCAATACTTTTGTTAATGGATTCTCAGGTTGAAGATATTTACTCATTTCGGCGGATTTGACAAGTGTTTTCTTATCTGGAGCCGGCGAATAGATACCTTCAACAGTACTGATATAAACATTTGATTTATAAACAAATACATCATTATTCAAATTTGATGGAAGGCTATTATTCTCGTTAAAATAAATGATGTCTTCAAAGCCGGTCAGTCCTGCATTCAGACGGAGGTAATAAATTCCTTTCCATCCATGACTCATCCAAATGCCACCTTGCTCATCCTGAACGCTAATCCGGCACGATTCATCAAAGCCTTCCAGTTTTCGAACGAAAGTCATGGAGTTTCCTTGCTTTTTGTACAACACATAGCCTGAATAGGTTCCGGCCAGGTAGTAAAAAGGATGCTTCTTCAACTCGGTGAACTGCCAGTGACCAGGCACATCAGATATCTTTTTAACGCCCTGATTATCAATCTGAAATGCACCCAGGTGATGACCAATCAGCAAAGCATCCTGCAAAGGGAAAATCGACCAAACCTGACCGACAGTGCCCGGGACAAGTGTAAAGCGGGATGGATTATCCCGTTCTTTATAAAAATGGCCTTTGTATAATCCCCGATTCGTTCCGAGGTACAATTCATCACCCAATAGCGATGAAGCATAACCTGACCCTATACCTGAGGCGAGGATAAAGTTTCCCGAAGCTATTTCGGCATAGTCGATTCCATTGGCATGCATAATCCACAGATTATGTTCTTTATCCAAAAAAAGATTTTCAATGGTATTGTCCTGAAGATTCGATTCTGCGTTCAGGTTTAATAAGATATTTCCATCATAATCAACCAAATAGACTCCATTTTGCACTGTACCGATAAGGAAATAATGCGGATCTGCGGAAATTCCGCAAGTGATTTTATCCCGAATCAACAGATTTGATAATGAAACCGAGGGAATTGAAATACTATTATTTTCAATTTGGAAGAGGCCATCCTCATGCGTACCTATCCATAATCGATGATCGGAAGCTTCAATCATGAACCGAATCTCTTTATCTGCAAAAAAAGCTCCATAGGATGGTTGAATAAACTGACTATCCTGCCACTGCTGAAGTCCTCGATTTTTATCGCTAATAAATAAATCTGAACCAACTTGAAAAGCGAATTCAAATTCATTTTTCGGCTCTATCAACCCGATCGAATCATGTTGATACATGAAAAGCAGATTTTTGGATTGAAAATAAACTTTATCGCCCAAAATGCCAATCTTCCAAATATCAGCAAAATGATCCGTTTTCCCTTTAATCCGATTTGACAAGCTCGTGTAAACAAAGTTTCCTTTCTCATCCGTGTCCAGATATCCAAATTCCTGGTAAGCACCCACATACACACGATCGAAGGTATCAATAGCAAGAGAGCGCACATACGATTTATTACTTACCGGGACAATTTGCCAATAGTTTCCGGTAAAGACTAATACTCCCATTCCATTTCCTACATACAACCTGCCGCGTGAGTCTTGCACAGCTGAATAATTCTGAGCTCCAGCTTTATAATCACCTCTGCTATAATTCTTTATGAAAGGAACACCGGGAAAGTCCATTTGAGCATGCACATTTCCATACATACATACGAGAACCAGAAAGAGTGCCAGAAATACCTTCATGGACTAAATACAAAATTAATCAGTTCGAAGATACAGATTTTGTTTGGTACTTGAGTTGCTAAGTTATCAAGTTGATAAGTTTTTGGCATCTACATTTTGTCCACGCATTGTCCATTTTTTAGACCAAAATTGTTTCGTTTTTTTGTAACGTGGGTTGTTAAAAAGTTTAAGACTTTAACACTTAATGTAAAATTTACCTAAAAATTAACTAGAATTAGGAATGACCAGAATTTTATTTATTGAAGACAATGATGATCTTCGGAGTGCCATCATGGATTATTTATTGTTGGAAGGCTATGAAGTAATTGAAGCGACCGATGGAAATGTTGGACTTGAATTAGCCTTAAAACATAAGCCGGATTTAATCATCTGCGACATCATCATGAAAGAGACGAATGGTTATGAAGTCAGGAAACAACTTAGTAATCATTCCGAAACTTCACTCATCCCCTTTATCTTTTTAACGGCTTTGGCCGATGTAGTAGATATCCGGAAAGGGATGGCTTTAGGAGCCGATGATTATTTGACGAAGCCAATCTCGCCTGAGGTGCTGCGCAATGCTATTCACACCCGGATTGAAAAAGCAAAAGAATATAATGATTTCATGAAGAAACGTATGGATGATTTGCGCGAAAAAATAATGCGCATACTCCCCCATGAAATGCTGACACCCTTAAATGGAATTCTGGGATTCGCCAGCATCATTAAGCAAGATGCCGGCGTTCGAACTTCGGCTGAAATTAGCGAAATGGCTTCCTATATTGAAGTGAGTGGTACTCGCTTACTCACCCTAATCAATAATTATCTGGCTTATATTGCCGAAGTATCTAAAAAGTATGTTTCTGCCAGTAAAACTGTTTTTGATATCAAGCAAATGTTGACAGATATAACGACTAGCGTTGCCAGGAAATATTCGCGGCAAAAAGAATTAGAGCTAAATTTAGAAAACACCGCTCTTCAGTTGGAAGAATCAGATTTTGAGTTCATTATAAGAGAATTGTCGGACAATGCATTCAAATTCTCAAGTCCTGGAAGCCAAGTAATCGTACAGACTGAAATTGTAGATACCATGTATCGGATTTCGATTACGGATTTGGGAAGAGGTTTTCCGATGGCACAAGATGAAATTCTAGATGAATTAGGTGTTTTCAATCAATTCAACCGGGATAAGATGGAGCAGCAAGGTTCAGGAATGGGACTGATAACCAGCTTGTTGATTATTCAACGAAATAAAGGAAAACTCAAGATAAAACGGAATTCTATTGGAAGTACTGTTCAACTAGAACTACCTTTGCTATAAAATTGATTGTTTACTTCATGAATTCTATCCCGTCAAACCAACTAGCAATGACCAACCCAGGATTGCTATTTTTATCGAGACAATCGGCCGGAATCAACTTCCTTAAACAACCTAAGAAATGAAAGCTACTGGAATACAAAAAGGGCAAGAACTCATCTTTCCTGATAATCTTGAAACTTGTAAACGTATTATCATTGAACAACGTGCACGAATTTCAGACATGGAAGAGTCATTCAATTTGCTCCAACAAAATGCAATACAAGCCGAGAAACAATATATACGCCTTCAGGAATTTTACAAATATGCTCCCACAGCTTATATTCGTCTGTCAAAAGATGGGAGCATCCAGGATTTAAACGAGATTGCTGCTGCGTGTATTAATAAAACATGCGATGAACTACGAAATACCAAACTAATTGATTTTCTGGATCCTAAATCGCAAAAAGACTTCCCTTTATATCTGGCTCAATTGCTAACAAGTGAAGATCGAAAAAGTAAAATTTTCACCATCAACCGACAAGATAAAAACATTCATCTTTTGGTCGATGGATTGACTTTTAATGACCAAACGGAGGTCATTCTTGAAATTGTTGATATTTCAGAAAAATCAGGACCTATTGATGTAGTTGATCAATTCAAAAATGGTCAATATGCATTTTTGGATGAATTAGCTCAGGGTATTGTAATCCTGGATAATGAAGAGCACTTTCTCTATGTTAATTCCAGCATTGAAAGACTATTTGATGCACCAGCCAGCCTGTTGATTCAGAAGAAATTAAGCGATTTCATTGCCCCTCCTGATTTAAGTCCGCAGGAACAAGTTGAATACTATGGATCCGAAAGCAAGAAGACCTGGGAAAGTTTTGACATTATATCGGCACGTGAAGAGCGGAAAAGTATTGCATACTCGGAAGCTCCTTATTACAATTGGAAAGGTAAACAAATTGGGAAGATAAAAGTTTTCGCTGATATTACCGAAGAGAAGAAACGAAGTAGGGAAATTCAAAAACGGCTTAAATTGGAAATAATCGTTTCTGAAGTATCCAATGAATTTGTCCATCTCAAACGTGAATACCTGGATTTGTCCCTCAATCGGGCTTTGCAAAAAATCGGAGAATTTGCTGAAGTTGATCGTAGTTATATTTTCTTATTCTCAGAAGATGGATTATCATGCAATAACACGCATGAATGGTGTGCAACAGGCATTGAACCCCAACTTGAAAATTTACAAGGGATTCCGACTGAATTGATGCCCTGGTGGATTGAAAAGCTTAATAAATTTGAAACGGTTCATATTCCTCTTGTAAGTGAAATGCCTCCGGAAGCTCAAGCTGAACGCGAAATCCTTGAAGCTCAAGACATTCAATCCGTATTTGTTATCCCATTAGTGTCATCCGATAAAACAATAGGCTTTCTTGGATTTGATTCCGTAATTCAAGTAAAAGAATGGAAAGATGAAGACATATCACTCCTATACATGCTTGGCGAGATTATTGGGAATGGATTTGACCGACTAAGGTTTGATGAAATGCTCATCGCTTCGAATGCACAACTGGAACAGAAAGTTGAGGAAAGGACTCGTAACATGATGGAGTTGATGGAGCTGAATAAATCAATTCTAAATAATTCTGATTTAATCATTGTAACTGCCGACAAACATGGCATTATCAATACCATTAATCCGTATGGAGTTAGAAAGCTGGGCTATTCACCTGCTGAACTTATAGGTCGTCCGGCAATTGACCTCATGAATGAGCCCAATTTCCTTCAGGAGACATCGCACCAGTTGTATCTATCTGAAGCTGAAAACACTGCAAAAAAAGAAACTTTAATCTCATACCTGAAAGAATCCGGCCATTTAGTCAAAGAATGGGATGTAGTTTCAAAGCATGGTCAGATAATGAATGTACTGGTTTACTTTAGTGTTTTAAAAGATGATGATGGAAAAGTAATTGGATATACGTGCATTGGCATTGATAAAACTGAACGAAAAAAGAGTGAAACCTATGGCTTATTATCGCGTGATTTAGGCTTTTCACTTGCTGCAACAAGTACCATCCAGGAAGCCTTAGATCAGGTCATGCAAGTAGTCTTAAAAATTGAAGGAATCGGTGGCGTAGGTATCTATTTAATCGATGAAGATAAAGAAAAGCTAGATTTAGCTAGTCATAAGGGATTTTCGGAGGAATTCATCCAGCGAGTCAAATCCTATGACAAACAAAGTGCACAATATAAGATGGTTACAGCCGGGGTTCCTGTGTATGGAAATCACCGGGATATCTTATCGAAACTAATTAGAAAATCTACTGCCAAATTCACTATTTTAAATCAAGTCGGGATAATTCCAATACGACACGAAGTCTCTAGTATTGGCACCCTCAATGTTTCAATTGATGCCAGGGAAGGTTTATCTACCACTGCGAAAATTGCATTGGAAATCATAGCTTCTCAAATTGGAGGAACATTGGCACGGATTCATTCAGAAAACGCCCTCCGAATCAGCCAAAAGAACTTCCATCTGATGTTTGACACCATTGATGATTTCCTATTCATTTTAGACGCTGCAGGAAATATCATTAAAACAAATCCAGTGGTGGAAAACAGGCTGGGTTATACGCGGGAAGAACTACAGGGAATGTCTGTAATGGCAGTGCACCCTCCTCTACGCCGGGAAGAAGCCGGGTTTATCGTAGGAGAAATGCTGGCCGGGAATAGAGATTTTTGCCCGGTGCCACTGTACTGCAAAGATGGAAGTGAAATTCCGGTAGAGACCAAAGTAGTCATGGGAAAATGGGATGGGAAAGATGCGCTTTATGGCATTTCCCGGGACATTTCACAAAGACTGAAATCCGAAGAAGACTTGCGAGTCAGTGAAGAAAGATGGCATTTTGCGCTTGAAGGCTCAGGAGATGGTGTATGGGACTGGCATATTCAGACAAATGAGGTTTATTTCTCCAAACAATGGAAAAAGATGCTTGGCTTTGAAATAGATGAAATTAAAAATCATCTGGATGAATGGGAGAAACGAGTTCATCCGGACGACATGGAACAAACCAAAACCGATATACAATTGCATCTTGAAGGAAAAGCAGAAGTCTATAGCAATGAACATCGTATGCTATGCAAAGATGGCAGCTACATCTGGATACATGACCGCGGGAAAGTGGTTGAATTTGATGAAAACGGAAACCCTCAACGTATTATCGGAACACATACCAATATCACACCCCGAAAAGAGCTCGAAGAACAGCTCCGCCAAGCCATTGAAAAAGAAAAAGAACTCAATGAATTAAAATCACGTTTCGTTTCAACCGCATCACATGAATTCAGGACGCCTTTGGCTTCTATCCTTATGGTTAGTGAAACTTTGATCCTTTATCAATCCAAATTGGAAGAAGCTCAAATCAGTTTACGATTGCATAAAATCAAAGAGCATGTACTTCATCTCACCAATATTGTGAATGATGTGCTCCAAATTTCTCGCATGCAGGAAGGTAAAATCGGCTTTAATCCCCATGAACATGAAGTAGTAGGGCTTTGTACCAATATTATCGATGGCTTTAATACTACCATCATGGCTAAAGGAAAACTTAGCTTTATCACGCCCAACGAGTCCTTAATTGCCTTGCTTGATCATCGCATGTTTACCCAAATGCTAAACAATTTGATTTCAAATGCTATTAAATATTCAGATGGCATCCCTGACATCCAAGTTGAATTAATCCCCAAACCTAACGAATGGATCATTCAGGTTAGTGATCATGGAATTGGAATTCCTGAAACCGATTTGAAGTATCTGTTTAAACCTTTCTTCCGGGCAAGCAATGTATCGAATATCCAGGGCAACGGACTTGGATTAAATATTGTATATGAGTCAGTTAAGATGCATGGGGGCGAAATTACCGTTGAAAGTGAAGTCAATAAGGGTTCCATTTTTACGCTTCGATTCCCTATGTAAAGAGTTGAAAAATAATTGATTCATTCAGGATATTTTCGTAGTATTACGTAAAAATATACGATGTCAAAAATCCTCATCATTGAAGATACGGATGAATTACGTGACCAGATGGCTGACGTGCTTCAACTGGAAGGATTTGAAGTTACAGTTGCTGCAAATGGTTACCTGGGCGTTCAGCAGGCTCTGAAAAGCAAACCGGATTTAATTTTATGCGATATCATGATGCCCGGTATCAGTGGTTATGATGTTTTTCAATTAATAAAAGATGATGCCACGCTGAGCACAGTTCCCTTTGTTTATATCACGGCTTTATCGGAAAGAAGCAGTTACCGGAAAGGAATGGATTTAGGCGCAGACGACTACCTGGTTAAACCTTTCACTATCGAAGAATTACTTGGAGCCATACAAACCAGACTGAAAAAAAAGCAGAATCTGGAAAATCAGATAAATACCCAGCTTGAATCCATAGAATCGCAGCTGAAAGGCCGAATTAATGAATTGCAACATTACTACGACCACCAAAAGCGAATGATTGAGGAAGTAAATGCAACAAATGCTCAGATTATTTCACAACTCAACGAAAAACAAAGTGAACTAATGAATGAAGCTTTGCGCTCCATCGAAGTGAATGTCACCTTACAAACTCTTGGAAATCAATTAGCTGAAGAAATAAATCGACCAGGCATCAGTCTGGAACAGAAATTAGCCTTGTCGAGTTTGCGAAAAAAAATCAAGAAAGGCTCGATGTTGTTGGATAATTGGACCGTTTTTCAACTCAAATTCAATCAAACATATCCCAATTTTTCGACTAAACTGCTTATCCAATATCCCCATTTAACTCAACAGGATCTCGTAATCATTTCAGCTATGTTTATCAATCTGAACTCGTTTCAGTTATCCGCAATCCTGGGAATTTCACCCGAAAGTGTTCGGAAAAGCAAATATCGACTAAAAAAGAAACTAGGACTGAAGCATGAAGACGATTTGCTTCGTACCATTCATAAACTAAACACCCCTTAACGTTAACCACCCATGAAAACCTTACACCCCCTGTTTCTGGTTTTTCTGATGAGTTGGTTTGCACCTGAGCTAAGTGCTCAAGTAACTAAACCCATTGGAGTCAATGTATCGTATGTATCGGATTACGCTACTGAATTTGTTTTTACAGATGTATTTAAGCAATGTAGGGTTTGGATTCCCTGCAATGCAGATGATAGTGGTCCCTGGGATTCACAAGTTTCGATTCCTCTGCGCCCGGACGGGTATCCGCTTGAAATCCCCTATAATGATGGCATTAATCCTCCTCAAAAAATCAAAACACTGATTGTATGGGAGTTAGGCGATGCAATGCCCCAAGGAACTTATCGATTCATTTCTTCGGGCACCGGTCAAATTGAATTAAAGAATGGCGCATGGGGAATTTACAACAGTCCAATTGACACTTTGCTTACGCTCACAGGAAGCACAATCGTCGAAATAATTCAATCCAATGTGATGGATCCGGTTCATGCTATTAAGTTCATCTTACCGGATTATGTAAATTCTTATCAAACAAAACCTTACACCGATTTATTTCTGAATTATATTAAAGATTTTCAGGTTATCCGTTTTATGGATTTTCTGTTAACCAATGAAGGGTCGATTGAACATTGGGAAGATCGAACTCCGTATGATAATTACACCCAGGCTGCACGCACCGGAGTTGCCTGGGAATACATCATCGACCTTGCCAATCAAACACAAGCAGATTGCTGGATAAATATTCCCCATAAAGTGGATGATGCCTATATTGATAGTCTTGCTCATCTCTTTTTAAATCAGCTTGATCCAGCACGAAAAATCTATATTGAGTATAGTAATGAAATTTGGAATGGAGGATATATCCAGCATTATGAATGTTCAGAAATGGGACTCAATGAAGGATTTACCGGTACCGAATGGGAACTTGCCTTTAAATACACGGTAAAACGTTCGGCCGATATCTTCCGCATCTTTGAATCCGTTTTTGGCTCCGATGCCAGACTGGTTAAAATTATTCCGGTTCAGGCCGCAAACAGTTGGCTCACCAATGAGCTGGTGACTATGTTTAATGACCCAATCTACAACCCTACCCAGGTTACTGCCGACGCGATTGCTCTTGCGCCCTATTTTGGCATTTGGGTAGCTGATGAGATTGTTTCCAATGGACAGGTAAGCAGCATTACTACTCCTGAGAT
>JAIPAR010000074.1 GCA_021739985.1 Bacteroidales bacterium | reverse complement strand
ACAAATCACCTAATACATTTTGTTTGAAAAAAACGTTTTTCTTGAAGGGGTTCACATCACCCATTCCATTATTTAAACTCATATCTACCTCCGTATAATAGGCATCCAGCTCTCCTGTACTTCCATGTTCTTTAAATGTGAAAATGTAATACTTTTCTAATTGAAGTGGTATATGAGCAATACTTACTCTTGATGAACGTCCTGAAACGAAATAATGGTACAAGCTGCCTGATGGACATGAATCGTGAGACCAGGGCATAATAATATTATTTGCATTCCACACATTGATACCATTCGTGTAGAATAATAGATTTCCGTCATCATCTGAAACTGAAGCGCATCTAACAGAAGAACTATCCAATAAAGTACCGGGTATTGTATCCGGGAATGGACCATTAAATGAAATCTGATTATGCAATGAAAACACCCAGTTTGCATCGATTTTACTTGGGATTTGAGCCTGGGAATTATTCCAACCAAAAACAAAAATCAGGAATGCTAATGATATAGATTTTAAAGTTGACATTATCTTCTTTCTTTAAATTAATAAATAAGATAAAGTGCATAGTGGAAAGTTATTCCACTATGCAATATCATTAAATAATATAATTAATTAGAAGCTCTGACATTCCGGCATCATAATATCCTTCATTATAGTTTGAAAAAAGATTTGTACTATAAAAGATATCAGAATTGTCATATCCATACATGTATGTTCCTGTGGAAGGAGGGCCATCTCCTTTAATTCTAAACTCCACCAAAACATAATTCGGGTCTGAAGGATGCTGGTAATCAACTTGTCCTCCGTTTGTGACATTCCAAATGTATTGCATGGCATTGCCATTGTATTTGTAAATGGCGATTACTTCTGCCTGAATGTTTGATGTGTTCACTACAGTAATATCTTGTTGAGCTACTGCTTGTGCCACAAACAACACTCCTAAAACGACTAATAAAAGTATTTTTTTCATCTGTCTATCATTTTACAATGGTTAAGTGAAATACACTTTAGCAATCCTTCTGATTGCTATGTTTTGGAACCGTGTATTTCATCGTCTGTTATTTATGATTAATAAATGTCGAAAAGAAAGAATTCTTTCCTTATGAATTAAGGGGGGATGTTTCAGTCACAATCCCCCATGTATTATGAATTTATTCTTCATGATAAAGAAGATCAAGCAGCCAAAGAAATAGCGGAATAAATTTTCTGAATGGGGGGGGGGGTAAACATTTTATCTCCTTTTAAATCTGAAAATTACAAAATAAAACAATACCAATTAAACAATTAGCATTTTATTTTGTGATAAAAATAATCACTCATCTTCTTTTTGAAATTGGTTTGTGTGGCATAGTTTCAGAAAAATGAACCTACCAAGACTTTTTTTTATTAAATTTGCCTAGTGTTGAGACCTAAAACGGACTAAAACGCCCTCCAAGGCAGTTTGGTTTCTCTCAGGGTTTCAGTTTGAAAAGACTGGTAAATAAAAGATTTACAATCAGGCGGTTACAGGATTAGGTTCATACCCCTTTCCCTCCGCCAACGGAAAAAGCCCAACACGAAGTGTTGCGGCTTTTTCTTTGAGTAGCTCTCCCTGCTAGGGGATCACGGAGCGAAGCGGAGTAATCCCAAATGCGGAGCTTGCTTGAGGCTGACTGGGAATGAAAAAAGACACAAATCAATTGAGCGCAGCGAAATCCCAACCGCGGAGCGATTCGGGACAAATCAATGTATAATTGCGGTCAGAGACCGCTATTTCATCCGACGAAGTTACGCTTCGCTAAACTAAGCCGAGCGGGAGGCATAAATGCCCCGGAAGCATGGAGCGGTACAGGCAAACAGGGACAGAAGAACTGAAACCCGGAATTAATAAGTATCATCCGTTGAACTGAAAGTTTTAAGGTCGCAACTTGCGACCTTAAAGAAACAATGAATATTTTTACTCATAAAAAAGTATATGGGAAAGGACCAACCAACCAATGCAATAGCCATTCCTGATGAAGTATTAATGAATAAAATATACTTCATTCGAGGCCATAAAATAATGCTTGATAGTGATTTAGCCGAACTTTACGAAGTAGAGACCAAACGGCTTAAAGAGCAGGTTAGACGTAATAAAGAACGTTTTCCTGAAGATTTTATGTTTGAATTAACCTCAGAAGAACACCAACAGTTAAAAGTTCAACTTGGTCAAACGGGGCGTGGGGAACACTCTAAATATCCGCCATTTGCATTTACAGAACATGGGGTTTTAATGTTGTCGAGTGTTTTAAACTCAGACCGTGCAATAAAAGTTAACATACAGGTTATGCGTATTTATATTCGGATACGTGAAATGATGATGTTGCATAAAGATATTTTACAGCGTCTGGAAAACATTGAAAGGAAACTAAACGGGCAGGATAACCAAATTATGGTAGTCTTTGAATATCTTAAACAATTCGAACAATCTAAACAACAGGAATTAGAACAAAAGAACCGTCCTAAGATAGGGTTCAAACCCCCGAAAGAATAACCCCACCGCATGAATCAGGAAAATCGGTATTCGTCATCGTCTGTCAGTAAAAGCCACGACAAGTCGTCCGGCATCCTGATTATAAAGTGTTTGTTTTTAAGGGTATATCGGGAAGCCGTCCGCCCTGCGGGTTCCCCTTCGCTCCAGCTTGTCATGGTTTTTGCTTCTCCTTCCTCCTATCCCGGAGCTTCGCCCCGAACCCTAGTAACTTTTTTGCTTGTTTTTCCGCTCATCAACCGATGCCATTCCTGCTTCGAGAAAGAGGAAAATGCTTTACAATTTGCTTAACCTCGTAGAGGTGAAATGATTATAGAAAACGGATGTTTCTTTTAGTTCTGGCGCGGGTTCCAAGCCGTGTTCAATGGAAAAGGATGCCGGCAACCCGCGCTCAGGTACCCCCTAAAACCCTTGTCATTCTGAACGGAACGAAGTGGAGTGAAGAATCTCAATTAGGAGGAAAGAGGAACGGCTTCGCCTGAGGAAAGAGGAAAGAGGAAGGAGGAAGGAGGAAAGAGGAAGGAGGAAAGAGGAAGGAGGAAGGTGGAAGGTGGAAAGAGGAAATACGATTGCGGTTAAACAAATAAATTGAGCGCAGCGAAATCCCGAGAGCGGAGCGATTCGGGACAAATAAACGAATCAACAAATCAACAAATCAACAATTTTTGAAGGAGGAAAGAGGAAGGAGGAAAGAGGAAGGAGGAAGGAGGAAAGAGGAAGGAGGAAAGAGGAAATACGATTGCGGTTAAACAAATAAATTGAGCGCAGCGAAATCCCGAGAGCGGAGCGATTCGGGACAAATAAACGAATAAACGAATCAACAAATCAACAAATCAACAATTTTTGAAGGAGGAAGGAGGAAGGAGGAACGCTAAAACTTTATTACTCTTTTCAGATAGATTGCACCTGTTGGGGAAGTTATTTTGAGGAGATAGATGCCTTTATCCAGCGAGTTGGGGTGGATGCTCTCGGTGGAATGATTGATTGGCTGTGTGTAGAGTAACTGACCAGCAATGGAAAATACTTCAAAAGTGCCTCCAATTAACGCATTTGGCAATTCTAATGTAATTCCTTCATGAAATGGATTTGGGTAGCATTTAATGTCATCAACTTGAATGTTGGCTATCCCCGAATAAAGATTTGAAAGACAATCTTCCTCCACTCCACAACTATTCCACGATTTCAGACAGGGTGAATAAGGACCGGAAGTGGAATAATAATGTGAGATGTCCGTACCTGAGTTTTGGTATTGCGTACTATCACCATCTCCCCAAATCCAGTAAAGACTATCAGCAGGATTTGCAACTAAGCCATTAACAGTAATCAGGTTGTCTTCAAAAGAGATTAACGTAGCATCCGGATTTGCAAGTTCATTTCCGCAGCAATTGCTGGCTGAAATCTTCGCAATAAAAAAATCATCCCCGCCAACCGACCAGGTAGCTTCCCCATAACTGTTATATATGGTGCTATTTGTGCTTCCTCCAACGTAAATATTTCCACTTTTATCAGTCGTAATTGCTTTTATCTGTGGCTTCCCAGCAGCTTCTGTGACCGAACTCCAGGTAAACTGTGTTAAAGTAGAATCCATTTCAATAATAAATGGGTCATTGGAAATGAACTCTGAGGAGTTAACGACAGTATCTGTTTGATTCATGATAACAACAGTTCCACCAGAACAGGCGGCAATAACTTTATCATTCCGAATTGCAAGTTCAGAAGTATAAATATTATCCGTACTGTGTAAATTTAACGCTGATTGTATTTCACCCGTACTTTTATTAAATTTAGCAAATATCCTTGTCCAGATAATCCCACCACCTATTATATTTGTTACAGGAACACCTAAAATATTTGAATTTGCGAATGCTTGAGTGAAACCACTAATATAAATTGAATTTCCTAATATAGCGGGCTTCCCAAAAATCATTTGCATTGATTCAGTCCCCCAAATTCCACTCACCACTGTATGCCAAATATGCTCTCCATTTGGAGAGAACCTAGCTAATAGAGTCGTTACTTGTGAAATTCCTACATTGTTCAGCACGGTATCTTCTCCAATTTCAGTGGAATCAGCTACTTCGCCCATATAATAAATGTTATTATCAACTGAATCAATTTTAAAATAAAAGCTATAATCCGTACCACTCATTGTCATCATTCGAACTTCTAATCTATTTACATCTAATAGATTCCCAGTGCTTGAATCAAACTTTAGCAAATATTGTCCTTTAACTGGGATGGAGTAACCCTCATAAGTACATGAATCCTGTATCCTTGCCAATACAATTGGGTTATTTTGATTATCAACTTCTACCTGCAAATATCGAACGGAAGGAAATCCTGCAAGAAATTGAGGTCCCGGAATCGAGACCCAATCTGTGTGTCCGGTAGTATCTATTTTTGCAATAAAATTAACTTTAAGATAGTTTGGGTCTTGTAAAATAATAGTATCTCCAACTTGACTTTCACTATTCTGACCAAAGGATAACCTCCCAGTAATGAATATATTATCGTGACTATCAATTGCAACATCTCCTCCATAGTCAGGCATTGAACTGGAAAAGAAGCGAACCCAGCGAAATTCTCCATTACATGTATAGCTATACAAGCAGAAATCATCATAGCCAGGGCCATTTAGATAATTTATACTGTCCAATACAACATAGAAATTACCAATATTACTGATGCCATATATATTTCCATGCGAATCAGTTACTATTTCTCTTGTGCTTTCTTTCCATTCATCATTAAATGGCGATCCCATTGAACCACCGATTTTCACCCACTGCCATTGTGGAGCTTGTGAGAAAGAATTTATTGAAAACAGGAGAAAAAAGAAGAACAGGAGGAGGCTACTCTTTTTCATAACGGTAGGATTTTTTCACAGACGTATTTTTCCTTAAAAGTTGCTTTTAATATACGGCCTGCGGCTTGAGGAAGGAGGAAGGAGGAAGGAGGAAGGAGGAACGGCTTCGCCTGAGGAAGGAGGAAAGAGGAAGGAGGAACAGCCTTCGGCTTGAGGAAGGAGGAACGACCTGCGGTCTAGAGGAAAGAGGAAGGAGGAAAACGCCTTTCAGGAAGCGTTAACCTCGTAGAGGTGCAATGATTATAGAAAACGGATGCTTCTTTTAGTTCTGGCGCGGGTTCCAAGCCGTGTTCAATGGAAAAGAATGCCGGCAACCCGCGCGCCGGTACCCCCAAAACCCTTGTCATTCTGAACGGAACGAAGTGGAGTGAAGAATCTCCTCAACGAATCAATTAAAACCTTGAAGGTTTAGAATGAGGGAATAATTGTCCATCATTCTACCGAAAAACCTCCAAGGTATAGTGGAGCGTTAGGGATTGCAGTGGAAAGCCCGGAGCGGGGCATTCAATCCGATGCAGTGGGTAGATGGTTGTGTCCCCGCGAGGACTTGGAGCGGAAAGCCCGACCCGTAGGGGAACGCCCAAGGAATCGTTGATTTGTTGATTCGTTGATTTGTTGATTCGTTGATTTGTTGATTCGTTGAATCATTGATTTGGTAGGTTGTGATTATTTGATGAGGAAGGAGGAAAGAGATTTTTTCTTCATTTTACTCTTAAATTGAAGCCTAAAAGATATTAAATTTACAACTCTGCTTGAGTGAGTTGTGATTAATGGTACTTCATGAGGCTAATGAATATCCAATTCATGTTAAACAACTAATTGGTTAATCCATTCAGGGAAATGAAAGAGAAGATAGTTCGATTTATAATGGGAGTTTTAGGGTACGGAGTTATAATGATTAGCATTTTGTACTTCGTTGATTGGAATTATCCCTCCAAGTGGACTTTCATCCTGGTTTATTCAGTTCTTATTTCCTTAGCTGATTTATTCATCTTTAAGAAACTAAGTCAATTCATTTATCGACTTTTGGGTGGAAAAGGCGAGATACCAGGAGCATAATCACCTTTACGGCTTTTTAATTGTAACCCTTACGACTGCCCGGAATCCGATGGTTGAATGTTGTTCGTCGGGTGCCACAAATGCTTTTGCATACAATGCTCCTTTTTGGTCCTGTGAGCCAATCGTGAAGCGCTGATCATAAAAGTTGGCTCCCCGCACTAATTTCCCGCCACGATTGTTACATGACTGCATAAAATATTCCTCCATCTGCAACAAAAGCTCAGAACTTTTGGTGGAATCCTGCGCAACCAGCTGGATGTACTTTTCTCTCCAGGCTGCATAATTCTCAGCATAGCCATCTTTGCACCATTCCGAAACATTTCCATCGAGATTTATCATTTCAGTTTTGCTTTTGGGAAAGAAATAGGATTGAGCTACCGGTGCTGTATAAAAATGCTCATCCAGTTTATCTGTTGAATAGATTCCCAACTGCATCCTTAGTTCTAAATCATTGACATGCTTTATGGCAAGACTGGAAAAAAACTGCTCATTGACTGAGTTTTGCAATCGAATGTTTTCTAACTGGGTGAGATAACTACGTATGGCAAGTTCCCTTTCGTAATCGGTGGGTAAATCAAATTGAATTTGATAGGGAATTTTTCGGGCATCCAGACGGGATTGCCAAATCCAACTCAACCAATCCATATATGCTAAAGCTTGCCAATAACTAACTCCCACCACCGGATAAGAGCTATAAGCCGGATGCATCAAATAATAGGTATCCATGGGCTCATTAAAGCTGAAAGGAAAATCGCTCGTCCAAACATTTCGTTGAGGCAAAATATCTACAACATAGGATTTATTAGTTTTAACATATTCATTATCAGGATTATGAAATTGATACTGAAAAGCTTCTTTGGGCAAACTGTCTAAATTCATACGCTCTATGGCTTGAAAACCATTCATCCGAATAACCCAGTACATAAATTCTTTATAGTCAAGATTACTCACCTCGGTTTTCATCATATAAAAGGGCTGAAGAAATAAATTCGCAAGTTTTTCTTCATCCAGCTTATTAAGCTGTCCATCCTTTTTTATATCTCCATAAAACATGGGAGCAGGCAAGGTGAAAGAGCTTTCTTCGGTTGGATTTTCATCAGAAAGTATTTGATTATCAGGCTTTTCTACAGGCTCAGGATTTAAACTGATAAACTCCATGTGCTTAAATAAATTCTTGAATGGTTTGCCGCAGTAAACATGCAGTTCATAAACAGGCTTATCCTGAGGGATTGGTGGGAAATTTTTAATTGAATCTGCAGCGTTTGCCGGATACGCTACCCGCGATGAGCGTTTATCCGGATTCGCATAAAAGGGCTTACTGTCTGTCTGATGAATGATATATTTCTTTGCAATCACTTGATAGTCTGACAGTTTAATCTCAACTCCATCATCGGGATAAGGAGTATCATCCCAACCTCTTTTCGTGTCAAACTCCGGCATTTTGCCAATTCCTGTTCCAGACAGATGCACAGCAGGACGTTTGCCAGCCTCAGTCGTTAGATTAGTTTCCGGTTTTTCTTCTCCTAAATTGATATTTTTTTCATCCGAAAAACTTTCTTTTTGGGAAATAGGATGGGTTGGCGTAGAATTGCGGGGTTGGTCTGCATCTGATTTTTCATGATTTGTTGTGTCCACAATTCCCGGCATGGGATTGGAATCGGGAGATATCTGAGTATTTTCTATCGGATTTCTCATGGCCACGAAATATAAGATAATAGCCGTGATTGAAACAAATCCTACTATCCATTGGATGAAACCCTTTCGAGTCCACCAGCTTGTTTTAAACGAAGGATAATTGGCCAGGAAAGCATTTTTAGTTCTTTCGGGCAGTGAGATGCTGGTAGCGGCGGAGAATAATACAGTAGCATTCATTTCGATTGATTTTTGGTAATCGGGGTGAGCTTGGTTTTCGAGTAAAGTGCTTAGCAGAAGGTCTTCCAACGAACCTGCTGGTGGCAAATTCTGTTTAGTTTTCATGTTGACCTCCTTGGATTAAATTGATATCTTTTTCGAGTTTGATTTTCAGGCGTTGGTAATAGACCTTAAGCTGATTTTCGGGTTTGTCGATGTAACGGGCAATTTCGGCATAGGGCATTTGCTGGGCTCTAAGGAGCAAAAGCATTCTTTCCCAATCTTCCAGTTTTTGCAGGGCCAGGTTCAATTTCCCCATCAGGAGAGATTCCGGAATTTCTTCATCGACTTCCTGCAGAAGCTCGGTGGAATTTTCTTCCAGGGAAATAGTTGAGGGATGATTTTTGGCTTGCCGATACTGATTTCGAATTCGATTGAGAAAAACAGTGAGCACAAAGGAGCTAAATTTTGCTTCTGATTCAAATTGATACTGGTCAATCTTTTCAATGATGGAATCCAGGGTTTGGTAGATAAGCTCCCAGGCCAGGTCTTCATCTGTTTTCCAGTTTTGTGTGGCGTACCGGAACAAAGCTTTGGCATAACGCTCATAAAAGAGGTCGAGGCCTTTGCGTTTTTTTGATTTTAGTAAGATGTAAGTTTCGGTACTCATGGTTTGCTATTGTGCATCGTCTTACTAACACAAATTGGTAACAAACGCTATCTTAAAGCCTTTTTACATTCGAGCCGGCCGATTTCCACCAGGCTGGCCGTTTTATGAAAATCGAAGGTTGAAGAGGCGTTTGACGGGATATTGATGTAAATATCCGGCGGATAATTAGTTAGCATGAGCTCAATCAGCCGGTCGCGGGTGAGGCGATAACTATTGTATAAGATATCCTGAATGGAATTGTAATGATTGATTTGGGTGCTTTTTTTCTTGTTACGAGGATGACCCCGGCGCGTCATCCAGGCACGCAAATCGCGAACAATTCCGATTTCATCCTCATCCACTTTCCCTGAATTAAATAAGGTGGACTCAGGTCCGTAAGTGTTTACAGCAATAATGATAGAATCTTCATCTCTTTGCACTAAATTCAATGGGAGAGGATTCAAAACCGCTCCATCAACCAATAATTGATTACCTCGTTTGACCGGTGTAAATACTCCGGGGATAGCGATGGATGCCCGAATAGCTTCATAAAAATCGCCGGTGGAGTAATGCACTTCTTGTTTCGCATTCAAGTCGGTAGCCACTGCGGTGAAGGGAATCGGGAAGTTCTCCATTAAGGGCATTTCAAAAAGTTCTTTAATTTCCTCAAACACTTTTTCACCTTTGAGGAAACCTTGTTTCTCGATAGTGAAATCCATCAATCCCAGCACTTTAGCCCTGGAAAGGCTAAGCATCCATTCTTTATAGGGGACCAGGTTTCCTGCGGCAAAAATTCCACCAACGACAGAGCCCATAGAGCATCCC
>JAIPAR010000073.1 GCA_021739985.1 Bacteroidales bacterium | reverse complement strand
TATGACCCTTGTTATTCCTAAGGTATTGCTTACTACTATGTTAAGTCGTGGCGATGAGCTGGCCGTTTATTCAGGGGATGGATTATTGGTTGGAACGGCTGTTTATGCCGATGAAACGATAGCTATGCCCATTTGGGGACAGGATAAAACGGCACAAGCAAAATCAGGTTTAAGCAATAGCGTAGGATTCATGGTAGAAACGTACCATCATCAAACCGGAAAAACCACCCGATCTGAAAACATTCCATACGAACTCGGCCATGTAACCTTCCACGAAAACACCCTGGCAGTCATCAAATCCCTTAACCTTAACCTCAACCTTAACCTCAACCTCAGTCTCTATCCGAATCCTGCTTCCGATTATTTAAGTTTGGATATTTCTGCAGATGAAGATAGAGTGGGTATAATTGAAATATGGAATGATCTCGGTCAATTGGTATATTCCAAGGCTGTCTCCATCATCAAAGGTGAGCAAACGCAAAATATAGAACTTACTTCTTTTAGCGCCGGCTTATATCAACTACGTGTTTCCACCGGTGTGCAAAATATGAAGTTCAACTTCATTCATAGTAAGTAGATCATTTTTAGGAGAAATAATCTTAACAAGTGGGGGATGCCGGTCCGGGAGGATCGGCATTTTTCAATTATTCCACTTGGTTGACCGAAAGAATCAATTTCTCAATTCCTATTCTACCGTAACTGATTTGGCAAGGTTTCTCGGTTGATCCACATTGCATCCGCGTAAAACAGCAATGTAATAGGAGAGTAGTTGCAAGGGAACTACTGCTAAAATAGGGGAAACAGCTTCATGTGTCATAGGTATTGTGATAACATGATCAGCCATTTCACTGATAATGGTATCACCCTCCGATACAATCGCAATAACAATCCCTTTCCGGGCTTTTACTTCCTGAATATTGCTTACGATTTTTTCGTAGGATTTATCTTTCGTGGCAACAATTACAACCGGCATTTTTTCATCAATTAATGCAATCGGTCCATGTTTCATCTCAGCTGCCGGATATCCTTCCGCATGTATATAGGAGATTTCTTTCAGTTTAAGTGCTCCTTCGAGTGCAACAGGGAACAAAAATCCTCTGCCCAGATACAAGAAATTTTCAGAATCTTTATACCTTTTAGCGATATCCTGTATGGTTTGATGATGATCCAGCACAGTCTGTATCTTAGCGGGTACATCTACCAGTTCTGAAATTAGCTGCTCATATAATTCCTGACTTATAATATTCTTTTTACGTCCGACCATATAGGCAAAGAAGCTGAGTGCTGTAACCTGGGAAGTAAATGCTTTGGTTGATGCAACGCCAATTTCAGGACCTGCATAAGTATAAATTCCTGCACTGGTTTCCCGTGAAATAGATGACCCAACCACATTACAGATTCCAAGAACAGTTGCGCCGGCATCTTTGGCTAGTTTGATAGCTGCCAGGGTATCTGCAGTTTCTCCGGACTGACTGATAGCGATTACAATATCATCCGGGTAAATCACCGGATTGCGGTATCTGAATTCACTCGCATATTCAACTTCAACCGGAATACGTGTAAATTCTTCGAACAAATATTCTCCAACAAGCCCTGCATGCCAGGACGTACCGCATCCAACAATTAGTAACCTTCTTGCATTAATAATTTTATCAATCTCTGCGGATATGCCACCATGATGAATATCCTTTAAATCTGCTGAAATCCTTCCACGAAGTGTATTTTGAATGGTATCAGGTTGTTCAAATATTTCTTTCAACATAAAATGATCGTAACCTCCCTTCTCTATCGCTCCAATTTCAAGGTCAATTTCCTGAATTTGCGGAGTCAGGATATCATTTTTTAAGGTTTTAAGAGAAAGACCATCTCGCGTTAATACAGCAATATCATCATCATTCAAATAAATGACGGAGCGTGTATATTCTACAATGGGAGTTGCATCAGATGCGATGAAGTATTCCCCTGCACCAATTCCGATTACTAATGGGCTTCCTTTACGGGCAGCAATTAATTTGTCAGTTTCTTCTTTGGCAATGACTACCAAAGCATAGGCTCCGGTTACATTATGCAAAGCAAGACGCACAGCTTCTTCCGCAGTAAGCTTTCCGTCCACATATAAATATTCTATCAGGTTGGCCAGCACTTCTGTGTCGGTATCGCTTTTAAATTGATAACCATGGCCGGCTAATTTTTTTTTGAGCAAGGAATAATTCTCAATAATTCCATTGTGAATCACGATAAATTTTCCACCATTGGATTCGTGAGGATGAGCATTTACATCGTTTGGTTCTCCATGGGTTGCCCAGCGGGTGTGCCCCATTCCAATATCACCACTAATATTTTTATCCGAAACAAATTCTTCTAAATCAGCAACTTTCCCTTTGATTTTGTATGTTCGGGTTTCTCCGTTTGACAATGCAATTCCTGCTGAGTCGTAACCTCTGTATTCCAGGCGCTTCAAACCATTTATCAAAATAGGATAAGCTTCTTTATTTCCAATGTAACCTACTATTCCACACATTTTATATTGATTAAGGGTTGCGCAAAAATAGTAATAATTTAACAGTATATAGCTGCTTTTTAAAGGACAAGGCGGAATTCTAATGAGGATGATTTTATAGAAGCAAAAATGCTCTCTGAAAGCCTATTTCATGTACTGAATAGAAAGTTGGATATTAGCTTGATTAATGATGACACGATTCGGGCGAACCGGACTTTCAGTGGCATAGGGATATAAAATCAATGGAAGATTTTCGCTTTCACCGGAAATAATATCCTGAATATGTGACGCAATATTAAATCGATACTCTTTTTCCGATGGATAATAGCTCCCATCGAAATAATCCGTGTAATACGTGTCATTATGGTATTGATCAGACAGGAAGAAATTCGTATCGTTTTCCAATTTAGATAAAGCCAGAATGTCAGGAACATCATAAAAATCGGATGTGTTTTCTTCTACCGGAATTATTAAATCTGCTTTTACGATAACTATTCCTGTAGAATCTTTCCAATGTTCCAAACCAGCCGTATTAATTCTGAATTTTACTCCTCCTAATCCCTGAATATAGCCGATGTCTGATACATACATGGAGTCGTTTATTCCTTGGATTGGATTCCATGCCTGTTGATAATCATGGATTAGATGATTAATCCGTGCACAACTGGAGTTTATCAGGAAGTTAAACTGGTGAGTGGATGAAGCCGGTAAAATGGGTAATTCATCATCCGCTTCGTAATGGTAAAATAAACTCAATTGACTGCTGGTACTTAGCATATCGAATGAAAGAATTTGACCGCCTTGATTGACAGCATCTGAAGTTATATAGAACCCGGGCATGAACAATCGGAATGTGTCAGAGCTCGCCATCATGGCTGTATCCCGAAAAATGCTCATTAACAAGGTGGTATCAATAGAAATACGAATTAAGGAATCTGACTCGGAGGGATAATATGTAAAACTTCCAACTAAATCGGATGGCTCATAATACAACTCAGGATTGATATTGGAATAGTAGGTGCTATCAAAATGAATGTTGGATGAAAGTTTATACACAGCAATATGCATGGGAGAAAACTGCCTGAATTCGCCGTATTTCTCCGCGATTTTTAAATATAATACCAACGAATCAACAACCATCGTATCCCCAAAATCAACCAGGTTGGAGGATAACCGAAGTTCTGTCAGAAAATCAGCCTTTGCAAACCCCAAAATGGGATCTACATAGGAACCTAGCAGGGAATATGGACGAGCACTGCTATAAATTCCCTCATCGCTTCGGATTGAATCCTGAAATATCGTGTAACCACTTAACAGGCTTGAAGTATCATAATAGCCATGTAGGGTATCCTTACCAGGTAGCAATTCATACCCGAATGAATCATCTTCAACACAGGATACAAAAGTGGGAATTGTTATAATCAGCAAAATCAGGAAAGAAATGAATCTATTTTTCATTCGGTACATTCAGAATTTGGTCATAAAAATCAGAATACTTGTCCACAATCTCATCAGCCGGATAGTAACCAAGTACCGGTTTCCCGGAATGCTGTATGAACGATGAAAGTGTATCATTTATTTCAGGACTGCCCTGAATTATTCCATCTGAATGAGTAATTGCCAGTTTTGAAATATCCACGAAATTATGGTCATTTAAGATGGCTATATCCGGTTCATAAATCCCGGGAACCCGTAATTTGGCCTTAAAATCAGTCCTGAATGTATTTGTAAAATCATCATTATAAACGGAATACACTACTTTGGAGTTGGCAAAGAGTGGATCGTCGTGGAATGCTTTTTTAAGATAAAGTGGAACCAGGGAGGTAAACCAACCATGGCAATGTACGATATCAGGTGCCCAGCGAAGTTTTTTCACCGTTTCAATCACTCCACGGGAGAAAAAAATCAATCGCTCATCATTATCTTCAAAATAATGACCATCTTTTCCTTGAAAAATTGCTTTCCGATGGAAGTAATCTTCATTGTCGATGAAGTAAACTTGCATTCGGGCGGATTGTATGGAGGCCACTTTTATAATAAGTGGGTGGTCGGTATCATTGATAATTAAATTCATCCCTGAAAGACGAATAACTTCATGGAGCTGATTCCTTCTCTCATTCACATTCCCAAATCGCGGCATGAAAGTCCTTATTTCCCTGCCTTTCTCTTGTATCCCCTGTGGAAGATAACG
This sequence comes from Bacteroidales bacterium, assembly GCA_021739985.1. GTDB lineage: Bacteria > Bacteroidota > Bacteroidia > Bacteroidales > M50B96 > M50B96. The sequence continues at coordinate 5,130 of JAIPAR010000073.1, read as the reverse complement.
GCCAATGACCGACATTTCCGACTCGGGGAGATAAGGTGTTATTTCTTGCGAAATGAACAGTACTCTAGTTTTATCCATCTACTCTACTATTGGTTCCAAAACAGACTTACAAAATTAAATAAAAAAAGTGATTGAATGCGTATTATTATTTGCTCAGCTCATTATAAACCAGGAAAATAATCTTTTCGGCGTTTTCAGCCGGAGAATCGCTCGGAAATGAAATTGGAATAGTATGATTGCTATCCCGGCGTGAATTACCTTTTTGATAGGCCTTATCATAATATAGTAAGGAGATGCGTATGGCTTCTGCATGTTGCTTATTGTCAATACATTGTAAAGCTTTAGAAAGATTTTCGGGTCCTAATCGTTTTCCTATTTTGATAAAAGAAGATATTAACTCTTCATCTGAAAAACCTGCATATTCAGCAAGTATCCGCTTGATGCGTTCTTCAATGGGTAAGGTGATGAGTATGAGACTTTTTGTCCTCATTTGGGTAAATAAAGCTTGCGGAACAAAGACTTTTCCAATGCCAATGCTTTCATCTTCGATAAAAACCGGCCGGCTGAGGTCCAGCTTACGCCAATATTCAAAGAGTTCATTCTCAAATTGGGTGGGTGTGGGTTGGTTTGCTTGTCCTAAAGCCCCGAATGCGGAGCCTTTGTGGTGGGCTTCTTTTTCGAGATGGATGATTTGTTGCCCTTGACGCTCCAGCTCTTCCAGTATCTCTGTTTTCCCTGAGCCGGTCATTCCTCCCAGAATAAATAGTTGGGCATCGCATGCAAATTCTTCCTGCAAATAGTTGCGATAAGCTTTGTAGCCGCCTTCGAGTAAGCTAACCTGATAGCCTGAAAATTCAAAGAGCCAGGCCAGAGCAGCAGAGCGCATTCCTCCCCGCCAGCAGTACATCAAAATATGTTTCTCTTTGCTTATTTTTTGAAGTTTCTTTACATACCAGGCTAATTTCCGGCCGGCGAACTCTAAGCCGGCCAACATAGCTGAATCTTTGTTAACCTGCTTATATCGGGTGCCAACAATCTCGCGCTCTTCATCACTAAATAAAGGAATATTCAATGCCCCGGGAATATGAGAATCTGCATATTCCAACGGCGAACGAACATCAATAATCGTTAAACCGGAATCACGCAGCGCAAGAATTTCTTCCGCTGTAATACGTCGTGCCATTAGTTGTTAGTTAAAAAAATCATCAGTGTCGTACTCGAAATCACCATTGTTCTCGCGATTATTGACACTATTGCAATTCAGGTCAAATGAGAATGGCTTTTCAGGTCGTGGGAATGGATCCGTGGTAATGCCTGTTTTTGGGTCGGCATATACCTTTTGCATAAAGAGGCCAAAAATAGGTAAAGCCATGTTGGCACCTTGACCTTCGCTCAGGCTTCCGAAGTGAATCGAGCGGATTTTGCCACCAACCCAGACTCCACTTACCAGCTCCGGAGTTACTCCCATAAACCAGCCATCCGACTGGTTGCTGGTTGTTCCGGTTTTACCACCGATTTCATTGGACAGTTTATATTTAATGCGGAGGCGAATTCCACTTCCCTCATTCACTACTCCTTGAAGCAAATTCAGCATCAGATATGCCGTTTCCTCACTCATCACCTCATTTAATACAGGTTTAAATTCAGAAATTACATTTCCATATTTATCTTCAATGCGGGTAACAAAGATGGGTTGTGTATAAAACCCTTTATTGGCGTAAACGCTATATGCCCCAACCATTTCATAGAGTGTCATTTCCGAAGTTCCTAAAATCATGGAAGGAACCGGGTCGATGGTGCTTTTGATTCCGGCTTTGTGCATGATATCAACAAAAGGTTCCGGAGAGAATTGTTTCATCAGCCAGGCTGAAATGTAATTGTTCGATTGTGCCAGTCCCCATTTCAGGGTAACCATTTTCCCGTCCATTTTGGTTTTGGTGGAGTTCTTGGGTGTCCAGGAGCTTCCGTCCCACAGCGTGAAAGTCACAGGGATACAAGGCACTTCGTAACAGGGTGAATATCCTTCCCGCATGGCAATGGAATACAAAAATGGTTTAATGGTCGATCCTACCTGCCTTTTCGCCTGAATGGCATGATCATACTTGAAATACTTGTAATTGATTCCACCCACATAAGCCTTTACATGGCCGGTATGCGGATTCATCGACATAAAACCGGTATTTAGGAAATTCAAATAGTAATAAATGGAATCCATTGGGGTCATCACCGTATCTTTTTCTCCATTTTTCCAGTCAAAGACTGTCATGGGTACTGGTTTACGGAATTCAGCTAAGATATCTTTCTGAGAGGCACCGGCCTGTTTCATAAGTCTTCGCCGTTCACTTTGATTGACTTCACTTGCGATAATGGATTCAACTTCTTCTTTACTTAAATCATTTGAAAAAGGAGGGCGCACTTTTTTCCGTGTTTCGTTAAAGAATTTTTCTTGTAAATATCCTTTAATATGCTCGGTTACAGCCTCTTCGGCATATTGTTGCATACGCGAATTAACGGTTGTATGGATTTTCAATCCATCGGCATAAATATCGTAAGGTGTTCCATCGCTTTTTAAGTTCTTTTTACACCATCCGAAAATGGGGTCATCTTCCCAGCGGGCAGAATCTTCCTGAAATTCTTTGTACGACCAATAATTTCCTTTTTCAGGTTTTGAATGATTTAAGGCGGAACGAAGCATTTCGCGAAAATAGGTTGCAAGTCCTTCTTTATGATCTACCTTGTTGTATTGCAAACCAAGCGGTAAAGCTTTCAAACTGTCCACCAGATTTTCTTCCAGATAGCCATATTTAACCATTTGATTTAGAACAACATTCCTACGTTGAAGGGTCAGTTCGGGTCTTCGGACGGGATTATAGAGGGTGGAATTTTTCAACATTCCTACCAGCATAGCCGCTTCTTCAATCCGAAGTGAATCTGGAGTAGTGCTAAAGTAAATGGCTGATGCTGAACGGATACCCACAGCCTGATTGATAAAGTCAAATTTATTCAGATAAAGTGAGAGGATTTCTTCCTTGGTATAGGATCGCTCTAATTTGATGGCAATAACCCATTCGCGCAATTTTCGGAAAACCAATTGCACAAAATTGAGTTCTTCACGGGGGAAAAGCATTTTAGCCAATTGTTGGGTAATGGTTGAACCTCCACCTTTGCTTCCGCCCCGGAAAATACCGCTTACAGCACGACCGATGCTTCGAACATCAACTCCGGAATGGCGGTAGAATCGGGCGTCCTCGGTGGCGATTAATGCCTTGGTAAGATTGGGAGATAAATCTACAAATTCCGCTTTGATTCGGTTTTCCCGGTAATACGTTCCTAATAATCGTCCATCCTCCGAAATAACTTCCGTGGCTAAGTTCGTCTTTGGATTTTCAAGTTCCTCAAAACTCGGCATGTAACCAAGTTTTCCGAACGAGATAAGCGTAAAAATGAAAATCGCTCCCACTACCGGAATCGCAACAATCATCCATAAAATCCAAAGATATTTTCGGAAAACAGATGGGGTTTCTTCATCATTTTTAAATACATTTGAGAACTTCTCTCCTGCAGGTGAATCCGGGTTTATCGTATTCATAATCAAGGCTTCAATTTTCTGCAAAAATAATCAAACTGGCGTGGTTTTTACCATATGAAAGCATAGATTAATTTCTTTTAAAACCTTGGATTCAGGCCGATTGGTGTGTATTCCGTTGATAGTTTCGTTTTATGGCTGGTATCTTTAATGATTTGCGCCTCGCACCGGAGGCTTTTCTCTCGCTTTTCTTTCCACCTGTATGCGTGGTATGCGGGTCTTTGCTGGTTCGTCAGGAATCGATTATTTGCCTTGAGTGTCTGACTGAACTTCCCCGGACAAAGTATCATGAACTGGAAGATAATCCGGTGGAAAAATTGTTTTGGGGACGTGTGAATGTAGAGCATGCAGCTGCCTTTTTTAGGTATGTCAAGGGAAGTGCCTATCATTCCATCCTCCATCAATTAAAGTATCAGGGTAAGAAGGAAATAGGCATATGGATGGGCGAAGCGTATGGGTATGAGTTGCTTGGTTCTCCTTTTCAGCAGGCTGATGTAATTATTCCGGTACCGCTGCATCCATCGAAACAAAAACGACGAGGTTATAATCAATCCGAAATGATTGCATGGGGTATGAGTAAGATTTTGAAAATTCCGATGGATACAAGTTTGATTATCCGCAAGGTGGATAGCAGTACACAGACGAAGAAAAACCGACTGGAACGCTGGGAAAATGTGTCCGATATTTTTGAGCTCACGAACCCGGGTTTGCTCATTGATAAACACATTGTGCTTGTAGATGATGTGATTACGACCGGCGCAACGCTTGAAGGAATCATCCTGAGTATCGAAAAGCAGGTTTCCTGCCGGGTAAGTATTTTATGCCTGGCGGTTGCCGGAACTTAGCCCAGGATGATGCCGATGATTGTGGCTGATAAAAGCGAAGCCAGCGTGCCGGCCAGCAAAGCGCGCATCCCCAATTGGGAGAGTAGCACTCGTTTACCGGGAGCCAGTGCTCCAATTCCTCCAATTTGAATACCAATCGAAGCAAAATTGGCGAACCCGCAGAGCATATACGTTGCCATAATGATGGATTTCGGATCAGCAAAGGCGCCGGCTGCTTTTAAGTTCCCCAAGCTGATGTAACCGATAAACTCGGTCATAATAATTTTTTCTCCGAGTATCTGCCCTACTAGTATGATATCCTGTGAGTTAACCCCTAAGAGCCACATGAAAGGAGCAAGAAGATATCCTAATAGAAATTGAAGACTAAATTCTTTATACTGTCCTCCGGTCCAATTGTTTACAACTTCATTAAAGCTGGTCCATCCTCCTACTTTCATCAGTATGTAATTAATCATAGCGATTAATGAGATGAAAACCAGCAACATAGCAGCTACGTTAACCATCAGCCTCAAGCCTTCGGAGGTTCCTGTTGAAACAGCATCCAGCACGTTTTTCCCGACTTTTTCCTTAGTAACATTAACTTCTTTATTGATGTCCTCGGTTTGAGGCATAATAATTTTTGAAATCACCACTACTCCCGGGGCAGCCATTACCGAAGCTGCCAGCAAGTGTTTGGCGTAGAGGATTTCCTGAGCAGGG
>JAIPAR010000072.1 GCA_021739985.1 Bacteroidales bacterium | reverse complement strand
TGAACGAATCTGTTCACGGACTACATCCGTTCGGAGGCTAAGCTGGTCGCGAAAAGTGAGATGATTATTGTAAAATGAATTCATCTCACCCGGAATATCACCGGCATTTCCCCAACGTTGGTACTCGTTCTGCATCTCAACCGCGGTAAAATTGAAAAACTGACTTTCCTGTTCGAGTGCCCGCTCCGGTTGATAGGAGGTATTCATGACATCCGCATAACGATTGATGAAGTAATTTTTAAATGGAACATGCTCCATTCCGCGGATCCAAAGTCCAACATAAGGATGGGTATTCCCTTGGTCATAAAGCAGATTGAAATGATCGTAATAGCAATCAGTCCAGCTATTTGGTGCCAGCGATAATTCCACATCAATCAGGCAATAGCGCCATTTGAATTGGGTCGTATTGGAACGATAAATTTTGATGTTATTATATGGCCAGTCGTTATTGGCAATCCAGTTTTCGGCGATGATATAATCTATATACCATTTAATATCCACCAGAGAATCAGCGCGTTGCATGAAATCGGATGTTTGTGGGTCCAGATTGTTGATTTTTGTAACATCTTCCCAGAAAGGTTCGACTGAACCAATAGTTGCACGAAGCATCCCTCCATACCAATAACTTTGGGATAGGATATCGATGCTGTCTTCATCGGCACCTTCCAGGACTGCAAAATATTCAGTATCAAACTTTTCCCTAAGTTCATACAAGCCAAAATAATTCCCGTTGATATAGACCGAAACCGGACGCATGGCTGAATAATAGGTATTGGTTTCGTTCCCTAAAATCTGCACCTGACAGGCATCTTTATAAGGTAAGACTAAATATTGATTGCTGCCATTTCGTAGGTAAAACTTGGAATACTTGCTTCGGTTTGGCCGATTGGGAATGAGTGGATAGTAGATAGGACCTTCGCCCAGGACTCCATCATCGAGCTCTACCCGGAAGGAATGCTGAGGATGGGACCGACTGCCGCCGGCACCTCCATCTATCTGAATACCTGCGCGTTGAGAGAAAATCAGATTTTCATCTTCCGAAAAATACTCCACATAGGCTGTCCGCTCCCAATCTTCCGACCAATTGTCAAAAATCCCTGCTGAGCCGTATAGATTGTTCGGGCTCGTAACTACTGACAATACTGGTGTGGCGTGATGAACTCCCATCAGATAACTTGACACACAAATTGGTCCGGGTAAAAAACCTTCCTGATAAGCACGCGATTTTAAAACACTGCTTGTGTAAATTTCAATCGGAGTTCCGTTGTATAAAAGAGAGGTAGGTCCGGGTTCTGTGCCATCCAGGGTGTAATACAATTGACTGGGAGCCGGATTGGGGTTATCCAGCGAGACCTGAATGGGCGCATCATACATGCCGGAAGGATGCGAATGGGTACTTGCCAGGAGATAGGATGAATAAGCCTGTGACGCATTATTGCTGGCTCCCGGAGTTACACCGGCAAATAAGGTCGCAGTACTGCTGCCATCCGGAAGCAATCCTACACTTTGATCTAGGTCTTTATTGTTGATTAACAGATTGTTTGCTTGAATTTGTTGTGGAGTAAATAGATATACTTTTTCACCATCCGAATCAATTTTAAAATTCGTATGCAGGTAGTTTTGCGTATTGAGTGAAGAAAAGCTGGTAGTTAATTCTTGTTCGCTGACCGCTTTACAATGGAATTCGATGTAATCATAAACTGTATTCGAGCCACTTTGAACCACCTCGAAAGCTAATGAATTGAGGTCCCCGGCGGTTAAACCGGCAGCAAGCAATTCATCTGCCCGGAACAGAATTTGATGACGGGCTCCCCAGTACCAGTTTCCATAGGGAGCCGGATACTCAGTTCCGGAGTTTTGCCAGGTTCCATTGCCAATCTGGAAGCCATTTATTTGAACATTTGGGCGATGGGTTGAAACCGTTCCCATTGAATGTCCGCAAGCAGCATCACCTCCATCTTCAAAATAGTAAAGTACTGAATTAAAGGATGTTTCGTGTTGTCTAAAGACAGAGTTGGAGGTGTAGCCGGTTGAGCAATACGAACAAATATTAATCAATAAATTGGATACTCCATCCCAATGAAAAGGCGTAGTAAAAGAATGGGTAATCCAGCCGGTGCCCGGAATGAAATTGCCTGTATTTAAAACATGAACAAAATTGGAAACAGGCTTACGGTCTTTTCCGGAACAAAATACGGTTTTAAATTCCCCGGGTGCCAGTTTTACAGCCGGAAAGGTCCATCGGGTCGGCTCGCTTTGTTTATCCGTCAGGGAATAATTGAAAAGCAGAACAGTATCCTGGCTGCTGTTGTAAAGCTCAACCCAGTCGGGGTATTCACCATCTTCATCCTGAATGGACAAATAATTTCGGTTACTGCCTTCATTAATTAGAACCTGTGCATAGCTTTGGAAAGATATCAACATCAGCCACCAAACAACCACTGAAACTCGCATAGCATCGTATAAATGATTAATAATCTGATAATGTATGGTTCGAAAAAGTGAAAACATTTCAGTCACCTTGTTATCAGTCACAAATGTAAATATCCTCCGGTGATTTCAAAAAAAATACCCGACTTGAAGTAGCCGGGCATTTTGTGCAGGGGAGGGTAAGCTGTTATTTGTTTGCTTTTAATTGAATCTGGAAAGCAATTTCATCTTTAATCAAATTGTTTTGCAGATAATCTTTAATACTTTGGTCTGTTAAGGTTCCGCCCCAAACTACACCCCAATCGTTACGATTAATCGTGAAAGAAGCGTTTGCGGTTAATTCAGTATCGCTGATATTTACAGATGCCGGGAAAGAAATCCCTTTCGTAACATCTTTGATAGTCAGGTTACCGGAAATGCTATGAGTAGCACCTGTTTCCGTACTTGGAGACACTGAAGTAATTTCAAATTTTGCAGTTGGGAAAGCTTCGGTGTGGAAGAAATCAGCACTTTTTAAGTGTCCAATTAGTTTTCCATTGTACTCTGCATCCGTCAAGTCTTCATTAGTTACGGTGTTCATATCGATAGTGAAAGAACCCGCATCCAGATTGCCATCGTTAACTGATAATGAACCATCAGCCAATGCAATTTGACCATAATGTACGGTTTCGGTAATTTTAGCTCCTTCCCAACGGATAGAACTGGCCGATTTATCAACAACATAACTTACAGCATTTTCGGATGCGTCTTTTACAGCACCAGCTTCGCCGGCTGATTTGGAGGATGGGTTGCAGGAAGCCAACACGGTGGCTGCTGCGGCAATTAAAAGCAAGTTTCTCATACGTATTATTTAGACAGATTAAAAATTACACTTTAAACGCAAAAGGATGGCACAGGTTCACGAAAAAAGACTGTTTAAGGTTTTTTAAGAAATGCACAAGAGTAGGATGTGCCTCATTGATAGTTGTTTTGTCAACTTTACAAATAGATTGTAATATGGTCAAGATATTATAGTCTTTTATTCGTTAAAAGCAAAGTGGTAAAGAAGTAGTATTTAATTTAAATTTTTAAAAGAAATCTATAATCAACTTGTATTTTTTAACAATAGATACTACTTTCAGCACGGTGGATTTACTGCCAAATTGAAGCGTAATCAGAAAGAGGAAGTCATATCTAACTGGCTTATAAACAGTAAGATATGTTAAAGATGAAATTATTGAGAATAACTAACTATAGAATCAAGATAGATATAAAATTTTAAGAAATCGAGACTAATTCAACTAATTTATTAATTAAACATTACTTATAGAACAGAAAAAAGCTCTACAAATGAAAACGCAAATCAGATTACTCGTAATCCTGGTATTGGTATTGTTGCTTAATCCCCTATCCTTAAAGGCGCAAATAGAAGATTTGTACCTTTCTTCACCTTATTTAAGCACAAATATCATGTCGCCGGGTGATACAGTCCAAGTTGGATGTGTATCCCATTATGTTGGTTTTAATACCACCGGATTTTTTGCTAATGTGGCAATCTATGCCTCTCTGGATCAAACTTTTAATCCGGGAATTGATGAATTGGTAGGTCTGACTTCGGTTTGGCACTCCGTTTCCGATACAATGCAGCAGGTTAGCTTTGTTGTGCAGGTTCCGGTCGAAGCAGACCCAAATGCAATGTATTTGCTGTTTGTTACAGACCCCCAAAACAATTACCTGGAGACTCACGAGGAGAACAATATAATTTTTCAACCTTTCTCGGTTTGCCCCCAGGCTGTTCAATTACCCTACACATGCGATTTTGAGTCAGCAGACTGGCCTTTGTGCTGGCAGCAAATGACCAATGCCTCCGATGGCGGATGGCTACTTGGTGATTCTGCCACGCTCGGAAGTCCGGGTTTCATCATTCCTGAACATGGAAATTTCATTGCAACCAATGATAATTCCTGTAATTGCTTTAAATATCATGATGCTTTGATTACACCCAATTTTGATATCACAGGACTGACGGAATTTGTGTTTGGATTTGACTATTTCTTTTTATTTACCTCAACTCCAACTGTATCGGAATACTTTTCTGTGATGGTTTCGTATGATGATGGCTTAACCTGGCTGTATCATGGTTCCTTAAACGGGGATGTCAATTGGACAACATATTCATACACAAAGCCAAATTATCAAGGATATACACAGTTTAAAATGGCTTTGGTTTATAGCGATAATAATGAATGGCTTGATGGTGTTGCTATTGATAATTTCTACATAAATGGAGGCAATGAACTTTTTCAGTTAAACGTAACTCCTTTTACTTCCTGTGCGATGGGAAGTTTGGAAGTTTCCAATCTTACGGGCACGGCTCCTTATTACATTCAGTGGTCAACCGGCGCAACAGGTGCCTCTATTACCGGACTTACTCCGGGTTATTACAGCGTTACGGTTACGGATGCCCAGATGAACCAGGAGGTTAAAGATGCTTATATTGAAGATTGGTCGATTTCTTTATCGTCTAATATCATTCACAGTACAGGCAACAATGGCTCTATTCAGGTATATGCTTTTGGCGGGATTTCTCCATACTCCTTTAATTGGAGTAATGGGGGTACTACTTCTTTAATTTCGAATCTGGACACAGGAATATTATATACTGTTTCCGTTACAGATGCCAGCGGATGTGTTTATTCTACTTCTTATGAAATTTTTCAATTGAGTCAATATGCACTTAGCTTTGATGGACTCAATGACCGAGTGGTTGTTGAGAACCTTTATAATTATAATTTGACGGATTCATTCTCCGTTTCTATGTGGATTAATCCCAGAACCTGGGGAAATGCTCCCGGAGCAGGTTATGGCACCTTTTTCTCTAAAGGGGGAATCAATTTTTATCTGCATGATGATGGCTATACCAGTTATCAGCCTCAAAGTATGTTGATTACAATGCCACTGGCAGATGGTTCCACGGCAGTTGCTAATTCTCCCGCTTATTCAATTTCACTTGACAATTGGCAGCATATTGGCTTTACCTACGAATCAGGTCAACCTAAATTGTACATAAATCATATTGAAGTTCCTTTGTCTTATTTGAATAATGTGATGCCTTACGGTTCTTTGGCAGATAATTATTACAGCAATTTCACCTTTGGTTCTAGAGCTAATGAACTACGTCCCTATGCCGGTTTAATCGATGAAGCTAAGCTTTGGAATCGGGTGCTTTCAGCTTCCGAATTAGTTTCAAATAGCTGCGGTGTGGTTCAGGATGCAAGCCTTTTGGGCTATTGGCCTTTTAATAATGGAGGTTATGGATATGATTCTCCGGATTATTCAGGTAATTGGAATACAGGTTATCTTTATTCATTTATTTGGGGAGATCCTTATTCACAATGGGTTCTGCATGAATGCCAGCAAGTTTCTGGTTTTGATATCGCCCTGGTTGATATTCAAAATCCACTGCCAAATTATCCGGGGGTATTATCCTATCCGAATGAGCCGGTGCGTGTTATTATCAAAAATCTAGGATTAACAGCCTACTCTGGTACTGTTACTGTTTCTTACAACTTTAACGGCACCCTGGTTTCTGAGCAAGTCCCGGTAAGTTTAGCTCCACTTAACTATCTGATTCATCAATTTGCAACTCCACTCGATTCCCTGCAAATTGGGTATTATTTCCTGGATGTTTCTATTGATATAGCTGATTTGGATACTTTGAATAATATCATGAGCCGTCAGGTAAATGTGAATAACATCTCCCGCCTCGCTCTCGCTCAGCGTAGCAATCGCCTGGTCTTTTTCGACCTTAATAATCCGGTCTTGGAATATGAATTTGGTCCTCAGCTGACAGGTGATTTCATTTCAGCCGGAACCTATGCCAATAATAATTGGTATGCAACAACTAACAACTCAAATTACCTGTTGAAGATTCAGTATTTCTCCGGGGTGATTGACACCATTGGAACTATTTTGACTGCCAATGGAGATCCCATCACTGGAGTAGCCGGTATTGCGTATGATTATTCATCTAACGGAATGTATGCAATCGACTATGCAGGTGATCTTTGGTTGATTAATGAAAATACTGCTGTGGCTAGTTATATTGGCAATACGGGTATCGTTTCTCCGGTTAACCTGGCTTGCAATCTTAACGGTGATTTATATTCAGTATCAGCGAATGCTGATTACTTATATCTTATCAATAAAACAACTGCTTATGCTAATGCTATTGGTTGGATTGGATTTGACTTAGAATATGCTCAGGATATGGAATTCGATGCAAACACAGGCAATTTGTATTTGGCAGCTTATAATGCCTCTAGTGGCACATCCGAATTAAGATGGGTTAATACCAGTTCAGGAATGACTTATTTCCAATCATATCTGGCCACAGTGTCCAGTTATACCGGTTTTGCAATTCAGTTCGAGTTTATCAATGTTTTTGATTATGAGGTAACACATTATACCTGCCAGCCGGGTTCCATCCAACTTACGAATCTGCAAGGACCAGCTCCTATATCTATTCTTTGGTCAACCAATGATACAACACAGACATTAAGTAATTTAATGCCAGGATATTACACGGTTACTGTTACAGATGGAAATGGGAACAGTGAGACTGCCGGCATAGAGATTTACAATCAGTCGATGTGGCTGGATGCTTTGGTGAATAATGCTTCTGCTACTGCCAGTGATGGTTCGATAGAGTTGTATATTAACGGAGGTTCATATCCATTCAGTATCCTTTGGAGTAATGGTGAAACTTCTACCTTCAATCAAGGTCTGGCCGTCGGAACCTATGAAGTAACGGTTACGGATGCAAATGGCTGTTCGATAATTTCATCCTGGAATGTCCAAACTCAATTGCCTTATGCCCTTGCATTTGATGGGATGGATGATTACGCCTCTGTTTGGAGTTATGCTGAACTTAATCTGACTGATTCTTTTACCGTTTCTATGTGGATTAATCCAAAAACCTGGGGTTCTATTCCGGGAACGGGTTACGGGACAATCTTTGCAAAAGGAAATTTCTTCATCTATTTACATGATGAGGCATATCCGGGTTACGCAGACCAAAGTTTAATTATTTACATGCCGTTGGCCGATGGAAATCATGCTGTTGCAAACACTCCTGCATTTAGTATCTCCCTTAACGAATGGCAACATATCTCTGTAACATATGCTTCCGGTGTGGTTAAAGTTTATATCAATTCGATTGAAGTATATCTGAATTATTTAGATGGAATTTATCCTTATGGAAGTTTAGCAGATAATTCATGGAATAGCCTGTATCTCGGTAATCGGGAAAGCCTGGCTCGCCCCTATAATGGAATGATTGATGAACTTAAAATCTGGCAAGCTGTACTTACTCCTTATGAACTAGCTGAACAAGATTGTGGCGTTACTCAATTCAACAATCTGGTATCCTATTGGGACTTTAATGAGAGTCCATCAAGTTATTCTTTTGTTTCTGAAGCGGGTTTAGCGCTATACGGTTGGTTGAGTAATATGTATTTTAGTGATCCGAATAGTGGCTGGGTTGAGCAGGATTGTCCAACTCTTCCGGCTTATGATCTCTCACCAGTTTGTGTATCTAGCCCTGGAAATAATATGTTGGAAATTGCTAATTCTAATTCATACCCAATCACCATTTTTGTTAAAAATCTAGGAACTCAAACTTCCTTGCAAGCATTCACTGTTTCCTGGCAATTGGATAATGGCACAGTTTATACCGAAACTTCGAATTCCAGCCTGCTACCGCTTAGTGTTCTGAACCACACTTTTGCAGATTGGTTGCCGGTTCTTTCTCCAGGTTACCATGAGCTTAAAGTGATGGTTTCATATCCGGGTGATATGAATAATTCAAATGACACGCTGGTGTATCCTATCCAGATGAATGCTATTAACACACTGGCTTTTGCTGAGCATAACGGTCAATTCATTATGTTTGATTTGTTCAATCCAACATTCTATTATCCTTTTAGTATTCAGTTGAATAATGATTATTTAGCTGGCGGTACAATGGCCAATGGAGCCTGGTATAATATCACTATTAATTCTAAAGAATTATTAAAAGTAACCGTTTTTTCAGGTGAAGTCGATACTATTGGGTTTTTAAATGCTCCAGATCCGAAAGGGCTGGCATATGATATTCAATCCGGAAAAATGTATATGATTGATGCTAATGGTAACCTCTACCAGGTCGATTTGAATACGGCCGCTTTGAGCTATATTGGAAACACCGGATTGACCGAAGCATGGAGCCTGGCCTGTAACATATCTGGCCAGTTATATACCGTTTCCATGTATGATGATTATTTGTACTACATCAACCCAACTACGGCTCTTGCAACTCCAGTTGGCTGGGTTGGATTTGATGCTGCAAATTTTGAAGACCTGGATTTCAATCTGGCTACAGGCGAGCTTATTCTGATTGCATATAATGAGAATGCCAAGCAAACGGAAATACGAAATGTGATTTCACAAAGCGGAGAATCATATAATATGTATTTATTTTATTCCAATATTACGTATTCGGGATTTGCAATCTATAATCAGGCTGTACCTGCACTTCAAGCGCAATTCTCAGCAGATGTTACCCAAGGCCTAAGCCCGCTATCCGTTAATTTCATGGATGCCACCAGCGGTAATCCTACAAGCTGGTTCTGGGATTTTGGCGACGGAAACTATGCTTATAGCCAACATCCATCTCATACCTATCAAACTCCTGGTTTCTATACCGTTACATTGATTGCATCCAATGCGCAGCAAACCGATACGCTGGTTGAAGTTAACTATATCCTGGTGAATCCAAATCAACAAGGACCTGCCGGATGGTATTACAGCAATACAGGTTCTAATCATACCGTTTTGATTCCGGAATATGCAACTTTGATGGTGAATGGCTCATACATCGACTATGGTGACTATATCGGCGTATTCTACGATTCAGCCGGCACAATGGCCTGCGGTGGATTTGTTCAATGGCTGGGAGTCACAACCGCTGTTACAGTTTGGGGTGCCCAGAATGGGTTGGATGATGGTTTTGAAGCGAATGAAGCTTTCACCTGGAAAATATTTGATAGTTCTGAAGGACTTGAATATGCTGCTACAGCTCAATACGATACACAGTCTTTCCCAAATACAGGTTATTATGCCGATAATGGTTTATCCGGAATTCTGGAACTCACTACAGCTATTTATTACCCGGATTGGTACTATGTTAATACAGGTAGTTCCCATTCTATTCTAATTATGGCTGAAACTCCTATTACCATTGATGGCGTTCAAATAAGCAATGGCGATTTTCTGGGTGTTTTCTATGATAACAATGGATATCTGCAATGTGGTGGATACATTCAATGGACTGGATACAATCTGGCTTTCTCAGCCTGGGGCGATGATAGTCAAACCCCTGAAAAGGACGGATTTGCAACGAATGAAGCCTTTGTTTGGAAAATTTGGAGAGGTAGCGACCAAACCATATATGATGCAACTGCCAGCTATATTCAACCTCCTGTTATGCCAAATACTGGCTTCTATGAAACGAATGGTATGTCTGG
>JAIPAR010000071.1 GCA_021739985.1 Bacteroidales bacterium | reverse complement strand
CAGCTTTTTGAGGTGCCCTTTTAGGTTGATTGGGTCTTCCTTGTCTGGGTTTTTGCACAGGTCTGGCTGTTTGTTCCGGTTTATTTTCTTCCGGGGTAGCTGTTTCTGCCTTAGGTTGATTCGGTTTTATTTGCTCTGCTTTTACGGCTTGTTCAGGTCTGGCAGCTTGTTCAGGTCGGTTTTGTTCCGGCTTAGGCTGATTGGGTCTGTTTGATTCATTTTTAGCCGACTGGTCGGAGCGGGAATCTTGTTTAGGCTGAAAAGGTCTGGCTTGTTGCTGATTGGGCTGACTTGGGCGATTCCCCTGATTTTGTTGCTGATTATTTCGATTATCTGGAAAGCTGGTTTTAATCACGTCCACCTGATATTCGTTTCGGGAAGAGCTATTGCGGCTAATTAATTCGCCCAGGAAGCCAGCCAGAAACAGTTGAACGCCTAGGACAATGAACAGGAGTGCCAGGAAAAAAGCCGGCTGGTCGGCAACTTGCCTTACTGACAAACCATCGGCCTGCTTAATCAGTTTATCAACAATTAAATAGATGGCACTGGCACCTCCAATAAAGAACATGCCACTTCCCAACCCACCAAAGAGGTGCATAGGTCGTTTGCTAAAGCGCGTAATGAACTTCAGGCTCAGCAAATCGAGAAAACCTTTCATCATCCGTTCGATCCCAAACTTCGATACCCCATATTTGCGGGCATGATGTTCAACGATTTTTTCGGTAATATTATGGAACCCGGCTTCGTTAGCGATGATGGGGATATAGCGGTGCATCTCACCATAAATCTCAATATTCTTGATGACCTTTGATTTGTATGCCTTCAGTCCGCAATTGAAATCATGGAGTTTAATTCCCGAGACCATGCGTGCTGTGCGGTTGAACAGTTTACTGGGAAGGGTTTTGCCCAGCGGGTCATGTCTTCTTTTTTTCCAGCCGGATACTAAATCATAGCCTTCAAATTTAATCATCTTGTAGAGCGCCGGGATTTCATCCGGGCTATCCTGCAAGTCAGCATCCATAGTAATTACAACCTGGCCGCTGGCTTCTTTGAATCCAACATGCAGGGCGGCTGATTTGCCGTGGTTGCGTCTGAATCGAATGGCTTTTATATTAGGCTGAGAACTAATTAATCGTTCAACTGCCTTCCAGGATTGGTCGGTACTACCATCATCCACAAAAACAATTTCATAGGTAATGTTTTGTTTCCGCATTACCTGTTTAATCCAGTCGTATAATTCCGGGAGAGATTCGTATTCGTTATAGAAAGGGATTACAATCGAGAGGTCGGGATTATTTCTCATCATTCTCTTCGATTTTATCCATGACCATATCAAATGATTCATTTTCTTTTTTCAGGAAAGCTGAAATTATCAGGGAGAAAATAAAACCCATCAGGCCAAATCCGAAGGCCATGCTAATACTGGTAATTAATGGAGAGGAGTACTTTTCAGCATTGACCATCATTTCCTCTACCTGATCTTCGTTGAAGCCCATTTCCAGATAAACATTTTGTGCTTCAATCATGGTTTGTTCCCAAAGTCCCGGATCGATTACTGTCATCAGTATAATATTCCAAATTCCGCTAATAAAACCGGCAAAAACGGCCATCAGTGTTCCATAACCAACTAATTGCCAATAGGATGCAAAGCCTCCTTGTTCGGTTCTGAATTGCTTTTGGGCATATATCAACATGCCGATTATAATAAGGTAGCTAATCCAGTTAAGTTTTGAATTGATTCCAAGCCCTAGTAAATACACGATAAGTGAAAGGACAACAAGGGCAAAACCCATGATAAGCCCATTGGTCATCGTGGATTTCAGAAAAGGTGATTTGTTATTCATGTTTTGTTTAAGATTAATGGTTAGTCCAAGATAGATTCACATGTTAATCATCCCGGAAAATGCAGCTCAAAGATAGTGTATTTAGCTATAAAAACACAGACTTGAGCATTTTGGGAAGTGGGTAAGTATTTTATTTTTTTTACCGGAATCTTTTTGTACTTTTGCGCCGGGTAAGTCTTATACGACCAGCTCCCGCTGAACTCCCCCAGGTCCGGAAGGAAGCAAGGGCAGGCGGTTGTAGCGGTGCGATATAAGTAGCTTACCCTTTTTTTATGGTACCCCCTCAAACTTTCCTCCTTCAATAAATCAACTTTTTTTTTGGTATTCCCCTAAACAAATAAATGAATAAACGAATCAACATTTTTTTGGGCGTTCCCCTTCGGGTTTACAAGTCCTCGCGGGCGCATCCGTGTAATCCGTTCAAATCCGTGAAATCCTCTTTCCCCGCTCCGGGCTTTCCACTTCAATCCCTAACGCTTGTTTTGCGGAATGGTTGCATCCGCAGAAGGCAAAAAAAAAGACCCTGACCGAAGTCAGAGTCTTTTTTTATATTGAGCGGGAAACGAGACTCGAACCCGCGACCCTCAGCTTGGAAGGCTGATGCTCTACCGACTGAGCTATTCCCGCTTAATGTGGGGAGAGGAGGATTCGAACCTCCGAAGTCGAAGACAACAGATTTACAGTCTGCCCCATTTGGCCGCTCTGGAATCTCCCCCTTGCAATATGTTAAGAACCGTAATTGCGGGTGCAAATGTATAATTCACTTTCGTAATTTGCAAGTGGAATTTGAAAAAGTTTCAAACTTATCTGGGAGTGGTATTACTGTTGGATAGGACTTCGTACACCCATGCTTCCGTTCTTCAAATATTACACTGATTTATCGTCGTCCCGGATATTGCTCAAGAGCAACACGGAGAACTTCCATGGCTTTTTTAAGTTCTTCAATTTTAAGAACATACGCAATTCTTACTTCATCCTGACCGAGGCCGGGTGTAGCATAGAATCCGTTTGCCGGAGCCATCATGACGGTTTGGTTTTGATATTCAAAATCTTCCAGCAACCATTGACAGAATTTTTCGGCATCATCCACCGGGAGTCGAACTACGGTATAAAATGCTCCCTTTGGTTTTGGTGTGAAGACACCCGGGATAGCATTCAAGGCTTCAACGGTATAATTTCGACGTTCTATGTATTCATTATACACCTCATCAAAATAGCTTTTGGGGGTTTCGAGTGATGCTTCGCCGGCTATTTGTCCAAAAGTTGGAGGACTCAATCGAGCCTGAGCAAATTTCATGGCTGTTGCCATAAACTCTTTGTTTTTTGACACCAGTGCGCCGATTCGAACTCCACATTCGCTGTATCTCTTTGAAACAGAATCTGTTAAAATCACATGTTCTTCTAATCCCTTCAATTCCAAAGCGGAGAAATGTTTTTCTCCATCATAACAAAACTCACGATACACTTCATCCGAGAAAATGAATAAATCATGCTTTTTCGCAATTTCGCCCAGTTGAAGCATTTCCTCTTTGGAATACAAATATCCGGTTGGATTATTCGGGTTGCAAATTACAATCCCTTTCGTTTTAGGGGTAATAAGCTTCTCGAATTCTTCCATCCCAGGAAGTCCAAAATTAGTTTCAATTCTCGATGTAATTGGTTTAACGATAACTCCTGCTGAAATAGCAAAGCTATTGTAGTTTGCATAGAAAGGTTCCGGAATAATCACTTCATCACCCGGATCAAGACAAGAATTAAAGGCGAAAAGCAATGCTTCGGAGCCTCCGGTAGTGATGATTATCTCTTCATGATTGATATCCAGGCCATGTTGCTGATAATAGGCAGCAAGCTTTCTGCGATAAGATTCAAAGCCTGCAGAATGGCTGTATTCAATCACCTTAAGGTCGATAGTACGGATAGCATCCAATGCCACTTGTGGAGTTGGAATATCTGGTTGACCAATATTTAAATGATAAACTTTTCTGCCCTTTTTCTTGGCAGCTTCGGCGAATGGAACCAGCTTACGAATCGGAGAAGCCGGCATCCGTTTTCCTTTGGATGAAATCGATGGCATTTAATTAAATTTAGTTATTTCTTTTCCGGAAGCGATTTTTCTTTTTCCAGCAGATTTACTGGGGCTTCCTTTCTTACTTTCTCTTTTTCCTTTGCTTTTTGGGCGTGCTGTGTATGCATTTGTTCAAGCTCTTGGGGTGTTGGCTGCTGAACTTCTCCTTTTATCGTTAAGGTAATCGGCTGGATGGAACCATTTGAATACACTGTAATAGTTTTAGAAAAGTTCCCTTGACGTTTCGTATCGTATTTTACCAGAATTGTCCCACTTTTTCGTTTATTAATAGGTTCTTTTGGCCAAACCGGAACGGTACAGCCGCAACTGGTTTTCACATTATTGATAACCAGTGGCTCTTTCCCTGTATTTTTGAATTTAAATTCGTAAGTACCATCACCCCCAAACGTAAGTTTTCCAAAATCATGGACTGTAGTTTCGAAGGTAATCTCGGCTGCAGGTTTTGCCGGTTTTTGTCCGGGATTTTCCTGAGCTTTCAGGGTAAAGGGAAGTATCAAAATGATTAGCAAAACTGACCAGGTACCCAGGGCAGTAAATTTTTCAGACAATTTCATAGTGGTATGCTTTAAAATTCAACCTCCAAAAGTACAGAATTATATTAGTTAAGAAATGATATTTAACATTAGTTATAGATTCTAAAGATTAATAATTCATCTTGGTGGATTAAAGGAATCTCCTAATTTTGTGGGCTTATTTGATTTTGACACGAACCTTTTATAACCAATTAATTATAAAGCTGATGATTGAGATTCCTGCGAAGTATAATCCTGCAGAAACCGAGGATAAATGGTATAGTTACTGGATGAAAAACCGCTTTTTCCGATCCGTTCCGGATGAAAGAAAGCCTTACACTATAGTGATTCCTCCGCCCAATGTGACTGGAGTTCTGCACATGGGTCACATGCTTAACAATACTATTCAGGATATTTTGGTTCGACGCGCACGGATGAAAGGGTTTAATGCCTGTTGGGTGCCGGGAACCGATCATGCCTCCATTGCAACTGAAGCAAAGGTAGTTTCCAAATTGCGCGCTGAAGGTATCGATAAAGCCTCCCTGACTCGTGACGAATTTCTCCATCATGCCTGGGAATGGAAAGAGAAACATGGCGGGATTATCCTTGAACAGTTAAAAAAACTAGGTGCCTCCTGCGATTGGGACCGTACTTCCTTCACAATGGATGAAGCTCTTTCTGAAAGCGTTGTTAAGGTTTTTGTTGATTTATTTCAAAAAGGTAATATTTATCGCGGAGTTCGGATGGTGAACTGGGATCCCCAGGCTAAAACGGCTGTTTCCGATGAAGAGGTTATCTATAAAGAACTTCAATCAAAATTATATTACCTGAAATATAAAGTAGTTGAAGCTGATAATGAATGGGTTACAATTGCAACTACGCGTCCGGAAACTATTTTGGGAGATACCGCCGTTTGTGTTCACCCGGAGGATGAACGATATTTTGCGCTCAAAGGCAAACATGTTTACGTGCCTTTGATTAACCGGGCTATTCCGATTATTGAAGATGAATATGTGGACAGAGAATTTGGAACAGGTTGCCTCAAAATTACCCCGGCCCATGATATCAACGACTATGAAATCGGTATCAAACATAATCTTCCTTCTATCGATATTTTTAATGATGATGGTACTATGAGTCAGGCAGCCGGTTTATACCTGGGTATCGACCGTTTTGAAGTTCGGGATATAATTATTCCGGAATTGAAGAATGCCGGCAATCTTGACAAAATCGAAGACTACACGAATAAAGTGGGCTATTCGGAGCGTACCGATGCAGTAATTGAGCCCAAGCTCTCGATGCAATGGTTCTTACGCATGAAAGATATTTCGCAGCCTGCCTTGGAAAATGTTTTGAATGATCAAATCGCCTTACATCCTCCAAAATTCAAGAATACGTACCGTCATTGGATGGAAAATGTAAAAGATTGGTGTATTTCCCGACAGTTATGGTGGGGACATCGTATTCCGGCCTGGTACCTGCCTAATTCCAATGAGTTTGTGGTTGCTGAGCATGAAGAAGAAGCCTTGCAACTTGCACGTGAAAAAACGGGTCTTGCAAATTTATCCCTAGCCGACTTGCGTCAGGATGAAGATGTGCTGGATACTTGGTTCTCGTCCTGGCTGTGGCCGATTTCTGTCTTTGATGGGATTCGAAATCCAGAGAATGCCGATTTCAAATACTATTATCCAACCAATGATTTAGTTACGGCTCCCGAAATTCTCTTTTTCTGGGTTGCCCGGATGATTATAGCCGGCTATGAATACGCCGGAGATTTGCCTTTCAGGAATGTGTATCTAACCGGTATTGTTCGGGATGATAAGAGGCGCAAAATGTCGAAATCTCTTGGTAATTCTCCTGACCCCATCGAGTTGATGAAGATTTACAGCGCCGACGGTGTTCGGGTTGGCATGCTCTTGTGCTCACCTGCCGGAGGAGATTTACTTTATGATAATTCTTTACCTGAACAAGGCCGGAATTTTGGAAATAAAATCTGGAATGCCTTCCGTTTGGTAAATGGTTGGGAGATTTCGAATGATATTCCTCAACCGGAATCGAGCCGGCAGGCGATTGATTGGTTCACGAATCGATTAGATCAGGTTATTGCCCAAATTGATGAGCATTTCGACAAATTCCGACTATCGGATGCCTTGATGACTGTGTATAAGTTATTTTGGGATGATTTTTCTGCCTGGTATTTAGAGGCCATTAAACCTGGATATCAGGAACCTATCGATGCCTTAACCATTCAGCAAACGCATGCTTTCTTCGATAAACTGCTGCATGTATTGCATCCTTTCATGCCGTTTATTACCGAAGAAATTTGGCAATTAATGGCTGAACATAAAGAGGGTGAATCCCTGATGATTTCTCCATTGCCGGAAGCAAACAAATATGATTCCCAAGCTATTGCTGACTTCGAACGGACCATTGAAATTACGAGCTTTATACGGAAGATACGAGCTGAAAAAAACTTGCCTGCCAAAGAAGAATTGAAGCTTTTTGTGCAGCATTCTTCGGATTACTCAGCCCGATATGAAGCCTTACTTATGAAATTAGCAAAGCTTTCATCCACCGAACCCTTAGTAGAAAAACCGGATGGAAGTGTAAGCTTTGTGATTGGAACCACCGAGTTTGCTATTCCCCTCGAAGGATTTGTAAATGTAGAAGAAGAACTGGCTACTATGCGCGAAAAGCTGATTTATGAGCTCGGATTCCTGGATAAAGTAATGGTTAAACTGAACAATGCCAGCTTTGTTGATAATGCCCCGGATGCGGTTGTTCAAATTGAACGGAACAAGAAGGCTGATGCGGAATCAAGAATCAAAACCTTGTCAGACAATATCAGTAACCTGGAGAAAATGAGGTGATTTGTGGTTTCCTGATAGGTTTTAAAAATGGGTAATTATTAATGGCTAAAATGTATAGGTAAGACCTAATCCCGGCTGCATTTCCTTTTCGAAATATAAAGTCTTCGGATTCTTGTTGTCGATATCCTGCCATTCTTCAATCGAATTCAGGAATATTTTGAGCCGCTGGAAAACATGTGCGCTTATAGCAAAATGCTCGTTAAGTGGATAACGCACTTCCAACCCATAATTCATGTGAATAAATAAGGTGCTTATTCCTTCAAAGTAATGGTTCCTGAGTGAGATGGTTGATGCATCCCAACCCTGATATATGAATGGACTCACCGTTAGCTTTCCGGCACCGAAGCCTGCAATAAATGCCATATTCCAGGGTGCTAATTTGAATGGCGAATAATGCAGATTGAAAGTAAAACCATACGTTCTCATAGCACTCACTTGTTGAAAGAGTATCGTATCGTAAACACTTCGTCTGATAAATTCTTCTAAATTAATTTCTCCGGTTTCTGAATAGGAAAATTGATGCTCAAATCCAAAATTTCCCTTATTGCGTGTATAAGAAAGGTGAATCCCCAGTCCATCTAAAAACGGCGCATTATATATACCAATCGCTCCAAAGTTGTGATGATTAATATGAGTCCGTAGCGTAACCTGTCGGTTATACCCAGCTTGCTGACCTGTAACAGTGATTACACTTAATAATCCCCATACTATTACGCTTAGTTTAAAAATAGATAACCTCATAATCGTCTGATAATAAAACGTTTAAATCATAGCATCTTAAAAAATACCTGTCAGTGATATAGAGTAGTCGTTTGTCAGGGTCTATCAAGGGAATTGAAGTAAAATCTTCCCCTGGGAGTTCATTTCTAAGAAAGCTATAAGTAGTAATAGTTCGAATGTCATTTTGAGTATTTAAATCAATGAATTTTAAGTCACCTGTAGTAACAATCAGGTAGTTTTCAAAGATTAAATAATCTTGGATGGTGTAAGTCTCTTTCATCCAGGCAACCTGTCCCGTTCGGTAATCGTAAGCTTTGAAGAAACTATTGTCTTCGTAGTTGATAACAAGGTTGTTGTATAGCTTGTAGCTGCATGAATAGGAATAATAATTGAAGTCAGCAACCCATTGTTCTTCCCCGGTCCATGTATTAAAACACCATAATTGCTCGCTTGAATTAAAAATCAGAAAACTATCTTTGATAAGAAAGTCATGTGAATTGCCACCAAATTTGGTTGGAATGGGTTTGGATTTCCATACAAATTCCTGCGTGGAAAAATTGTAACAGGCTACTGTAACAATCACATCTGCATCAAAGAATTTCATATCTTGAATTTGGAAAAATAACAGTGTGTCACCATCTTGATTAATTTCCGGATTAACATCTACAATAAGCTTGATTCTATTATTCTCTCGTTGAAAATGAAATAGCGATGTCCAATCAGAGCTTCCAATTTTTGTATAGACCAAATCTCCGCTTTGCATATTGTCAGAGAGTTGATCAAAAGTAGCTCTGAAAATCATGTCACCCCAGATGCTCATCGTTGGATAGCTTTCTAAATGGATATCGCTCCACATCGTCGTTCCATCGGCGATATTAACCTGATAAACACTATTTTGTGCCGGAAACACCAAACTCCCCTGATATAATTTGATATCTCTTCGGTTATATATATTTGGGGCAGTGTCTAATGGCTGGTAATCGTACCATTCCCAAAGCAGTTCCCTGGTCGTAAGCGAAAAGCATCGAAGTGTTTCCGGGGCTTCAAAATCAACAAAATCGCTAACAATGATTTTATCATCAATAATTATTGGTCTTATGCTAAAAGAAAGACCAGTGTCCGCTCTAATTGGAATTTTCCAGAGCAAACCGGTTTCGGTGGTGTAGGAAATTGCCTCTCTGGGCTCAATCTTGTTTTTTTCACAAGATTGAGCCATTACAACGAGAGCTACTGCAAGACATACAGTAAATAGCTGATTGATTTTTTTAAAGTGTAAAATTAAGCCCATAATAGCCATTAAATAGATTCGTTAAACTATAAAAAGTATTACTATCATTCTTTATTTGCTCATGGTTTGAACCTTGTAGCTTAATGCTTAACCCATTCAATTGTGCAGGAAGCGTCCCTGCTGATTCATCGGTTACAACGCCATCAGAGCCCCTTTCAATAAAGTTTGTAATCATAATCGGTAGCGTTTCACAGCTTGCAGTGGGGGAATTTTCGGATTCACAAGGTTCTGCGATATTCTGGTAGCTCCATTCTATCATTTCAGTGCCTTGATCGAAGTATTCGCATTGGCAAATCACGTGAACGGGGTGAAAATAGCTATTTATTTCTTTCGCTCCAATAAAAAATTCATATTTATTATTCGTAGTTCGCCACCAATCAGCTTCTTCGCGATAAGCATCAGCAAGATTTCCATAAGTGTCTTCGCCTTGTCCAAAGAAATCATCGGCATCCAACAAAGTATCCCAACAATATTCAACCCCACTCAAAACCGGACTAATCAGCCATTGCCACCATGCATTTCCGTCTGAATTGGCTGCATCTGCCAGGGTTTGATATTTTTTATAACGCATGTATGCATTTAATCTATTAGTCTCGACATCATCTATAAAACCTGCATCATAGTTCGCATTAAAGGACCCTTGGGCATTTATATCATTCACCATGGAATAGAGAAACCTCC
>JAIPAR010000070.1 GCA_021739985.1 Bacteroidales bacterium | reverse complement strand
GGAGATGCAGGGAGAATCTCTTCGTAAACGAAAAAAAAGAGAGCTCACAAAGAGTGAATAATGTATCGTTATTATTATTAATTTTAACCAGTAAACAAATAGAGAAAAGCATAAAACCATGAGCGAAAGGTGGGGTCATTTAAAAGCGGTGAAGGGGGGCTACTTAAGCCGTTCTATGCAACTTAGTTTGAAATAGGTCAGTTTCTTTTCCCATGAGGAAAATTAATTCGCTATTTGTGTGATTGTTTAAAATTCCAACAAATAGTAGTTCCCTCGAGAAAAAGCCTTTGAAATCGGTTAAGTCTCCTGGATTGATTGTAATATCTACAATACAAACAGGATCCTTTATTATTTCGGTGAGCGATTCAATTTCAACAGGAGTAATATATCCAGAGCCTTGATTCCCAGAGTATAAAGACCAGTATTGCTTAAGGTTATCCATATTACAAACAATTGGAAGTTCCAAATTGTTTATTCCTATACTCCAGTTCTTCGTTTGAAAGTAATCCAGCAATCTCCCAGTATGAACAATCGCTTAATTCTCCGATGGAAGGAGGCCAACCTGCCGCACATACTTCTTTGTAATCATGTGAGATTCCAATAATAACCCATTGCTCTCCGGATGGCTCGTGCTTGCAATAATACTTTCTGCCTGCCAAGAAGAAATTTGTGGATATCAGATAATTAATAGGATGATTTACAGGTTTTTCAATATGCTCTTTGTTGCTTATTGAATGATAATACTCTGTTTCGCATCCACAGCATTTCTTAGCTTTCTTACCAGAACCACATTTGCACATCTCATTGCTTTTCTGCTTTTGGGAAGTCATTGGAGATCCATTTCCAATAAATAAGGTTCCCTTCCTCTTAATTGAATTTGCCATGACAATAGATTTATATCTCGCTGTTACTGTGAATACCATGCACCTCCAAGAAAAATTCTTTTTGCTTCTTCCTCGCTAATTCGACTGCATAGGTCAGAATCTTGTCATTACTCCTGTTGAACATTAGGTACTTTCTAAGTGTGCAGAAATACCAAACTTGCTAGTGAGATGTTCTCTCTCTTTCTTTTTTAGCCATGTGTGACAGAGTTCCTTGAGCTCCATCTTTTCATTTGGATTTAAATTTTTCGTGTCTATTAATTCCATTTTGTTTAAATATTATTATATTTATAGAGACAAACCGTCAACAAATGTAAACATATTTTAATTACTTGTTCACATTTGTTGAAATAAAAGTAAAATTTATGAAAAAGAAAGAAGGGGAGAATCTTTCAGATGAAGCAATTCGCATAAAGGAATTAATCGAGGGGACAGGTATGTCACTTCGAGAATACGCCAGATTTATTGGTGTTTCAACAACCGTACTACACAATTTCATTGCCGGCAGAAACAATATCTCCTATGCAATATTGAAAGCCGTATTAACGAGTGTCCCAAAGTTAAATGTAAAATGGGTGATGTTCGGCATAGGAGATAAATACACAAATGTTGATACATCACAGCAGCATGCTCTTGACTTAATGGAAATGAAAGTTCAATTTTTAGAGCAGCAAATCAGAGATAAAGAGGAAATTATCTCAACCCTAAAATCAACCATTGAGAAAATTAAGCAATAATTATCTGAATAGAATTCACTATTTGTATTCACAATTGTTTATTTAATTGTTCCAAAATCAACTGAAATATAAAAGGTTAGAAAGTATTAAGGTTATTCCCACCCAGATCACCATCTAAAACCGATTCGCCTGGCGAGTCGGTTTTTTTTATTTTGAATTAGCCATCCGAGGTGAATAAATTTCAGCGTAAACGCTACTTGTCCTCCTTCATCACTTTACTATCGAAAACCGAAGTTTTTTGATTTCGCCGGAATTGTCGAGGACTGTAAGCTGATGGTCTCCCGGCAACGCTTTTATCTTCATTTGATGATTGCGTTGCGTAGTCCCAATCAACTGATTATCCATATACCAATAGACTTCAGCCTTTGGATTACGGTGCACGACTTCAAAGATTGAAAACCCTTCGAGTCCTTCCACTTCCTTGGGAATAAAAATGGATGTACCACTTTGCGGATAAATGATCTCCATATTATCGGAGCTTTCATCCAAACATCCGGGAGCATAGGGAGGAAGAATCTGATAATCAGAATTCTGCCGGCGATAATACCATTCCATAGCCGGAGGGAGTACAAACCAGGACTGTGTAAGCATATCCGAAACCGGATAACACTGAGCATTCACCCGATATTTTCCGGCTTTATCGAGGTAAATTTTAGTATGATAAGGACATAATCCCGTTTTAACAGTTGGAGATGGAACCCAGACAGTATCCCGCTCCAGGCAATCGGGCGAGGCTTTATAACCACTTTTACGGCAAACTTCAACTTCCATCAAATCATCATAAGGTGGGTCAAACCAGGAAGTAGCCGGAAGCATTTTAAATACATCAAACATCAGAGGTGCCGCAGCCTGAAAGCCTGTAAGTCCGGGTCGCCCCTCCCCGCTTGCATTTCCGACCCAAACTCCAACCACATATTCGGGTGTAACTCCAATCGACCAGGCATCCTTAAACCCATAGCTGGTGCCTGTTTTCCAGGCAATTTTACGGGACGACTGATATATTTCCCAGCTCATATTCTCCTCCGGGCGATTCGACTCCGTTAAAGCCTCCAACGTGCTCCAGACTGCTCCGGCACCGGGGTTGGCAAACTCCGATAAACCCGTACTTTCAAAGCATTGATTCAGATGATAAGAAGGCTGAGCATAATTATTTTTAAAATAGGTTGAGCTATTGGTTCGATACGACGCCAGGGTTCTGGCTAAGCCCGCATAGGCCGCACTTAATTCCCAAAGAGAAGATTCTCCACCGCCCAGAATCAAGGTCAAACCATAATGCGAAGCACTTCGATTGATGCTGTTCAGCCCCATATCCTGCAAATGCCTGATCAAAGGCTGAACGCCATATTCCTTGAGCATTCTGACAGCCGTTACGTTGAGCGAACGAGCCAGCGCCAGATTGGCCGGAACCGCACCGCTAAACTGTTTAGTGAAATTTTCGGGCCGAAATCGTCCAATTTGAAGGGGAACATCGGCCAATAATTGTTCAGGCATAAGTTTTCCTTCCTGCAACATCAAAGCAAATAAAAAAGGCTTCAGCGTTGAGCCGGTGCTTCGTTTGGCATCAATCATATCAATTTCGGAGCCCGGAAATGCTTTGCCCTCAGGGTAGTTTCCCGCATAACAAAGCACCTGATTCGATTTAACATCCAATACCAAAATAGCCGCATTCATGATATAGTTACCCTGTAAGGCTTGCCTATGAATCTCTAAAATATGGTTGCATTTTTCCTGATAAACCCGACTCAGACTAGTCCTGACGACTTTTCCCCTTTCCCCCCGGGAGATGATTTTATTGAGCAGATGCGGAGCAATGCGAGGAAGCGGTTGAGGACGTTCCGGCAATTCTTCCATACAAGCCAGCTCATACTCAAATGCTTCCATTTTTCCCCGGTCGAATAGCATCTTGAGCAATTTGTTTCTTTTTTTTATCAACAAATCGTGGTTTTTCCCCGGATAAATGAGCGCTGGAGCATTAGGCAGGACAGCCAGAGTAGCACTCTCTGCCCAAGATAGAT
Organism: Bacteroidales bacterium; assembly: GCA_021739985.1. Classification (GTDB taxonomy): domain Bacteria; phylum Bacteroidota; class Bacteroidia; order Bacteroidales; family M50B96; genus M50B96. The sequence continues at coordinate 6,411 of JAIPAR010000070.1, read as the reverse complement.
TTTCGGGCGAACGGCCGAAATAGCGCCAGGCAGCTGCCTCCAGGCCAACCACATTGCCGCCAAAAGGAGCTTTCGACAAATACATCCGCAAGATTTCCGCTTTGCTGTAATACATTTCGACCCGTAAAGCCAGCATGTTCTCGACCAGCTTTTCATACAAACTACGACTCTTTCCTTTTCGGGCAGCACGAACCAACTGATTTGTAATCGTACTTCCACCACTCACAATCCTCCGATGCTTCAGATTCAGATACACTGCACGGAACAAAGCCGGCACATTGATACCAGGGTGATAATAAAAATATCGATCTTCAAAAGCCAGGATACAGGTCTCCATCTTTGACGGAATCGAATCGCCGGAATTAAAGCGCCACTGGCCATCTTCCGCAATCCGGGCAGCGAGCAGCAATCCATTTTTATCCAGCACGGCGGTAGAACCACCGGAATCCGATAAATCCAATGGAAAAAGAAAAAATAGCAAGCCAATGGGAATCCCAATGATTCCCATCCACTTCCATTTTCGGTATTTGCCCTGTATCAGCCTACGCATCGGCAAATCGTATCATTTAACTACATCCACCCATTGTCCGGGAACTAATGCATTAATTTCGTGCCTATACATCTCTTCACAAGAAACAGAAGGTAAGTAGAAATGACCTTCGTAGGCGGCATGCAACATAATCCGAAAGACTTTACTATCACCTCGTTCGAGACTGAAATAGGTATAAACCCGGTCGTCGCGAATATCCTGGGAGCGAGGCACGGACATATCGGCAAAAGGACTGCTCTCTTCGAAACGTGTATTACGAATCTCCCAACCTGACGGGAATATCTGCGTTAAAGCCAGATTTTTATATGCTTGAAGATGAGAGGCATGTTCAATGCGAACTTCAGCAATAAAATCCTTACCCTGCTTTATTCGGGATGGGTTAAGCGGCTGATTATCAATATCGAAGTATTTAATTTCAAGATTGATATGATTTGATTGAGCCAGACTGTTATTCTCCAGCGGAATTCCGGTTGAATTGAGTTTGACATAAATCAATCCTTTCCCATTATTTTTCAATTGAATTGTATTCGAGGCAGACTTTTCAGGGATAAATTCATGTTTCGACAATGCTTTAAGAGATGAAATATCTTCCTTTTTCGATTGAATCGTAATGGAATACGAAAGATGAGCATCCTTTCCGGTAGCTTTGATAAATCGGGAAAGAGCAATCAAACTAAAAGCAGTAGTTTGGGTGCTGTACCATCTGTCACTTCCAAGCTCTTCGGCAAGGATATCTGCATAAAGTTTGGCGGTTTCTATATTTCCGAGGATAGCTAATGCTTCCGTAACCATAGCCAGGTTTCGGTACCCATCGCCATAGGAGTACTCATCATACACATTTGCATAGGCATAGGAAAATCCATTCATAAGACGAGTCGCAATATCTGACCGGCCGGCCAACTGATAAGCTAAAGCCAGTCTGATACGTGTTTCCGAATCAATGTCCTTATCACTAAACATTCGGTTCATCGCGCCCAGATTGGGTTTCCCGGCTAATGCCAGGGTAAATAAACGATAGGATTGAAGAATATCGGAATAGTAATTTTGATGGCGAGTAGAATAATCGCTGCGCCACTCATCGGCTGCCCGGTTTTGAAACTTGATAAAATTCTGGATGACCTCATCCGGCACGGCATAGCCTTTCGCTTTGGCTTCCAGTAAAAAATGTCCGGCATAATTCGTTCCCCAGTTATCTTCCTGAGATTCGCCGCTCCAATAAGCAAATCCACCTGAATAAGTCTGGAAAGTTCTGATTCGTTTGATGCCTGCTTTTATATTCGCCTCAACCTTCTTTTTTAACTCCGGGCTTAAACTCACCACATCATCCAGGTACAATTGCGGAAATACGGAAGAAGTAGTTTGTTCAATACAGCCATGTGGATACTGAATCAGATAATTGAGTCGCTTTGTGAGGTTAAATTGTGGCATATTACTGACTTCCACACTGGCTGAATTAGTGCCTTCAACACCTATTGGGTTGCAGGTGGAATTCCAGGTTTCGCCGGGCTTAACAACTACCGATTCAGTCTTTGATATTTCAGGATTTGGGAGGCGAATATCCAGCCAGGTTTCATAATACGTAGTAACCTGACCGGATTTTGCGCTGATTTTGACATAGGCTTTGCCTGTTTTCTCAACCGAAGTCAGCGTAAAATAGACTTGCAGCTCACCCGGTTTTGTGAAATTTAGCTGTGCGGTGTGAGCACCGGATATCTTCAGTAAATCATTGGTTTCAACCGTAATATCAGCTGATTTCACCTTATCTTTCATAGCAAACAAGCTCACCGGGAGAGCAAAAGTTTCATTCGGGCCAATCACTCTGGGAAGTGTGCCTAAAACCATCAAATCCTGCCTTACCGGAACCGTTTTTTCAGTTTGACCATAAGCTCCGTGCATTCCGGCTACAAGCATCACTCTAACTGAACCCACATAATTAGGCATTTGGAAGGAATGAGTAGCTTTTTTACCCGCTTTCAATTCAAAGGGGCCTAAAAATTTCACCACCGGAATAAAGCGATTTTGATTGCCTGATTTTTTACCGGTAGAACCCTCACCCCCGCCGATGGCAAGCAAACCGGCCAATTCACCTTTATGAACGCCCATAACGTATGGATACATATCCCAGGTTTTCACTCCCAGGGCTTCTTTCTCGTAAAAATGATTCCACAAATCGGGCGTCTTGAAGGAAGTCAAATCGAGTAAACCATCATCAACCACAGCCAGCGTGTAAGTCATGGCTTTCCCTTTTTGCTCGGAAACGGTGATAGAGACATCCGTAAGCGGAGCCCATTCATCTTTAGTATTTAAAACCGGTTCAAGTTTACTTTCCGGATTATATACATTGATATTTTTCACACCATACATGCGGATGGGGTAATCGTTATCGGGATGATCCTGCGGCTGGATATACGAAACCTCGATATACAGATTAGGTGCCATTTCCGGAGTCACTTTAAAACTGAAAGTAGTTGGTTTTGACCAGAACATATCCAGAATTTCATTGCCTGACTCAAGAGCAACCAGGGCACGACCCGATTTAAAAGCCGGCAATACAACAGTGACCGTTTCTCCGGTTTGATATTCTTCTTTATCCGTTGTAATCGTAAGCATTTCGGCACCACCGGTATTTTCACCACTCGTGTTGTAATAATTCGCATAGGTCGTATAGAACATGGCCCCGGAAGTATGCCCCGAAACCGGGTCGGTAACCCGAATCATTTTGCGTCCCCAGCTTGGCTGGTTGAATTTAAGCTCGTAATTAGCCTTTCCACCTTTCGTGCTGATGTAATCGGTTTTAATGAGATAATCCCCTTCTTTGGAAATAAATTCACTCATATATTCATCATCCGATTGTTCCCACCACCAACGCCAATCCATCTCATAAATCTCAATCTTCACCTCTTTCCGATCGACCGAATTTCCATTTTCATCCAAAGTAACGATAGGCAATAAATTAGCTTCATCGGTCAATAAGGCACCACCCCATCCTTTCCCTTTGGGAATCTTAACGCCGACATAACTTACATAAGGTGAGTAATTTACAGAACTAAGTTGGGTACTGAAATCGCCTCCATTTTCGAATGCCCGAATTTTCATCTTAGCGATTAACATGCCCGGCGCATCTGTTTCCATAAAAATATCGGGAACAACCTGAGCCTCCCCTTTTTCATCCAATTTTGCATCAAAAATTCTTCGTTCATCCGATAAGAAAAACTTCGTTGGGTCATCGAATGAAAAATCTTCAAAAGATTTGAATTTAAAAGCTCTGGCTTGTAACTGCATATCAATTACAGTGCGAAGATTGGAAGCATCTGCTCCGTGAAGCCATTTAACCAGCAATTGGCCTTTATTTTCCTTATGGGGAGATAAAACCTTATTCGGAAAATTTAGCTCAATTTTAAGCCGATTTGGTTTGATAGTCTCAATTTTCAAGGTTTTCGAGTAAACAGCATTCCCGGCTTTTGCATAAAGTGTCCAGTTTCCCGTTGGCGAATTTTTCTCGGTAGCGGTATGAAAAGCGTAAAATCCATTGATAGAATTTCCGGAGACTTTCTTCTGATACAATTGATTATCAGGGGTATATAATTCAAAAGTAACAGGCTGATTCACCGGTTTATCAAGTTGTTTATTCTCAATCACGAGGGTTGTATAAATCGAATCACCAGGTCTCCAGACACCCCGTTCGGTGTAAATAAATCCTTTCATTCCAAGCGTAATCTGCTGACCACCAACCTGAAACATACTCAAGCTGCGGGCAGATGCCTCATCAATGCGCAAATACGCTCTTTCTTTGCCTAGTTTAGCAATAACAACAATTCCTTTTCCTTTATGCTCGATACTCGCAATTCCCTCATTATTGGTTTTCCCTTTGCCAATAATTCGTTGTTGAAAATTATAGAGCTCCACCTCAACTCCTTCCAAGGGTTCGGAGCTAACTAAATCATTGACAATGATTTTCAATTTTTCGTTCTCATCTTCTTTAGCCGTAATCCCTAAATTGGAAGCCATAATATTTTGCGAAATCGTATGCCGACTGAACATGTAATACGATATGTGACAAGGATTATCGGACTCATTGTAATCATACTCCGAATAATCCCATGATTCCTCATCGTAATAATAGTAGCGGTTTGGTTCATCATCCTTGGTAAACTCAGCACTTTCGCTGGAATAAAATGAAATCGTATTATTATCTTCTTGATTTTCACAATCATACAACGAATGTTTCATTTTAAAGTCGATGTAAACACGGTAAATTGCTCCCGGCTCAGTATCAATTAGCTCATCGAGTTGCAGGGCAAAGGTGTTCCATTGTTTCAAATCGATTTCTTTATCCGAAATGAGCGGGATATCTTGCTTAAAGATTAAGCGGCCAACCCGTTTCAGTTCATTTTCTCCATCGAGTGAATTGTTTTGCAAGAACTGTAGCACATTATCTTCAAATATCTTGACAATTTTAACTTCCACTGCGCGCAAATTAACCGCTTTAAAAGGCAGCTTAAATCCTTTGGAACCCGGAATGATTACACCTTTACCTATAAACTGTACCATCGGTTTTTGGTCGGCAAAACTAACCGCATGAATGATTTCCCGACCCAGCGCTTTTCCATCTGCATTTTCCAGAGAAGGTGAAATTATCAGACTAACGGAACCTTGAATGCCTTGTTGGGGATACACAATAACTGCATTGCCAATCATCTGTGTAACCACATGAGTTTGGTCGGATAATCGGAAAAATCCGGTGATATCCTGACCTGGGTTCAAAGGGTCAGAAAAATAAACCGTGATACTTTGCTCAGAAGCTTGTGACGCACGTATTGTCATCATTTTAAAGTCCTGAATAGCAGGAATTTCCTTTTGTAGGACTAATTGTTCCTGCTTGGCACCCAGCAGGTCTGGATTAGCCTCCAGGAATAATTCGCCGGTTTTATTTGTACGCTCAATGCTGTCGATTGTAAATATGTGCGAAGTAGCCGATGAGGCATGTTCCCAGGAGACCTTTAAAGATTTACCATGCAAAGTAGCATGAAACATTTCCTCAATCAGTTTTGGCTCAGCAGCATCATTCGTCGTAATTCTTCCTTTAAACTTCATCCATACAGGATTTTCCGTATCATAAAACTCATTTCCTATTTCATGGATGGCTGCAAATTGCCGTAAAGTTTGAAAATGGAACCGGAATGTTTTCAGATGATCGGGAACTTCCATAAAGCTATGAAGCGCGAAATTAACTTGATAGCTAGTCCCTTGCGGGATAAGAGCACTCGGTTTAAATTCCAGGCAATGAGGATTTTTCCAGATTAGCTTACCTTCCAGCGCGGGTTTAAATTTAAAAGCCTCCGGAGATGCTTCTTCACCTTCCACAGCATTCGGAATATCCTGACTTAATTCAATCAAAATTGATGAATTCGCCGAAATGATACCACCGGTAAATGCTGTGATATAGGTCGCATATTCAGCGTTTGTTTCATCGGAATAGTTCGTGTTCCTATCGCAGGATGATACAAGTAAAAAGCCCAGCAAGAGAATAAATGCCTGGCGAATTCGGAAGAATTTTACGTGCAAATTCATAATTATCAGGAAGTTCAATTGAATAAAAAAAATGAGAATTGTGACTATTAATTAAAGTAAAAAGGATAAGATTTCCATCAGGAATTTTGTTACTTTGAAATTTTAACACCTATTTTTTAAACGATATGAGCCGAAAACTTTTTCTATCTGTTCTGATAATTGTAATATTCTCATTATCAGCATTTTCACAGCAAATTAATAAACCTGAAATTATTCAGTTTCAATTGGAGAACGGACTAACCGTCATGTTAAATCCCGACCCGCTGGCTAATGATGTGATGGGTATTGTA
>JAIPAR010000069.1 GCA_021739985.1 Bacteroidales bacterium | reverse complement strand
GCTTGCGATATCTATGCTGCTCCTTCACGGCTCGAAGGCTTTGGAATGCCCCAAATTGAAGCAGGTGCCTGTGGAAAACCTGTGATAAGTATTAAAGCAATGGGAATGCTCGATACGCTTATTCAAGGTAAAACCGCCTATATGGCAAAAGTTGCTCAAAAAATTGTTGTGACTGAAGTATTGCTTGGCGAAGAATCCGGTTTTTCCGATAATCATAAAATACAATTTGTTGTTCCTCGTATCGTGGACTATCGCGCTGATGTACAGGATATTGCTAAATACCTGATGATATTGATGCAAGATGCTGAGTTGAGGGAAAAAATGGGCAATGCCGGCCGAAATAGAGTCGTTGAAAACTTCGATTATCGGGTAGTTGCTAAACGTTTTGTTAAACTGATGCAAGACCGACTTGGAATAAACTAATCGAGTATTAAAAATATCCTCCATGCACCCAATCCTTTTATCGAATGAAATTAATGCCGCTAAAAAAGCTGCGTTGGACATATTACTACATAATGACCATGGCCCCTATCAAGGTTTACCCCGAACTGCTGCCTGGGGATATCCGGAACCATACACTAGAGATTTAATGTTTTCTATCCTTGGCATTGCTGTTTCGGACAATCAAAAGCTAATAGAAAGCGTTCATAAAGTACTGGAAACCTTAGCTTTAAATCAAACAAAACACGGCCATATTCCATCCCTTGTGCACGATCAGGAAGATCGGGGAGCCAGCGATACAACTCCTCTTTTTCTTATGGGTGTTGGATTGTATCGCAAATTGAGTGGAGACAAGCTATTCCTCTCAAAAGCCGTTCAGAAAGCCCAACTATGGATGGAATATCAAAGTCCTTCCGATAGGTTCCTGGTTGCTCAACAACCTACCAGCGATTGGCGCGACGAGCAATGGGTAATCGGATACGGACTTTATGTAAATACACTCGTTTATGCCTACTTGCAATTGTTGGGAAACCCCCAAAGAGCCGCCAGCATTCAGCACGAAATGAGTCGATTTACTGTTACAGGAGGGACACTTAATCATCATGTTCATGAAGGCCTGGTTGTAAAGCATAAGCCTTACTATGCTTTCTGGTCGTATAAAATTCTAAACTCTGAGCGATTCGATTTACTTGGAAATAGCCTGGCGATTTTGACCGGAATTGCCTCCCCAACGAGAGCCGGTGAAATGATTGCCTGGATTGAAGAAGAGTGCGAACACATGAAAAATAAAGGTGAACTGGCTGTGAATCTTCCTCCGAATTTTTTCCCTTATATAAAACCTGAAAATCCGGATTGGAACTTACGATACGAACAATACAACAAACCCGGCGAATATCACAACGGTGGAATCTGGCCATTCATCTGTGGTATTTATATAGCGGCTTTAGTGGCTGCCAAAAAATTTACATTAGCTCATGAAAAACTAATCGCTCTTACCGATTTAGTCACCCTTCGTAAAAACGAATCCCTGGAATTTGGTTTTAATGAATGGATAAAAGCACAAGATGGAAAACCTTATGGCCAGGATTGGCAAAGCTGGAGTGCCTCTCTTTATTTATACGCTGCCAAATGTGTTGAAACCGGCACAACTCCCTACTTTGATGAAATGCGTTTATGATTATCTCCCGATTTCCAGTCCATTTTATTTAATTTATTCGGATGATAAAGTGTGAATGTTGCAAGTAATATTACTAATAATGTAAGCCTTAAAAAAGTACCCACCTTACATTTGTCATGATGCGGAAATACCTTCGCAATATAAATTTATGAGTATGAAAACCAATGAAGTTCTTCAAAAAGAGGTTCAAGATGCTATTAAATGGGAGCCTCTGCTAAACGCTGCCGAAATCGGCGTGATTGTGAAAGATGGTGTTGTAACTTTAACAGGTACTGTGGATAGTTACATTAAAAAAGCTGAAGCCGAAGATGCCGCAAAAAACGTGGCTGGGGTTAAGGCAGTTGTCGAAAAAATAGAAATTAAATTAGATATCCATCATAACAAAGGTGACCATTCTATTGCCACTGACATCATTGATGCATTTAAGTGGAATTGGAAAATTCCCGGAAATAAAATCAAAGTCAAAGTGGAAGGCGGCTGGGTTACTCTTGAAGGCACTGTCGAATGGAATTATCAGAAAGAAGCTGCGAGAAAAACAGTAAGCACGATTGTGGGTCTGAAAGGTGTAATTAACCATATCAAAATTGAATCCGAAGTAGAAAATACTATTGAAAAATTGAATATCGAAAAATCTTTCGAACGGAATTGGTCTCTTAATGCTAAAAACATCCAAGTTAAAGCTGAAAATCACAGAGTTACCCTAACCGGCACTGTAGATTCCCTGTATCAGAAAGACGAAGCTGAGCGTATTGCTTTTAATGCCCCGGGTGTTTGGTTCGTTAACAATGATCTGATTATCGATTATCTTCTTTAATTAACCGACTTTCAATCCCTCTGATAAGCTCGTCAGTTTTATTGACTGGTACATATTTCAAACTATAGAATCTATGATTATAGATTCACACGCCTGTATAATTCCTGCTTCAACTTGTGACTGAAAATATACCTTCTTACCTATAATGAATAATCGTTTATACAATTCGTATAAAGCTATAATCATATATTTTCTTTGGTCTAATATTTAAAAAGATGTTCCATTTCAGGAGATTAATAAGCCGGAAATTATTAATCTTACTTTACTTCCCACTTATAATCCACGTAATTCCAGCTAATATCTTCACCCTGGACCTTCACCATCAGGAATCCTTCTTCGAGACCATGATTTGGGCCCGTCCACCAGGCTGAGCTAATAGCGCCTCCGGTAACATAATGGATACCATTGATATACAAATCTTCCAGGAAATGCCAATGTCCCTGCAATACCAGTTTTACCTTATATTGTTCCAGAATTTTACGCACCTCGTTGGCGTTGGTCACAACTGCACCCTGATCAAGCGGAGTAGCGTAAGTATCCGTAACTTGTAATGCCAGAGTATAAAGCGGAATATGCACACTGACAATAACCGGCAGGTCCTTGGATGCCTCTAAATCTTGCTTCAACCAGGCTATTTGTTCCGGATCGATAAAACCATAATAATGCCTGTCGGGAGTAATTCCAATGGCATCAAGCACTACAAAATGCCAGCCTTTATGATTGAATGAATAGAAACGCTTTGCCAACCTTTTTTCATACATCTTTTTTCCATATTCCTCATGCAAAGTATCTGCACCGCTAGACGTATATATCCCATATAATTCATGATTTCCCATCGTATTATAAACAGGCATTTGCAGCGATTTGCAAGCCGTTTGATACATAATATACAAAGAATCTGCACGACCATAGGATTGACCCAGCGCATCCATAATCAAATCACCACCGGTGAGGACAAAATCAGGATTTAGCGCATTGATTGTATCGATTGCCTGCTGGAAACCCTGAGGTGCATTTCGCTCGGGTTGCAGGTGAATATCGGTTAAAAAGGCAAATTGAAATGAATCTTTGGCTGAGTCATTGGATGTAGCAGCCGGCTGGCAGGATTGTATAAAAACCACCAGGACAAAGAAGAGAAAAGTCGTTTCATTTTTTCTTTTAAAGATAAAGACTTCTTTTCAATCCACTTCGTACATCCCAATATTTAAAGATTAAATAAAGAATCCGTTTTTATGACAACTAGAGTCAATCCTCCGGAGATGAAGCCATTACTACTCTATATTCCTGATTCCTCACAGGAGATGAAGCCTCGAATAATCTGCTTTCTTGACAATTTCGATTCCTCTCAGGAGATGAAGCCATTAATAATCAGCTTCCTTGACATTTTCGATTCACTCTAAGGAGATGAAGCCATTAATAATCTGCTTTCTTGACATTTTCGATTCACTCTAAGGAGATGAAGCCTCAAATAATCAGCTTCCTTGAAATTTCGATTCACTCTAAGGAGATGAAGCCATTAATTGATTATCAATTTTTGGTAAGTAACGAATCCCGATTGAGTGATTCGAATCAGATAGCTATTTGCATCCTAAGGAATTACCAAAATCCGTTTACGCGTAACAAGCTGACCCGATTTTATCCACATATAATATAAGCCGGGAGGATAAGCTCCCAGGGAGAGTTTTGCATTATCACTACTCAAAATTTGCTGACTAAGCAATGAAGAAGAAGCATTATAAATGCGAATCTCGTCCAATATCACATCCGATTGAATGAAAACATCCCCATTGGTTGGATTGGGAAACACACTTAGTTCGAGCTCCATCGACGGAAGAAAATCATTTAAATAACCTATTGAACAATTAAACTCATCCGAGGAAACAGTGGTTGAATCTCCGAGCTGTCCGCCATAATTAGCACCGGTTGCACATAAAGCACTGCTGTCATTCTTTATTCCTAAGGAATGCATACCATACACATAACCGGAATAATACAATCCTGTAGCCGCAGAAACTTTTTTCCAGTCATTCTCACTTCCAATCTGAACAGGATAATTATACTGCGTTGAATTACCGGTTCCCAGTTGTCCCAAGGTGTTAAATCCCCATCCAAATAACTCATTCTCTGAATTAATTGCAAAAGCGTAGGAAGATCCGGATTCAATAAGCTTCCAGGTATTTTCTGCCTCTAATTTTACCGGATAATAACGGGAACTATAATCGCCTAATCCTAATTGCCCATTTCCATTAAAACCCCACACATATAATTGCCCTTCGGCGTCCAGCGCCATACTATACTCAAAGCCGGCAGATACTTGAACATAGTCAGCCGAGTCAATTAAAGTCGGTACTTTTCGGGTAATCATTGTGCTATCTCCAAGCTGACCCACGACATTGTACCCCCATGCGTACAGTTTTCCATCCTTTGTTACTCCTAAAGAATGATAACCCCCGGCAGCAATACTGACCCATTTCATGCTTGAATCGATTAATACAGGGGTTAAATGATCTAAGGTATCCCCAAAGCCGACTTGTCCTGCATAATTAAAACCCCAGGCCCATAGGGAACTATCTTTCTTTAAAGCCAGAATATGTACCTGACCAGCAGCAATTTTCCACCATTCATTCCCCTCATCCAACATTACTGGCGAAAGCTGATTATCGGTATTCCCAATACCTAATTGTCCATTTCCGTTTAATCCCCAGGCCCAGAGGTAGTCATTTACATCGATGGCATAGGACGATAAAGCACCCGCCTCAACGAGACGATACGATTCATCGGTAATTTTAACCGGAAAGGTTGAATCATCCATGGTTCCGTTTCCTAATTGGCCTGCCAGGTTAATCCCCCAGGTCCAGATTGCTCCGTTGCCATCCAAGGCAATAGTAAATTCAGTCCCACATTTCACATCGCTCCAGGAATGCTGAGCCATAACTTCATGCTCATATGCAAATAAGAAAACATATAAATAACTAATAATCATCAAGTTGCGCTTCATAATATAGTATAGATTGAGGTTAAATGAACAAACGCCATTGTAACGGAAAAAGATTCGCTTTCGTATTTTTCATCTCAAAAAGTTTACTCGTATTGTATTTTCCTCTGGCTATAATCTTTTTAGCTTATCAATGTACTTAAATTCTTAATTTTTATTTTATTACTGATAATCAACAATTAACAGCGAACAATTACTATAACTTTCTACTTACTTCAAGACTTCTTCGAGCGGGAGCTTTTCGCGGGATTCTCCCGGAATGCTGAGGAGCTCAAGAATTACAGCCCCAATCTCGGTAGCTGAAACCGGCCGAAGGATCCGCTGGCGCTTAATCTTCCAGCCATACAAGGCAAAAGGTACATCTACCGGCGCATAAGGCTCTTCGGGGTTATATACACTCTTGATCTCCGTGTAACCCGGCCGCAACTGAATAAACACATCGCCCGACCTTTCGGGATAAAACGATGCCTGCATCTGATGATTGACCCCCGTGTGATATTCAAAATTCTTCAGATTCGTGGCCGTGGTAGCAAACGAAATAGCCGACATTTCCATCAGAATCTCAATGACTTTCTCGTTAACGTCCTGAGTATTCAATTTAGATGACTTTATAAGCTCTTGATTTAGAAATACTTGCTGATTCGAATACTTCATAAGCCACTCCCCGGCACCGTACTCTGCATTTAAATAAGCTTTCAACAGCGTAATCATCCGGGTAGGGTCAAATTGTCCAACCGGCTGTTTTAAGGATTTATAGGTATCCGCAGGCAAAGGATTAACGCCGGTGGAAACCATGAAAACCAAGAGGTTCTCTTCTCCAATCTCCTGATTCAGAAAACTTAACAAGCCTTCTATCTCTTTATCCAGGCGATACACCATATCCGCAATTTCATCCGAATAGGGTGAAAACAAAGGCTCAACATCCGCAAAAGCGGGAATACTTAGTAAAAGCACATCCGGATATGCATCTCCTCCTAATTTCTCATTGACCACACAATTCTTGGCAAAATCGAAGGTCAAATTCGTGCCAAAAGGAGTTTTAAACAGTAATCGAGGCTCTTTAGCTCCCAGCTTCTCCAGTTGATACGGAAAATTAACCCGGCCCTGAATTCCGGTTTCATATTTATTCTGATCAAATTCATCGGGATAATTGGATTTATCCAGCAGTTTAGTCCATTCCCTGGTTAAATACAAATCTGCTAATCGCTTATCATTAAACTGATTAACCCAAGATGGCAAGACGGTATCATAATACGAAGTGCTTACCCAATTGCCTTTTTTATCATCCAAAAAATAAGCCTGATTGGCTGAAAATCCACCCATGATAACGGCAGGATTCATATCCGGCGAAATACTGATGACTTTAGATTTCCCTCCATTAGCCTGTTTTAACAAATCAAAAACGGTGGGTCGAAGCAGATTTTTCGGAGATAAATGACCGCTATATACCGTGTTTCCGACGGCTCGATACGACTCATCCAGGCAGGCATCGACCAGTTCATCTTTTCGTTTATCGTACCATTGATTGGCAACTATACCGTGCGTACCTGGATTAACCCCGGTGAGCAAGCTGGCATAAGCCGGTAAGGATTGCTTAATCAGATAATTATATTGAAGATGAACTCCCGAACTTCCTTCCTGAAACAGTTTAAGCAATCCATTTTTGGAAAGATTTTGCTGATAATTTTGCAGATACTCCGGCCGGAAATTTTCCACCAGAATTCCAACAATTAATTTAGGTTTTTCAGGAGCTATTTTGGGCTGAGCCATACTTTGAAAAACCAGGAAAAGGGATAAAAATGCCAGAAGAATACGATTCATACGAAGATTTTATCTGCCTAAGGTCCGATGCAGCATGAACAGGATAAACAGGATTAAAGTAACGGATATCAGCACATTAGCAATTGCATAGGCGATTTGACCGGTTCTGAGCAATTCGTAGGTCTCAAAAGAAAAAGTGGAGAAAGTGCTAAATCCACCACAAAATCCCACGATTAACAAAGCTTGCCAGGTATCACTTAAATTGACTTTCTCGGTCAGGAAAAACAACAGAATTCCAAGTAAAGTGGTGGCCAGGAGATTGGAAACCAAAGTCGCTAAAGGATTAATTGTTGTAAACCGACTGGTTATTAAACTGGAAATTCCGAAGCGGGACAAGCTGCCTAATCCTCCGCCAATAAAAACTGCAAAAAGCTGATTCATACAGAAAAAAGTTGAGCGACGAATTAACTCGTCGCTCTAAATGATTAATACCGATTGATGCAATTTAAGTCATCGAAAGCTACTTTCAACCGGGCCACGACTGATTTTTCGCCTTCCCGCATCCAAACACGGGGATCGTATTTCTTTTTATTGGGTTTATCTTCACCCTCAGGATTCCCAATCTGACCTTGCAGGTAATCGCGATTAGCTGCTTCGTATTTGCGAATTCCATCCCAGAAAGCCCACTGAGTATCGGTATCAATATTCATTTTGATGACACCATAGCCAATGGCTTCGCGAATTTCTTCCTGACTGGAGCCTGAACCACCATGAAAAACGAAGAACACAGGATTTTTAGCGGAATTCAGTTTTTGCTGAATAAATTCCTGTGAGTTTCGAAGAATTTTCGGAGTTAAAACAACGTTTCCGGGTTTATATACCCCGTGTACGTTTCCAAAGGAAGCAGCGATTGTAAAATTAGGACTGATTTTCATCAATTCTTCATACGCATAGGAAACTTCGGAAGGTTGAGTATAAAGTAAGGCATTGTCAACGCCTGAATTATCCACGCCATCTTCTTCACCACCTGTAACGCCTAACTCAATCTCCAGGGTCATATTCATTTTGGACATCCGAGTCAGGTATTCTTTGCAGATATGAATATTTTCTTCGAGCGGTTCTTCCGATAAATCAAGCATGTGAGAGCTATACAAAGCTTTTCCGGTGGCAGCAAAATGTTTTTCGCTGGCTGTCAGCAAACCGTCAATCCAGGGGAGCAGCTTTTTGGCAGCATGATCGGTATGCAAAATAACCGGAACACCGTATTGTTCAGCAACAGAACCGATAAAATGAGCAGCAGCGATACCACCGGAAATAGAAGCTTGTTGTTTATCGTTGGGCAGTGCTTTGCCTGCAAAAAACTGAGCGCCTCCGTTTGAAAGTTGGATAATAACTGGACTCTTAACAGCTTGTGCAGCTTCCATAACAGCTACAGCACTATGGGAACCAATAACATTCACAGCTGGCAGAGCAAATTGATTTTCTTTGGCAATCCGGAACACTTCCATGACATCGGAACCTGTTACGATACCGGGTTTGATGTGATTAAACAGTTGACTCATTGTGTATCTTTTAAATGATTAATAATGCGTATCTTATAACGACGCGAAATTACAAAATATTGATGGATTGTCCTGTTGAGAAACAAGTATTTGGCTACTTTTGCAGCCATGGGAGAAATTCAACGCCAATCGATACGCGGAACCATCTTCACCTACAGTGGTGCAATGGTTGGTTTTATTACCTCTTCCATCCTATTCCCCCGCTTTCTGACAACAGAAGAAATTGGATTAATAAGTGTAATGATTGCCTGGGCCATGCTCTATGATCAGATTTTTGGCTTAGGCATTGCAAATATAACAACCCGGGTTTTTCCG
Source organism: Bacteroidales bacterium (assembly GCA_021739985.1). Lineage (GTDB taxonomy): Bacteria > Bacteroidota > Bacteroidia > Bacteroidales > M50B96 > M50B96. Next base: position 981 of record JAIPAR010000069.1, on the reverse strand, counting down.
CATTTTCGAAATATTGAGAAAAAACATCATGGGTTTATCGGCTTATCCGGATTGATTACCGGTTTTGGATTCGCCCTGGCGATAATTGCCTTTTTCTTCCTGCGTGACTACATGATCGAAAGCGAAAAAGAAAAATCAAAACTTTTTGCCGATTTCATCCATTTATTGCCTTTCATGATTTTTTCCAATATGTCCTTCAATATGTTCGACCAATACAGTAAGATGCTGTATCATCCAACACGCGGGATACTTGGAAAAGAGCTTACACTCAGACTTTTCATTCTCATCCTGATTACAGGCTATATCTTTAAACTCATCAATTTCAATGAGTTTATCTATGGCTATGTGCTAGTCCAGGTGATTCCCAGTCTAATCCTGGTTTGGCTGTTGAAAAAAGATAAGTCATTGCATTTTCAGGTAGATTGGCCGGCATATACACCCGTGCTGCGAAAAGAAATCATGACCGTTGGATTTTATGGTTTAATTTCAAGTGCTACCGGCACGATTACGCTCACCTTGGATCGTATCATGTTAAACAATCAACTTGATTTGGACACCGTTGGCATATATTCTACCTGTTTTTTCTTCGGAACACTGGTTATATTGCCTTCCCGAACCATCAATAAAACTATTTCGACCTACATTGGCGAAGCCTGGAAAAGAAATGATATTAAAGAAATCCAAAAAATATACCGCAGCAGCAGCGTCAATCAATTTTTAATCGGAACGCTCTTATTAATAGGCATTTGGGCGAATATCGAAAACATCATGATACTCCTTAAAGAGGCATTTCGTCCCGGATATTGGGTGATTTTAATCATCGGATTAATGTATTTGAGCGACATGCTGTTTAATTCCGCCGTGCAGGTCCTGGTCAATTCCGATAAATATCGATATGCTACCTATTTTATTATTCTGATGACCATTCTGATGGTGGTTGGGAATATAATTGCCATACCTCTCTGGTCGATAACAGGGGCC
>JAIPAR010000068.1 GCA_021739985.1 Bacteroidales bacterium | reverse complement strand
CTATAAACTGCTTGGGCCGATTTGCTCGACTCATAGGCCAAAATCGGGCACCAACCCCACCGGCCATAATAACCAGATAATTATTGTTTTTCATGATGCATTTCTCTTGATACAAAGGAAAGAAAATATCGCTTATTAAACAATAATTCACCATTCTTACAGGTTGAATCTGTATATTTGCGTTAAATCGAAAAGGATGACCCAACGAAACAACATCTTTTCAACACTTGGTGAATACACCTTATTTATGCTTAAGGTTTTTAAAAAACCTGAGAAGCTAAAAATGTATGGCAGTCAATATTTTAGAGAGCTGGAAGCCATTGGACTTAATTCTATCGGGATAGTCTTTTTAATTTCTGTTTTCATGGGTGCGGTACTCACTATTCAAACCGGAATTAACCTGGAAAATCCATTTATCCCCCTTTATTTAATTGGATATGCAACGCGAGATTCGATGATTCTGGAATTCTCCAGTACTATTGTCTGTTTAATTCTTGCCGGGAAAGTTGGCTCAAATGTTTCCTCTGAAATTGGGACCATGCGTGTAACCGAACAAATTGACGCGCTTGAAATCATGGGAGTCAATTCCGCCAGCTATTTAGTCTTGCCTAAAATAGTCGCAGCAGTTACATTTTTCCCTTTTTTGGTCATTATGAGTGTTTTTGTTGGTGTTTGGGGTGGCTGGCTGGGTGGATGTGTCCTCACCGAAGTCCTTACCACCGGACAATATATCGAAGGCCTCCGCTACTATTTTGTACCCTACTATATTGTTTATTCACTGATAAAAACTTCAGTATTTGCTTTCATAATCACTTCAGTATCTTCCTATTATGGATATCACACCGCCGGAGGAGCTCTTGAAGTCGGACGGTCAAGCACACGAGCTGTTGTATATAGCAGTGTGCTAATTTTGTTATTTAATTTGATTTTGACTCAATTACTGCTAGTATGATCGAGCTAAAAAATGTAAATAAATCCTTCGACCAGGTACAAGTATTGAGCGATATCACTTTAACCTTTGAACCCGGAAAAACAAACTTAATTATTGGTCAATCAGGCTCAGGAAAGACCGTTTTGCTGAAAACTATTGTGGGGCTTCATGAGGTGGATAGTGGCCAAATATTATATGATGGGCAAGATTTTACCCGAATGTCGTTTAAAGAACGAAAACTAATCCGTAAACAAATCGGAATGGTCTTTCAAGGCGGTGCTCTATTTGACAGCAATACCGTTGAAGAAAATGTTATATATCCACTCAGCATGTTTACTGATATGACCGAAGAGGAGAAGCGAGACCGGGCTAATTTCTGTTTATCAAGAGTTAACATTTTAAATGCAAACAAAAAATATCCGGCCGAAATAAGTGGAGGAATGCGAAAAAGAGTTGCAATTGCTCGTGCAATTGCTTTAAATCCCACCTACTTATTTTGCGATGAACCAAATTCGGGATTAGACCCCAAAACAGCTATTCTAATCGATAATTTGATCAAAGAAATTACCGATGAGTTCAACATGACGACCATTGTCAATACGCATGATATGAATTCGGTGATGGAAATTGGTGAGAAAGTAATTTTTATTTACGAAGGGAAAAAATGGTGGGAAGGCAATCGGCACATCATTTTCAAAGACCCAAACAAGGAATTGCAAGAATTTGTATTCGCAGCTAAGTTTTTTGTTACTCAGCAAAAAGATAATCAATAAGATTTATTTAAGTACAAATAAGGAAGTTCCGATTAATTTCCCTTCTGCAAATATATCCACGGCATAATTTCCGGGAACTAATTCTTCCCGATTCTCATAAAAAATACAAACATCCATGGTTTTGTTGAAGTACTCAACAATCCTCATCGCCGAATAGGCAATCTCTTTCCCTTCATATAAGAACAGATTGTTCTCACTGGTGATTAAAATTTTCTCATCCGGACGGGCAATTCGCATATAAACCGGAATCTCACCGGAAGTGGCGATTGAATTTTCCATCACTTTAAAACAGACGCTGATTTTTTCAACCTTGTCGGCATATTTAGTCGATCGGCCTCTATTTCTAAGCATATCAATCACAAAATTGCTGGCTTTTAAAGAAGAGGCAATATCCACTTTTTCTTCAAGTGATTTCTTCGTTTCCACCAGTTCTTCCTTTTCAGTAGAAATCTGCCGAATCATTTGCTTAGCTTCTTTATTCTCAGCAACCAGGGTTTGATTGGTTTGTTGCAATGAATCAATTTGATGCACATAGCTTTGAAGCACTTCCCTTACCGTAGCAAGTTCCTTCTTATAGGACTTAATCTGCCTTTTATTGCTAGAGATTTCGTCGATTAGATTTTTAATTTTCGCTTGCTCTTCAGTTAATTTTTGATTCAAGCTATCATTATTGGTACGAATCAAGTCATACTGATTGTAGTAATACTCCAATTCCGCCTTAACCGAATCATTCTCCTGCGTCATTTGAACAATCTCATCCACTTTGGTGATGACAATTTCTTTTTGATGTTGCAATTGAATGAACAGATAAATCACTGTTACGAGTAAAATAACTACCACGCCACTTAGAATCTGTATCGTTCTGTTTTTATTTTGAATATCCATACTATCAACTTGTTAATGGGAATGCAAAAGTAGAGATATTTTGTGGATTCTATTGTCCAAACTCACCCTAATCCCATCATTTTTTTATAAATATTAGTGGTAATTATATACCTTTGGAAGCTGATTTTTAATCCCGTATCTTTTGCAAGTTCCACCTTGATGTCTTACGAAACGATACGAGCAAAAATGAATTAAACTCGTCTTTACGAGACAGTAACCTGAGTTTTATTCAGGAACAACTTGTAAGTAAAGGCTTAATTATAAACAAATTAGTTATGAAAATTGATACCTTTTCATTCAGCGGACGAAAAGCCATCATCCGTGTTGATTTTAATGTTCCCCTAAACAGTCAGTTTGAAATTACAGATGATTCCCGAATCCGGGCAGCAATTCCTACCATTGAGAAAATAACATCTCAGGGAGGAGCCGTCATTTTAATGTCTCATTTAGGCAGACCGAAATCCGGACCAGAAGATAAATACAGTTTGAAGCATTTAATACCTCATCTCTCGTCCTTGCTTCAACAGCCCGTTCAGTTTGCGGATGATTGTATCGGTGAAAGTGCTATACAACTTTCTAAAAACCTTCAGCCAGGTGAAGTATTGTTATTAGAGAATCTTCGATTTTATAAAGAAGAAGAAAAAGGAGACGCTGAATTTGCCAAGAAATTGGCCAATCTGGCTGATGTATATGTAAATGATGCGTTTGGAACAGCACATCGTGCCCATGCATCGACCACTATCATTTCCAATTATTTCCCTGATGATAAACTATTTGGCTATGTCATTGAAAATGAACTAAACAGCATAGACAAAGTTCTTCACCAGGCAAGCGGTCCATTCACAGCTATTCTGGGTGGAGCAAAAGTATCAACCAAAATCACGATTATTGAAAGTTTAATGGATAAGGTTGATAATCTGATAATTGGAGGGGGTATGATGTTTACTTTTGCTAAAGCATTAGGTGGCAAAATAGGTTCCAGTTTGGTTGAAGATGATAAGCTTGAACTGGCTTTGGAAATTTTACAAATGGCTGAGCAGAAAAATGTTAAAATTTATCTGCCTACCGATACCATTGTTGGAGACAGTTTTTCGAAAGATGCCAAAACAGGGCTATTTGCAATGAACGACATTCCGGATGGCTGGATGGGATTAGATACCGGGCCTGAAACCAACAAAACATTTAGTGAAGTTATCCGTTCTTCGAAAACAATCTTATGGAACGGTCCAATGGGAGTATTCGAATTTCCGGCATTTGAAACCGGCACACGGAAGATAGCTGAAGCGATTGCAGATGCTACTGCCTCAGGAGCTTTTTCGCTGGTTGGCGGCGGAGATTCGGTTGCAGCCATACACCAGTTCGAATTAGCTGACCAGGTTAGCTATGTTTCAACCGGCGGTGGTGCTCTGTTGGAATACATCGAAGGGAAAATCCTTCCAGGGATTGAAGCAATTCGTGGGAATAATTCTTAATGCAACAAAACATGACTTTTAGAAAACAAACCTTTTTATTGACGATTGCTCTCATAATACTGAGCCTATCAGTTTCAATCGGGCAAACCCGTAACCTTCCAGGTTCCATTACCAAACCAACACAAACAGATAATCAAGTTAAAAGTCCCTTAATCACATGGGATTATTATAATGATTTTCAAGATACTACATCTATTAACGATATGCAGGTAAGCAATGAAGATGGGAATGAAGATAATTCACTTATTACAACAGGATTAGGACTCAATTTTCAAACAAGCGTATGGCTAGTTCTTCATTATACAGGTGATGCTAATTATTGGGTAGGGAGTAATTCTATGTTCGACACACTCGAAGCTGCTGACCGTTGGTTAATCTCTCCCATGATAATTGTAGGCTCTTATAGCTCTTTAAGCTGGAAAGCACAGTCGGTGCAAATATCTACCGTTGCTACCGTTGAAAATTACGATATATATATTTCCAAATCAGGAGGAGATTCTCCAGCTGATTTTATAGGAGCTCCTGTGCATAGCGTTTTAGGAGAAAATAGTACATGGACACAGCATACTTTGAATCTGGATAGTTTGAGCGGAGACACTATTTATATCGCTTTCCGGCACACTTCTTTAAATCAGGTAATCCTTGCTCTAGACGAAATAAAAGGCGGATTTATTCATGATCCTGCCAATGGAATGCTGGGAGATTTTGAAGACGCAGAAGCTTTTGCAACAGATTTATCCCCATTTATCACTTATGATTTAGACTCCAGTGTTACATATGTATTTGAAGGAGTTGAATTTGCAGGTTCAGGCCAGCCATCTTCCTTCCTGGCCTTTAATCCAGCTGAAACTACTCCTGCCATCACCGGAATTGACATTTGGGAGGGTGACCAGTTTGGAGCTTGTTTTGCAGCGGTTGCACCTCCTTTTGGGAATGCTCCAAATAATGATTGGATAATTACTCCTCAATGCACCATTAAAGAAAATGGAAGCTTTAGTTTTTATGCAAAAAGTTTCTCCCATCTTTGGGGATTGGAACGCTTTAAAGTAGGAATTTCAACCACAGATTCAAATCCGGAACATTTCACCATTATCAGTACAGGTTCGTATGTGGAAGCTGATACTGCCTGGACTAAATATGAATACGATTTGAGCGCTTATGCAAACCAACTAGTTTATGTGGGTATAAACTGTGTATCAGATACTTCCTTTGTTTTTTGTATTGATGACATTCAAATAGATAGCATTGGATCAATTGGAATATCTGAAGAGTTGATAAGCCATGTTGAAATTTATCCTAATCCGGCTTCAAACTATATATACATAAACCGAATTGAGAATTCCAGCTTATCCCTATTGGATTTAACAGGAAGAGAACTAATTTATATTCCAAATGCCTCGTACAAAAACAAGCTGAACATTTCATCATTGGGAAGTGGTATTTATTTGGTACAACTTAGAAAAGGACATCAACAAAAGACCTACAAAATCGTCAAAAATTAATATCCCCATAAAGTATGTTTGAAAAAATACTATCTCAGATAATTGGGGTAGTATTTTTTTTATATTTGTGTGGAAAAAAAATTGTTTAATTAATCAACCATATCATGAAAAAATACACTATTCTTAGTTTTCTGGTATTTCTATCGATTGGACTATTCGCTCAGCAAGCTACACCAAAAGCTGGTTTAAAACTGACGAAAGACCAGTCAAAAGAAATGGTCACACGTTACACCGATAAAGCTGCTTATAATGAAGCTGTTAAAGCATTCGGTGATGTTCTATTCTCTGACGACTTTGGTTCAGGAGGTCCCGCTACATCTAACCTTCCTACAGGTTGGACAACAGTTGATGTTGATGCACAAGCTAATGGCTATGTATGGCAGTGGACTGATGAAGGAGCAACTGGTCCATCCACGACCGGATATGAGTATATTCTGGCCTCTGCAACAGCTGCAAACGGCTGGATGATTTTAGATTCTGACAATTATGGTCAGGGTAGTTATGACGCTATGTTAATTTCACCAAGCTACGATGTAACCGGTTATGATGCTGTAGCAATTTCTTTCACCGAATTATATCAACGTTGGGGCAATGAATCAGCGAATCCTTATGGCGGAAATCCTACCCTGATTGGTGTAAGTACCGATGGTGGCGTTAACTGGACCGAAATTGAAATTCATGCAGATTTTGCAGTAAAAGATGCAACAACAAATCCTGGCTACATGATGGTAAATATCTCCAATGTTGCAGGAGGGGCTTCCGATTTGAAAGTATATTTCAGAATGAAAGGTTTATGGGATTATTGGTGGCAAATTGATGACTTCAAAGTAATCGAAGCTCCCTATAATGACCTGATTATGAAGGAACATTATGTTGAATCCTATTGGGACTTCGGAACTGAAGCCGCCGTATTTGGATACTATTCTATGCTTCCCCTTTCTCAAGTAACCCCTTTCTATCTAGAAGCCAGTGTTTACAATAATGGTATTGAAACCGCTACAAATCCTGTTGTAACGGCTTCAGTCTTTGAAGGTACTACTTCACAAGGAACATTCACTGCTACGACTGCAACAATTGATTTTGATTCTACCTATGTTTTTTACACGGATTTATTCGTTCCAACAGCAATTGGGGATTATTCCGCAAGTTTTGGTGTAGTTGCCGATGCTACAGATGAGTTATTAACTGATAATAACTCGGATACAATTACCTGGAAAATCACCGAAAATGATATCATGGCTCGTGATTATGTTTATACCAGAGCATTAGGTCCAAATTCATTTGTGGATGCAACTGATGGAGATTTTCTTGGCGTAAAATACTTTATTGCAGATAATGCAGCTGCCAAATCAATTTCTGTTTTTATTGATTACCGTGCAACCATTGGTACTATCTTGTTAGCAAAAATCTATTTTTACAATGGCACAGCCTGGCAAGAAAAAATCAGAGGTGAAGAATATGTTATAACGGCTGCTGATTTAGGTCATTGGATTGAACTTCCTTTTTATGAAGTCTCTACGGGTGATGCTGATCTGGAGGCAGAATCACAATACAATGTTGGACTTGAATTTTACTGGAACAATGAAGAAGACGGACAACCATGGGTTGGAGCTGATGATGAAGGCCCCCATGATTATCAAAATGAAACCAGTTTACGTATTGGAACAACTTGGTATTATATCGATATAGTACCTATGGTTCGTTTGAATTTATCAACAGCTACCGTTCCTCCTGTATGGAATACTATTTTAAGTGATTTATGTGCTCATCCAACCGCATCAGGTTCCTATACTAAAACAGTAAGCGCAACTGATCCAAATGGTTTAAGCCTTAGCTTTACCGCAGAAACCAATGACGTAATTTCTTCATTTGTTGATAATGGCAACGGAACCGCTACATTTACTATAGCTGTTGAACCAGCAGACATTGACGAACCATATCTTTTTGAATACAATGTTAGTAATGGAGTCTCAGACAATAGCATATTCACCTGGATAACTATAGTTGAAGATGTTAATTGTGCCGTTTCAGCAATGGAATACAATGACTATCTTAATGTTTCTGTTTATCCAAATCCAACTATCGGTATATTAAACATTGACAATGCTCTTAACTCAACGGTTACAGTCCTGAATATTTTAGGAGAAACCGTTTTAAGCAAAACTATCACCAGTACACAACAAACGCTTGATATTAGCAATATGGCTGAAGGTACCTACTTTGTTAAAGTTATGACTCAACATGGAACCGTAACTAAATCAGTTAATCTTGTTAAATAGTCTGTAATACGCTTAAAAAAGCCTTGATTCAAAGAATCAGGGCTTTTTTTTTGCATATAATTCAGGAGTGACTAATTTTGACCGATAACAATAATATGAATCCATAAAGAGTTTCATACTATTGTGAGAGAATAAATATGCATTAACAGGTAAAAAGTGTGGCAAAAAATTTACTTTTCATAGTACTTATAATCATATTCAATTGGATTCAGCATCCTGTTGCAGCTCAATATGAGTCGAACAACTGGTATTTCGGAGCCAATGCAGGAATGAATTTCAACACCTTCCCGGTAAGCTCACAAAGTGGCGGGATGTTAAATATACAGGGTGGATCAGCAAGTATAAGTGATAATTCAGGGAATCTCCTTTTTTATACGGAAGGCTATAAGATTTACAATAAAAATCATCAAGCCATGACGAATGGACAAGGATTATTGGGGCATCCTTCTTCAACACAAAACAGCTTAATTGTAAGAAAACCAGGGAGTTCAACTTTATATTATGTTTTCACCAATGGGTCATACACGGATAACAATGGACTTTGTTATTCCGAAGTTGATATGACGCTGAATGCTGGATTAGGAGATGTAACAGCTAATAAAAATATTTCACTTCTCACCTCAACTACCGAAAAACTCAGCGGAGTAAAACATGCCAATCAGAACGATTATTGGGTGATGACCATAGGTCGAAATTCAAACACCTTTTATGCCTATCCGGTAACAAATACAGGCATAGGCTCCCCTGTCCTAAGTACAGTTGGGACATCACATGCCGGCACTGTTTCAACAAGTGATGTGGCTGTTGGTCAAATGAAGTTCTCACCGGATGGACATCGAGTAGCTGTGGCAACTTCAGCCAATGGAAACACGATTGAAATCTTCCAGTTTAATAACCTGACCGGTGTTGTAAGTAGTCCAATAACAATCAGTAGCTCAACTTATTCATATCCTTACGGAATCGAATTTTCACCGGATGGAACATTGCTTTATTTTTCTACTTCAAACACAAATAACAAAGTGTATCAAGTTAATCTTCAGGCAGGGTCTAATTCAGCCATTATTAATTCTGTTCAATTGGTTGCGACCAGTTCCTCCACCAATGTAGGAGCCTTACAATTAGGTTCCGACAGTAGAATTTACCTGGCAAGATACCTGAGCTTTTATATAGGGGTATTTAATAATCCAAATGCGCTGGGTGTAAACTCAGATTATGAAGATGATGGGGTTCATTTAGGCATCTATCGGAGTAGAAGGGGATTACCAAACTTCATTACTTCCTGGTTTAATAACCCACGATTTATTTACGAAAATGTATGTTATGGTGACTCGACCATTTTTTATGTATCCGATTTAACCGGAGTTATAAGTGTACTCTGGAATTTTGGAGATAATGGAAGTGGACCGTTGAATACATCCACCCTTGAATCTCCTTATCATATTTTTTCGGATCCGGGTACATTTAACGTACAACTTATCCGATATTTTTCGGGGCATAGCGATACAGTAAGCCAGCAAGTTACCATCTATGAACTACCCAATCTTGACCTCGGCCCTGCAGAAATGTTAATTTGTCCGGGGGAGGATACTTTGCTTGATGCAGGTCCCGGATTCAGTTCCTATGAATGGGGAAATGGCTCCATTTCTCAAACTATGTTAGCCACAATTCCGGGGATTTACACCATAACGGTAAGTAATGATTTAGGCTGTGAAAATTCCGATCAGGTTGAAGTTACAACACTCATTCCTCCTGCAATTGAACTTGGAAATGATAAGGAGATTTGCGAAGGAAGCTCTGTGTCTTTATTTGTGATGGCCGAAAACGCCACCTATTACTGGTCAACGGGAGCATCTACCCAAAATATTTCAATCACCCAAACGAATACGTACTCCGTTACCGTGACTAATTCTTGCGGACAAGATATTGACTCGATGTATTTATATGTATATCCTGCCCTTGCCATAGAACTTGGCGATAATGTGGAGATTTGTCCGGGAGATACAGCTTTCTTAGATGGAGGAAACTTGGATGCCGTTTATCTTTGGTCAACGAATGCATCAACAACTTCAATCGAAACTCAGACAGCAGGAACCTACTATTTAACTATTTCATATGCTGATATCAATTGCCCTGATGCGAGTGATTCGATTCAGGTTATACTGTTAGATATTCCGGAAGTTAGTGCAGGCCTCGACACGCTTGTATGTGAAGGCACTACGGTGATGTTACAGGCAAG
>JAIPAR010000067.1 GCA_021739985.1 Bacteroidales bacterium | reverse complement strand
CCGGTTAGTTTGACCTATATTATTGAAAGCAAATGGTTTGGACTGTCGCTATTTATTGGAAGTTTGCTTATTGTTGGTTTATATCTCATTGGGTATTCAACTCAAAAAGCAGGAATAGCGGTCACAGCCATCGCGAATAAAATGTCTGTCATTATTCCCATCAGTTTCTCCATTTTCTATTATTCCGAATCAGTCAATCTTTATAAATTAATTGGAATCATCCTTGCACTGGCAGCCGTACTGATGGCTGTTTATCGGGAGAACAAGGTTGAACGGAAGCCGGCAGCTATTCTGGTTCCCTTACTCATGTTTTTATTGGTTGGAATAATCGATTCATCCTTAAAGCTAGCTGAACAGGATTTTGTGGAGACGAAAGACATTCCCCTGTTCACGGCCTTTGGATTTGGGCTGGCAGGACTAATTGGCGTGATATTACTTGCATTTAAACCAAGCCAGTTTACTTACTATTCGAAACCGGTGGTTTGGTTTTTTGGTATTGCAATAGGTGTAGTTAATTATGGCACGGTGTATTTTCTGATGTTAAGCCTGGATCAATCCGGTTGGGATGGCAGTATTGTTTATGGAGTAAATAATATCGGCATCATTCTTCTATCTATTATAATTGCTTTTGTATTTTTTAAAGAAAAACTGTCAAAAATTAATTTGCTTGGAATTGTATTAGCTATACTTGCAGCAGCAATGCTAACCATGCTGGCCTAAATGATTTGAGATGTTATTTAATTCAATCGAATATCTGATTTATTTACCCCTGGTAATCATTTTTTATTACCTGCTTCCTCATCGGTTTAGGTGGATTTTTTTATTGGCAGCCAGCTATTATTTTTACATGTCCTGGGAAGTTAAATATGCCCTGCTGATTCTGTTTACAACCACTTACAATTATTTTATTGCACGCTGGTTTACTGTGTTAAAATCTGAGATGAAGCGAAAGATGGCTTTTATTTCGGTCTTTGTTGTGAATTTAGGCTTGCTATTTTTCTTCAAATACTATCATTTCATAACCGGAAGCGCCATAACAATTCTTGATGCAATCCATATTCCGGCGAAATTTCCGGATTTAAATTTCTTATTACCTGTAGGGATATCATTTTATACCTTCCAAACACTCAGTTACATGATTGAGGTGAAACAGGGCAAACAAGAAGTTGAAAAACATTTTGGCTATTTCGCCCTGTATGTGGTTTATTTCCCTCAGCTGGTGGCTGGTCCCATTGAAAGATATGCTCGCCTGGCACCACAACTTAAATCAAATATCTCATTTAGCTATGCCAATTTACGAAAGGGATTGCAGCTTATTTTATACGGTTTATTTGTGAAGATGGTTATTGCCGATAACCTCTCTCCCTTGGTCGATCAGGTTTTTGCAAAGCCGGCAGAATTCCAGTCCTGGTCGATTATCACGGCTGTCTTTTTCTATTCCTTCCAAATTTATTCTGATTTCTTTGGATATTCAACTATTGCTATTGGTTCTTCCCTTTTGATAGGGATAAAACTCATGGATAATTTCAATACACCCTATCTATCCCGGTCAATCAGTGAATTTTGGAACAGATGGCACATTTCCCTTTCTACCTGGTTTAGGGATTATGTTTTCTTCTCGCTGGGTGGCTCCTGGGTTAAATTTCGACGTCTTTGGCTCAATATAATGATTGTATTCATGGTCAGCGGGTTATGGCATGGAGCCAACTGGACATTTGTGATTTGGGGTGCTTTGCATGGCTTGTATTATATGACGGAAAAGAGTTTAGGCAATTGGTTTCCCGTTTTCAACGTGAAAAGAAATCGTATTATCGCAGTAATCAGCATGTTAGGGACCTTTCTGCTAGCCAGTTTCGCATGGATATTCTTTCGGTCGGCCTCGCTGGCTGATGCAATCCTGTTCATAAAGTCAATATACCTGAATTTTGGCTCAGGAAGCTCCTTGAGTATTCCTGTCATCAATTGGCTCCTGCTTGGCCTGTTTATATTAAGTGATATATTGCTTTATAATACACGATTTGACACATGGCTTGACAACAAGTCACTGATCGTACGCTGGTTCGTGTACATAATTCTTTTATTTTCCATAGCAGCTTTATCCGGTGTAAATAATCATCCATTTATTTATTTCCAATTCTGATGAAAGCACAATCTATCAACATCGGACTGCGCATACTTGCCATCATGATTATTCTATTCATTGGCAATTACTTATACACCAAAACTCTATGGCCGAAGGACGTATCAAAGCACGCTGATTTAATTGATTCGCTGAATAAATACCAGTTCAATTCGGATATTTTATATCTCGCCTCTTCATCCAATTATTTTTGTCCGGGAGATGATACTAATAAATGGATGATTAGTGAATGGATACAAAAAAGTTTACCTAATCAACGGATTCATGCCATTCAAAAAGGATACATGCACGCAGGTCCTTATCTTAATTTGATTAAAAATCTAGACCAGGCTACTTCTGTTAAAACTTTGATTATTGAAATGAATCTTCGGGCATTTGGGGCATTTTGGGTCTTTTCAAATGTTGAAACCAACTATGCTATACAAGAGCTATTCATGAATCCATCCATTCCTCCGCTAGGTAAAAGAGCCTTGTTAAGTCTGGGAGCCTATGATAATAAAACCGATGCACAGAGAAAAGAGCAATTTTTAGAATGGTGGCGAACACATGAATTAACTTTCCCATATCCATTTGAATATAAATACGTTACGGACTGGGATTATGGTTTAGCGAATAGTGGACGCTATGTAAAAGAAAATGGTAATTGGGACTATGACCAAATTGGTTTTGCCTGCAATATTGTCAAAGCATTTGCTTTTCACATTGATACGCTAACACATCCACGGATTCATGATTTTGATGCCATTGTTAAAGTAGCTTACCAACGGGATTGGAGGATAATCTTTGTCATTGTCCCTGAAGATATCCAAAAAGCGGAACGATTGGTTGGAAAGGAAATTCCTTACCTGCTTAATCAAGCCGCAGATTTACTATATAAACGATACAATTCGGATAAAGCTCAGGTTATAAATTGTTTAAACATGCTTCCGGCTGATTGCTTTTATGAAGCTTTCCCAACCGAGCACTATTATTCCCATGGGAAAAAGCAGGTGGCAGATACTTTGTTACAAGTGTTAAAAGAATATTAGTCCTGGTTCTCATTTTCCCTTATTCATTAAGGAATTTAAACTGAAAATGATTTGAAAGTCAGTCAATTAAAATGCATAGGCCAGGTAGAATACTTCGATACAATCATATTTGAGGTTGATCATCTTCGATTCTTTTGAATGGATGGATGGCAATAAACTCTTTGCCTAAGTTGATTAAAAGGAATTGGCACCCTGGTTGAGCTTCGAATTCCTGATTAAAATACTTGAATCCAGCGAAGAATCAACCTCTTTAAGCAAAATAGGTCTCATCTCATCGTTTTCAAGCGATTTTTACTATTTTTCAGGATTAATTTATATCCCGATGAATCGTATTATTCTCACTCTCCTGCTTCTATTTTCCTGGGGTTTCACCTTCTCGCAAGATGTTAAATTCAGTGCCAAAGATTCACTCCGTCTGGTCAATTTATCTGAATTGCCTCTTCCTGATTCATATCCGCAGCATAAACTGCCTTTACCTGTTTCAGTGGATAATTCCACCCAACTCTTTTGGCGTGGGTTATTCTGGCAATCGGGCTGTTCCTGTGGCCAAGCCTCCAGCGAAGGATATGTTTACACCTACGAGATTGACCGGGCCCGAAATTTAGATGCTTCCCAAAATGCTAACCGATATCCCTATAGTTTTACCTACAACTTTCTGAATCTCGGGAATACCGTTTGTGGCGCTAGTTGGCTCGAGTCAATGGATATCATTCGGGAAGCAGGTATTCCAAATTTGGTGACGAGTAATAACGAGATGACCGATCCTAATATGAATCGATGGCTAACCGGCTACGATAAATATTATGCCGCCATGCAAAATCGTATCAATAATGTATATGCTATTCATGTGGGAACACCTCAGGGTCTTGAAATATTGAAGCAATGGCTTCATAATCATCTCGATGGTTCAGCCATTGGTGGACTTGCCTTCTTTTATGCCAATCATGAAAACTATCCTCCCGAAGTACCCGCCGGTACTCCTGAGGCTGGAAAACATATTATAACGGCTTTTAGTAATACCAGCCATTCCATGACTATCGTTGGCTATAATGATGAAGTTCGCTATGACTATAACAATGATGGTCAGTTTACTAATAATATCGATATCACAGGTGATGGAGTTGTTGATATGAGAGATTGGGAAATTGGTGCGCTAAAAATTGCCAATTCGTATGCCGGCAATATTCCGGGCGGGCCATTTAACTGGGCAGACCAGGGATTCTGCTATGTTATGTATCGCATTTTGCCCTACCACAATGGACCCGGAATTTGGGATAAAGCGGCTTATGTGGTGAATGTTAAACCCACTTATACACCCCTGTTAACCGCCAAAATTTCAATGACTTATAACTCACGGGATAAAATCAAAGTATCTGTGGGAGTTAGCACAAATCCTTCTGCCATAGCACCTGATTATGTGGAAGATTTTCCACACTTCCGATATCAGGGAAGCGATTTATACATGCAGGGAGGTACCTCAGAGGCTGATAAAACCATTGAATTTGGATTAGATATTTCAGAGTTATTGAATTATGTGCCCGCCGGACAAGCTGCCCGCTACTTTTTAATTGTGAATGAGAATGATGCAGCCGGCAGCTATTCAGGCACTGTAAATAGTTTTTCAGTGATTAATTATGTAGCTGGTGGCCAGGAGATTACTTCTACCCAAAGTGCAGTTCCTATTGCGAATAACTCCACCACGATGCTTTGGACGAATGCTTCGGTGAATTACAGCAGCATTTCCATAGTGAATGATACCATTCCCAAAGCACAGCTAAACACATATTACACTGCGCAACTTCAAGCTCAGGGAGGAACTCAGCCTTATCAGTGGCATCCCTTCTATAACTATAAAATCACCCAGCTCTCCAACACATTTGTTCCATTTACCGGGACTGTTTTGTCAAATACCAAAAAGAACTTTACACTTCCATTTTCATTCCCATTCTATGGTAAAAACTATACCGAAGGAACAGCCACTACCAGAGGTTCCATCTTTTTTGAATATGAAGATGCAAGTGTTCCCTATGCCCGGGATTACAGTGTTTTAATGCGTTATTTTAAGGCCATTGCTCCTTTTTATGGATATTATTCAGCATCTACCATTCGCTTTGAATCAAACACCAATTTAGCCCGCTTTTATTATAACGCTACCTTAAACGGAACGAATCTTGAATTCATTATCACCTTATTCCCCAATGGAACCATTTATATCGATTATGGAAATTCACAAACTCCTTCTGACTGGGAATGGCAAGCCGGAATTTCCAAAGGAGACCAAATATCCTATCAGGAATTTGGATTTTCGGGCACTAATTTTCCTTCAAATACTCGATTGATTCTGGAACCTCGACCATTTCCAGGGGAGTTATCCATCGATGATTCGGGTACTATCAGTGGAGTAATCACGCAAACTTTTACCAGCGATTCTATTTTTGTAAAAGTCATTGATAATAACTGGTTATACGACACGAAAGGATTCTCCTTCTCGAATTCCGGAATTCTCTTCTCAGACTATCAAATTTCAACCCTAAATAATACAGTTGCAGAAATGGGTGAAGTTGTGAACCTGAGTTTGAGTTTAACCAATGTCGGGGAAGCTAATCTTACGAATATCCAGCTGAAATTGAGCGATATAGACCCTAATTACACACTTATCGACAGCATAGCGAATGTGAATAGTTTGCCACTCTCCCAAACCCAATCGGTATCAAATGCCTTCCAATTTCTGGTAAGCAACGGCGTGCCCGATAATACAATAATCTCACTGGCCGTATCTGCATTCTCAACTTTTGTAAGTGCCTATGACACGATTCAATTGGTGGTTCGTGCCCCTCATTTAAACATAGCAGACTTGATTTATACCGATATGGTGGACAGTATTTTCAATCCCGGCGATAATGGCATTTTAAATATTCAATACATCAATAATGGAGGTTCTAACTTAACAGGAGCTTTCGCCACTATTCTTCCGGCATCTGCCTGGTTAACCGTAAATTCTATTATCTCCAACAATCAAAGCCTGGTTGCCATAGGTGATACCTTTACCGTTAGTTTGAATGTGAGTTGTGACACGCTAACCCCTAATGGAACACTGGTTAGCTTGCCAACTATTCTGACAGGAAATTCAGGTTTCTATCAGGAAATTGAAGCAATCGTTGGTATTGGTCTTACAATTGAGAGCTTTGAACTCAACGATACGTTAATTCTTCCCTGGACCTTCACCGGAGACAGTTTATGGTTTGAAGATACAAGCTATGCTTTTGAAGGAAGCCAATCGTTGCGTTCCGGAATAATCACGCATAATCAAACCTCCTCGGTAAGCATAGTTTCAACAGTGGCGATGAACGGTTTCATCAAATTCCATAAAATGGTATCATCCGAGTCGGGCTATGATTTTCTGAAGTTTTATATCGACAGCGTTGAATTAGGCAGTTGGAGCGGAGCGCTTGACTGGGCTCAGCATGCCTTCCCTGTTCAAGCTGGCTTGCATATTTTTGAATGGAAATATCTCAAAGATGTGTCAGTTGATAATGGACTGGATGCGGCATTTATCGACCAAATCATCTTCCCTGCCTCTGATTTCAGTCTGCCCGAACTCACTTTATCCGGAGTAATTTATGAAAAAGAAATGATTCCTGATTCGATGGATACAGATACCTTCCTCATTTACAATACGGGCGGTGGCCTTTTAAATTTCTCGGCTCATCTCGATAGCCTTGCAATCCTAAGCAAAGCACCTGTTCATCCATCCTTGCAAACCCGTGATATTACCGGATCGACTGTTACTGTTTTTCCTTCAGAAGTATATACCGGATTACCTATTAGTGTAGATATTGAAATCTACGACGGAAGTACTGACAATGAATGGATTAAGGAGTTAATCATCAACTTTCCATTAGGTGTTAAGCTTGATTCTGCCACCAATTTTATAGGCGGCACAGGCGGACCAATGGAATGGGATGGTTCACTTGGAAATGGTACCGATGCAAGCTGGTTTGGCGAAGATACTGCCACAGGATATGGAGTTGTACACAATGGCCAAACTGCCCGTGCTACCTTGTATTTGAACATTGATACTGCCATTCAGAATTCCGTCATCCTCTTTTATACCTTAAAAGGAGAGGTTTATGGGGCAGCACCTCATGAAATCCAGGATGTGTTGATTCTCACAAATTTAGGTAAAAACACAACCTGGCTCACTTTATCGCAGCCAACCGGAAGTATGTATGCCGACGGTGAAGCGGCTATCTTGCTGAATTTTAATAGTTTTGGAATCCCACTTGGCGAATATGCCTGTCACATGACCATTGAATCTGCTTTTGATACCAGCTCTGTTGAGATAAAATTAAAAGTAGCTTATCCGCCTGTCATCAGTCTAAATGAATATCGCAACGCTGCACGAATTTATCCAAATCCGGCTCAGGATGCTTTTAATATTGAACTTAAAACCGATGAAAATCTACGCCTGGAACTTTTCAGCTCGGATGGAAAAATAATTAAAAGTCAAGTTTTAACTAGCCCTATTTCGAGCATCAAGACCAATGATTTATGCGATGGGATGTACTATGTTATTTTAACCGGGAAAGACGCTCGATGGGTGGAGAAAATTATCATTTCCCATTAAGCTTGTAATCGCTTAAAATCCTGTCCGGTTGGATGTTGAAAAATATTTAAATCGAATTCAGGGGCTTTTGCCAATATATGATCGAATAAATCGGATTGTACTTTTTCAAAATCTACCCAGGATTTATGGATGCTGAAGGCATAAATTTCTATTGGAATTCCATTTTCCGTAGGCTGCAATTGCCTCACGACTATGTTCATATCATGATTAATTGCGGGGTTAACCCGTAGGTAGTTCTCCAAATATTGCCGGAACAAACCGATATTCGTCAGGTTTCTGGAACGATGAAATAGCCCCTCCTGCCCTGCTTTTAGGCTCTCAATTTCAGCCAGTCTGTCATCGATATAGCTTCCCAGAATTTCAACTTTTTTAAATCGTTCCAACTGCTCAGGGCTGCAAAATGAAATACTGTTTAAATCAACATTTAGTGCCCGTTTTATCCTTCGTCCCTGAGCTTCTTCCATCCCACGCCAGTTGATAAAAGAATCTGCCACTAAAGCATAGGTTGGAATCGTTGTAATTGTTTTGTCTCCATTTTGAACTTTTACAGTGGTTAGGTTGATTTCAGTCACTGTTCCATCGGCCTGATACTTACTAAAAGTTATCCAATCTCCCGGACGGACCATATCGTTTGCAGAAATTTGTATAGAGGCCACGAACCCAAGCAAGGTATCTTTAAAAACCAACATAAGGATTGCTGCCATGGCTGAAATTCCAGTAAACAGCACCGTTGGTGATTTTCCAAGCAGAATGGAAACGATCCAAATGACTCCCATGCTGACGAAAATGATTCGAACGACCTGCACATAACCATTTATCGAGCGATATTTGCTGATTTCATACGAATTGTATATTTCTTTAATTCCTTCCAGTAAGGAGTGCAAAAGAGCCAGAAACAGCAAAATTGCTGCAATATTTACTGCGCCTCGAGCAATATGAGTAAAAGATTCAGATAATTCGGATAAAACATAAGGTGATAAGGCATAAATCATAATTAGGGAAACAAAGTGTGACAAGCGATGGAACACTTTTTTCTCGTACAGCATATCATCCCAATGGGAAGTACTTCTATTAATGACTTTGCGGATAATCCGAAGCAAAACCCGCTTGGAAATCCAATCCAGCAACCAGGCTAAAACCACAATAATCCCTGACCAAATCAGGGCATTAATATGTCTTACATACACTTCGTCCCACCCCAGGTCGATGAAGTAGGATTTAAAATCGATTATTGAATGTAGCATACTGAATAGAATTTTTGACAAAAGTAGAAAAATTAGGTGTTCCTCCTTCCTCTTTCCTCTTTCCTCTTTCTTCTATTTTCAATACTCAATACTCACACTCATGACTGATTTTCGGGCGTTCCCCTTCGGGTCGGGCTTTCCGCTCAGAGACCGATATCTCACCCGGCGAAGTATAGGGCAGCGAAACTTCACGGGGTTGGGAATGTACTCAGGTAAAAATGCATAAACACAACTCATCGAATTTTTCCCTTAAAAACATTATCAACGAAAAGTATTAATGCTGCAAAGTGATAAATACATAAAGTCCTTTCGTTGCCGAAACCAATTTCTTTCAAACTTTAACAAATATTATATTACCTTCTGGTGAAGCTCTCAATTCCTCCTGTTAATGATAATTTTCTTTGAATACGATGTATTCAATGAGCTGATTTTAAAAATATATGCTCCAGCAGGTAAATCAGAAAGATCTAACCTGACGTCCTGACCCGGATTAGATATTCTCATTTTTTCCTGAGTAATTATATTAAATACCCTTATTTCACTCATCGGGAAATTAGATTCAATGTTGACAATGCCCTCGCCAGGATTTGGATAAACCTTTATCATATCTTGAAAAACGTCGTAAATTCCAACAGTAAAAAAGATTTGTATGGTATCGAAAGTAACGCATCCCATTGAGTTGGATACTTCTAACCATACTTCTGCTGAATTCTCCACATCAATAAAAGAAGAATCAACAACGAGGGAATTTGAAGTTGCTCCATTACTCCATAAGAAACTTATCCCGTCAGTTATCGGATTAAGAACAACACTTTCCGACATACTAATAGTTGTATCAAGCCCAATGAAAACCTCTGGTAACGAATAGATACTCAAGTAAGTACATATTACACTATCAATTCCAATACTTGAAGATATTGTATCATAATATTCTCCTTCAAGAAATTGAAATTCACCATAAATCATAATACTATCTCCGTTACAGACCCATAAACTATCAAAAATTACAGGGTAAAATATAAAACCAACATTGATAGTGTCACTTGATGAACATCCATCAAAATTTGTCACTCGACCCCATATTTCTGCAATTATTCCATAATTAGTATCGGAAGAATCTATCAAAATGCTACTTGTCGTTTCACCTGTACTCCAAAGATAATCATCATACCC
>JAIPAR010000066.1 GCA_021739985.1 Bacteroidales bacterium | reverse complement strand
GGGTCGCGGGGGTCCATTTGATCAAACCACATCAAAGGCCGAATGGTATTGGCAGAACCGAAATTAATCTTCTGCAGACCAAAACGGAGCTCAAGCTGGTTGGTTGAAAACCGCAACCAGGCACGATAAGGTTTAATACTTCCTGATTCCTTTTCAGTAAATCGGGTATATTGTCTCGAAGCATTTAGTTTAACCGAAAATTCGCTGTCGAATAGCCATTTTTGCTTCAGGGGTTTGCTGTATTCAAATCCGGGAATAACAAGCATTCCAACCTTCCAATTATCCTTTGAACTATGTGCGAAGGAAGCCCAGCCGGCTAATTGCTGTTTGTATTCGAACTTGATTTGGGCTTGTAAGCCGGGATTTAGATTCAGAAACAATCCTATGATAATCAGCCAGAAAGCATTTTTTAAACCAATCCGTAAATATTTCTTCCCTTTCATCCGTTTTATTTTTCGTTGACAGGATTGAAACTGCTAATTTAGTTGTTAATATCTATTTCGCCGCCACTCAAAAGCAAATTAACAGATAAATATCTTTGCCTTATATAATCTGAAAATACTATGCATTTGAAAAACATTTTGTTAAGCCTGATTTTGCTGACAAGCTTTTTTTTAATAAGCCTTCAATCGGCTCTGGCTCAAATGACCAGAGAACAATATATCGAAACCTATAGTCAGTTGGCCATTGATGAAATGCATCAGCACGGGATTCCTGCCAGTATTACAATGGCTCAGGCCCTCCTCGAATCAAACAATGGCAATTCGGATTTAGCCACAAAAGCTAAAAACCACTTTGGGATTAAATGCAATAAAAACTGGGAAGGCAAAACTTATCACATGGATGATGATGCCAAAGACGAGTGTTTCCGTCGTTATGAATCGATTGAAGATAGTTATAAAGACCACAGTATCTTCTTAAAGCGTGAACGATATGCTGAGCTTTTCACCTATGATCCAATGGATTATGTATCATGGGCAAAAGGATTGAAGAAATTTGGATATGCCACAAACCCAGCCTACGCTGAACTATTAATTAAAGTCATCGAAGATTTAAAATTGTTTCAATTGGATGATGGAACGTATCAAAAAGAAATAGTTGAAGTTCCTGTGTTTGTTGTGGAAGATGAACCTAATTCTTCATTAGATAATTTCTTTGCCGAACAAAAGAAAAGAAGAAAACGGGGAACTGTTGATCCGGATGGGTTTGTTATCGAAGGTCGTGGTCACGAAGTAGCTTATAATAATCGGATTAAATATATCATTACCAAACCAGGCGATACCTTTGAATCGATTAATAAAGAATTTGATTTAATACCTTTTCAACTTCCCAAATACAATGAATTATCTGCCGATGCTGAATTAAAAGAGAGTCAAATTCTGTATTTACAGCCTAAAAGAAGTCAGGCTGAGAACGGAAAAACCTACCATGAAGTAATCGAAGGAGACGATTGGTATGCAATCTCTCAGATTTATGGGATTAAGTTGAAGAAACTGTACAAGTTAAATGGAATAGCCGCTTCATCTCCTTTAAAACCAGGCGATAAGGTAAAATTGCGTAAATAATTCGCCAACCTATCCTTTAACATGTTTTTCATGAAGCTTGATACTTTGAAAATCGAAGCTTCTTTTGTAGCATTGCAAGCTGAATATTGTTCATTTTAAACCTTTTAATATCATTTTTATGATGACAAGTCAAGATTACATTAACAGAGAGGATAAATACGGTGCACACAATTATCACCCACTACCCGTAGTATTGGATCATGGAAAAGGCGTTCATGTATGGGACGTTGAAGGTAAACGTTACTTTGATTTCCTGTCAGCTTATTCTGCTGTAAATCAAGGCCATTGCCATCCACGAATCATTGCAGCTCTCAACAAACAGGCTGAGAAAATCACCTTAACCTCCCGTGCTTTCTATAATTCAGTATTGGGTGAATTTGAAGAATATATTACCAACTATTTTGGCTACGATAAAGTATTACCGATGAATACGGGTGCTGAAGCAGATGAAACAGCTATCAAATTATGCCGTCGTTGGGGATATGATGTGAAAGGAATTTCTGAAAACGAGGCTAAAATCATCGTTTGTGCCGAAAACTTCCACGGTCGTACCACTACAATTATTTCCATGTCAACCGATCCTGATTCACGTCGTGGATTTGGCCCATATACGCCTGGTTTTATTATCATTCCTTATAATGATGTAAATGCCCTGGAAAAAGCGTTAGAAGATCCAAATGTTGCCGGATTCCTGGTTGAGCCGATACAAGGTGAAGCCGGAGTTTTCGTTCCAGCTGAAGGATATTTGAAAGCTTCATTTGATTTATGCAAAAAGAAAAATGTACTTTTTATTGCAGATGAAGTTCAAACCGGCATTGCACGTACCGGCAAAATGCTGGCATGTGACCATGAAGGTGTTCGCCCTGATATTTTGATTTTAGGGAAAGCTGTTTCAGGTGGTGTTTTACCTGTAAGTTGTGTGTTGGCTGATAATGAAATCATGTTGGTTATCAAACCGGGTGAACATGGCTCAACCTTTGGTGGTAATCCACTTGGAGCTAAGGTAGCTATCGAAGCATTGCAGGTTATTAAAGATGAAAAACTGGAAGAAAATGCTGAACGAATTGGCAAGATTTTCCGGGATGAGATTCGTAAAATTGATTCTGAAATGATTGAGCTGGTTCGTGGAAAAGGTTTGCTCAATGCGGTTGTTATCAAACCTAAAAATGGAAAAGAAGCCTGGGATGTTTGTCTTGCTATGAAAGAAAATGGCCTGATTGCAAAACCAACCCATGGACATATTATTCGCTTTGCTCCTCCTTTGGTAATTACGGAAGAACAAATGCATGAAGCACTGGAAATTATTCGTAAGACTTTTGCTGAATTTAAATAGTGAATTCCATCTCAAAAAAAAAGGCTGTCCATCGGGCAGCTTTTTTTTTGCTTAAAATAAATTACCTTCGGTCGTTTATTTCTAAAAATGATGAAGACCATCTTATCCTTATTTGAAGAAAGCGTTACCAAGCACGCTGAACGACCCTTTTTATGGGAGAAAAAAGAAAACGGTTTTGAAAGTACCAGTTACCAACAAATTCATCAGGCAGCTCTTTCGCTTGCAGCCGGCCTTGTTGATGCCGGCGTCCAACCCGGAGACCGTATCGCTCTTTTATCGGAAGGCCGCAATGACTGGGTTATTTCCGAATTAGGAATCCTGTATGCCGGTGCTGTAAATGTGCCTCTCTCCATTAAGCTGGAACCCACCGAAGTCCTGTTTCGACTCAATCATGCTGCTTGCCGCTTCGTGATGGTGTCTGATAATCAGTCTAAAAAAATTGAAACCATTCAGGCTCAACTGGAAACCATCGAGAAATTCATTCTGCTTGATTCAGCTAATTTTGCCTCTAATACTTTGTACTTCCGTCCCTTAATTGAATCCGGGAAAAATCTACTGGCCAGCCAACCTGATTATCTACAGTCAAGACGTGAAAATATCGGCGAGAATACCTTGGTAAACATCTGTTATACTTCCGGTACAACAGCTGACCCTAAAGGAATTATGCTGAGTCATCTAAACTATTACTGCAATGTGATGCAAGCCGAAAGTGTGGTAAGTATTCCACCCCACTATCGTATGTTGAACATTCTTCCATTGGACCATAGCTTTGCCCATACTGCCGGGATTTATACCTTTATTAAAATGGGCGCCTCCATGGCCTTTGTGAAAACAGGCAGCACCGGAGCTGAAACCTTGAAAAATATTCCGCTGAATATCAAAGAAATAAAACCCGATGTTTTATTAAGCGTTCCGGCACTTGCTAAAAACTTCAGAAAGAATATTGAAAAAGGAATTCGGGATAAAGGAGCTTTCACGGAGAAATTATTCAATTTTGCCTTGCATACAACGATTTTATATAATGGTTATGGTTTTGATAAAGGAAAAGGATGGCGTGCTATATTAAAACCACTTGTATCACTTTTTGATTCTATCTTGTTTAAAAAGGTACGTGAGGGATTTGGTGGTAACTTGAAATTTTTCGTGGGCGGCGGAGCTTTGCTCGATTTGGATTTACAAAAATTCTTCTATGCAGTTGGAATGCCAATGTACCAAGGATACGGATTATCGGAAGCATCGCCGATTATATCTGCAAACGGGACGATGCGTCACAAATTAGGTTCTTCAGGTGTTCTGGTTAGAGACCTGGAATTAAAGATATGCGACCATGATGGAAACAGCCTGCCGCAAGGCGAAAAGGGCGAAATCGTGGTTAAAGGAGATAATGTGATGCTTGGCTATTGGAAGAATGAAAAAGCGAGTGCTGAGGCTTTAAAAGATGGCTGGCTGTTTACCGGTGACATGGGATTTATGGATTCAGATGGATTCTTGTATGTCATGGGACGTTTTAAAAGCCTTCTCATTGGTCAGGATGGAGAAAAATACAGTCCGGAGGGAATTGAGGAAGCATTGGTAGAACATTCCCCTTTTATCGATCAAATCTTACTGTATAATAATCAGAGCCCCATTACAACGGCCCTTATTTTCCCAAATAAAGAAGCGATTAAACGAGAACTTAAGAAACATGGTATCAAGCCGGATTCCTCTCATGCTGCTTCTAAAGCAATAGATTGGATAGTGAAAGATATTCGTGATTTCAAGACCGGAGGCAAAATGGCCGGGCATTTTCCGGAAAGATGGCTTCCCAGTAATTTTGGCATCATCACTGAAGGATTTACCGAAGCCAATCATCAGATGAATAGCACAATGAAAATTGTGAGGAATAAGATTACGGATGTATATGCTGATTATTTAAGCTATTTGATATCATCTGAGGCTAAAAATCCGCAACACGAGCGAAATGCCCAGGCAATCCGTAAGCTCATTGAGTAAAGCTTAAGCTTTTAAATAGCTGGCATTGAAATTATTAGGGAGTAAATCGGCGGCTGATTGAAATTCAACAATCGTATCTTTAGCAATTAAAATAATTTTAATTGCTTGCTGGTAGCGGGTTTCTGATTCCAATAAAACCTGTCGGCAAGAGCCACAGGGCGCAACCGGAGTGCTAATCATTCCATGGGTATTAAAAGCTGTTATGGCAATCGCTTTAACAGGTACATCTGGATAATTGGCGTTGGCATAGAATAGTGCAACTCTTTCGGCGCACAATCCTGAAGGATAAGCGGCATTCTCCTGGTTATTTCCCTTGATAATCAATCCATTCTCGAGTAATACAGCTGCTCCCACCCTGAAATTTGAATAAGGAGCATAGGCATAATCAGAAGCTTCAATCGCTGACTGAACTACTTGTTGTAAGGATTCGGATACTTCCTGATGAGGGTAAGTCAGGTAAGCTATTTGAATGGTCTTTTGTTGCATAATCGTTTCAAGCAAATGATGCACGAAAATACTGATAATTCAGGAAAAACGAACAATTTAAATTCGACCGTGAAAAGGGCAATCATGCGCATTAATTTTATCTTTGTGCGATGAATCAGCCTTTAGCCGAACGAATGAGGCCATCCACCCTGGATGAGTATGCCGGACAGCAACACCTGACCGGCAAGTCCGCTGTTTTGCGCCATTTAATTGATAGCGGCAATTTGAGCTCTTTCATTCTGTGGGGCCCTCCCGGTGTTGGAAAAACCACGCTGGCCAAGATTATTGCAAATCGGTTGGATCGTCCTTTTTATACCCTCAGTGCTGTTTCATCCGGGGTAAAAGATGTAAGGGAAATGATTGAAAAAGCTAAAAATGCACGTTTTTTCAACCAAAAGAATCCGGTACTTTTCATTGATGAGATTCATCGTTTTAGTAAATCGCAACAAGATTCATTGCTTGCTGCTGTGGAAGATGGAACTATCACCTTAATCGGTGCAACCACTGAGAATCCCTCATTTGAGGTAATTCCTCCTCTTCTTTCCCGTTGCCAGGTGTATATCCTTAAAAGTCTGGAAAAAGAGGAACTTAAACATCTATTAAAAAAAGCAATCGAGCTCGATGTTGAATTATCCCCCAAAAATATCCGGTTAGAAGAAGATGAAGCATTACTTGCTGTTTCCGGAGGAGATGCCCGTAAATTGTATAATGCCCTGGAAATCGTTGTAAATTCCTTTCAGGAAAAAGAAATTGTCATCACCAATGATAAGGTTTTATCTATAATTCAGCAAAATCTGGTTATGTATGATAAGCAGGGAGAAATGCATTACGACATCATCTCTGCTTTCATCAAGTCAGTCCGGGGTTCTGACCCGAATGCAGCTGTTTATTGGCTGGCACGTATGATTGAAGGCGGCGAAGACCCTTTGTTCATAGCTCGCAGACTGGTTATATTGGCAGCTGAAGATATTGGATTAGCAAATCCGAATGCTTTATTGCTGGCTAATTCCTGCTTTGATGCCGTGCATAAAATCGGTTTCCCGGAATCCCGTATTATCTTGTCGGAATGTGCGATTTATCTAGCTACATCGCCGAAAAGTAATTCCGCTTATCTGGCTATCATGAGTGCTCAGGAATTAGTACAAAAAACCGGCAATCTGCCTGTTCCTTTGCCTCTTCGAAACGCCCCTTCCAAATTGATGAAAGAGATTGGGTATGGCGTGAATTATAAGTATCCGCATGATTATCCACATTCATTTGCTCAAATGAATTATCTTCCGGAAGAAATTAAAAGCAACAAAATCTACTTGCCAAAAGATAATCAGCCTGAACAGAAAATTCAGGAAAGATTACACATACTTTGGGGAGATAAATATGGTTATTAGTGTAAATATGGATCAAAACGGAATGAAACACACCAAATACTTACTGCATAGTTTTCAAGTGGTTTTATTAATTAGCCTGATGTTTTCATGCAAACAACAAACGGATGAATTGGATTGGGAAATTGAGGCGCTGGTGCCGCTTGGCAAAACATCTTTAAATCTGGATGATATTATTCCGGATTCCCTACTTGGTGAGTCAAATGATGGAATAATTACACTGGTTTTTGATCAGGCCTTGTATGAGGTTGAGCCCATTGAATTACTCAATATGCCTGACACCCATTATCAATTCAGAGCCTATCTGGATTCGATTAAACTGAGCGCCATTGAACTCGAAGAACAAGTTACTCTTGGAGATATCCTGACCGAAAGCGGATTTGCTGCTTTTATTCCCAATGGCTCTACGATGGCCCTTCCTGCGATTAACGGCATTAGCTCTTCGGATATTCAAATCAATGCCAGTCAGTACTTTACAACGATGACTCTTTCGGAAGGCTTTTTAGACCTTACAATTATCAATCACCTGCCCATCAACATTACCAATTTGATTTTTGAAGTGATGAATGCCAGTGATATGACTGTCATTTCGAGAGATACATTTGCATTGATTCTCAGTAATTCGCAGGAAGTAAAAACGATTTCGCTGGCCGGCAAAACCGTCGAAGGACAGTTAGTTGCCAATATTATCAATATGGATAGTCCCGGGACAGGCGGAACGCCGGTTACCATCAATTATTCAAACGCAATTATCAGTCGGTTAAAAGTTTATAACCTTCGTCCGTATGAAGCAACAGCCGTGTTCCCTGCTCAGGATTTAGTAAACAAAGGCGATAAAGTCTATTTCAATATTGGTGAAATTGAGCTGGATTATATTGAAGCTATTACAGGATTTTTATCCATTCAATCCTATAATACCATTGAAGATCCTGTGCATTTCATGTATAAACTTCCGGGCTTAACGAATCATGGAGATACCTTTGTGGTGAATGGAACGGTAGCAGGTGCTCAAAATGGTGTAGCAACAGTGGTAGATCAAACGCATGATGTATCAGGCTACTCATTGGATTTACGGGGTGCCGGTCCATTTGAACAAGCTTCAGGAAACGATTTAAATATGAATGGATATATTGACAATGATACCATCAACACAGCCTTTTTGCTGGCTAAAGTATCTATCGATTCCACCGGGAATCTGATTCATTTGTCTTTGCAGGATTCATTCATTTTCAGGTCAGCGCTTACCGAGCTCGTGCCTTTGTATGCCACCGGATTTTTAGGAAGAGATACTCTACCGATTGTGGGGTCAGCAACGCTGGAGCTGCCAGAAATACTGCGAAAAGCAAACATTGGTCTGGAAAAGACCAGTCTTCGCATTCAGGTTTCAAATCAGTTTGGCTTTAGTAATGAAATAGCAATCAACCAGATAAAGGCTACAAACACCTTCAATGGGCAATCGGTGAATCTGGATGTCAGCCAGCTGCCTGCTTTATACGTTGGAAAACCAATCGATCCTCTGACTGCTGCTATTGAAGTAGTTCCCACACAGAATGAATATGTGTTGAATGAACAAAATAGCAATATCACAGCGCTCACAGAAATCTTCCCGGATTTAATTGAATATGATTTTACTTTGTATGTGAACCCCGGCGTTACTCCTCCTCCCTTGGGACAGGGAACTGATTTTATCTACAACGCCAGCCGGTTGAAAGCAAGTCTGAACATGGAAATTCCCCTTGAATTTGTGGCCAATAATCTATCACTGAGCGATACTTTCCCCATGGACGGCTCATCGACTGATTTCTCGGCAGTAAAGAGCGGCACTTTGTATTTCATCTTCGACAATCAATATCCGCTGGATGCAAGCCTAACTATCCAGTTTATCGATACTATTTCAAATACAGCTTTCCCGGTTTCCTTACTACCTAATACGCTCCTTGGTGTAGAAGATTCAGAAGTTACTCACCGAACGATACTCGAGTTATCGCTTACCACTGAATTAATTGACTATTTAAGCCATGCCACTGGAGTTGCCGTTACCGCTACCTTTAATTCGAGCCAGGCGGGAAGTCCGGTTAAAATATATCAGTCTAAATCCATTGCCTTGTCGCTAAGCGGCAAGTTTACTTATACTGTGAATTCTGAAGAATGAAAAAGATAGCTTATATCCTTCGTTTAATCTTTCCGAAATATAGAAAGTTTGCGTTTCTACATTTCGCTTTTATCCTGTTATCGACACTCTTTGGCTTGTTCTCTTTTACGATGGTCATGCCGTTCCTGAGTATCTTATTTAAAACACAGGAACCAGTTACTACTTTAGTCAAATGGCACGCAAACTTTGAATCATTCAAACATAATTTATATTATTATCTTTCAAAACTCACTGAAAATGACCCGGTTGATGCCTTAATGTACGTGTCAGCCCTGATGGTCTTTTTTGTACTGTTGAAAACCGGATTTTTATATCTATCAAGATTCTTTCTGGTTCCCATTCGTAATGGTATTATTAAAGATATCCGGAATAAAATCTATCGAAAAATATTGTCACTGCACATTGGATATTTTTCCAATGAACGAAAAGGGGACATTATCAGTCGAACAACCGCTGATGTACAAGAAGTAGAAAGCTCCATTGTAGGCTCTTTAACCATCATTTTTAAAGACCCTGTCAGTATTGTCATGTCGGTGATTATACTGCTTTCCATGAGCGTTAAACTAACTATAGTGGCATTTCTCGTCTTGCCTCTATCGGGTTTGGTGATTGCTGCCGTTGGCAAAAGTTTACGCCGCAAATCGTTAAAAGCACAAAACAAGCTGGGCGAACTCATTTCGATTATTGAAGAAACACTGGGAGGATTACGAATCATCCATGCTTTCAATGCGCAATCAAAAGTAAATGAGCGATTTAATGCTGAAAATGACAAATACACCAAGATATTAAACTCAGTCATACGACGTAGAGATTTAGCCGTTCCTGTAAGCGAATTTCTGGCTACCACAGCAATTGTAATTCTGTTGGTTTTAGGTGGAACTTTAATCATTAACGGTGGAATCGATATGCCACCTGAAGATTTCTTTGCTTTTATCCTGATATTTTCTCAGGTAATTCAACCGGTTAAAGATATTTCGGGAGCCTGGTACAGTATTCTCAAAGGATTTGCATCGGTTGACCGGATAGATAAAATTCTACTCGCTGAACCGGCGATACAAGATAAGCCGGATGCTATAAGTGTTGATGGATTTCATCAAAGTATTCGTTATAAAGATGTTAGTTTCAGATATAGGAATGATTATGTCTTGAAAAAAATCAATTTTGAATTGCAAAAAGGAAAAACGATTGCCTTGGTTGGGCAGTCCGGTTCCGGGAAAACAACCCTGGTCAATCTGCTTCCGCGTTTTTATGAATTGCTGGAAGGGAGTATCGAAATTGATGGAGCCGATATTCGTACGCTTAAGATTAATGATTTACGGGGATTGATGGGCATTGTGAATCAGGAATCTA
>JAIPAR010000065.1 GCA_021739985.1 Bacteroidales bacterium | reverse complement strand
TCGTTCCGTTCAGAATGACAAGGGTTTTTGGGATCCCGGCGCGCGGGTTGCCGGCATTCTATTCCAGTGAACACGGCATGGAACCCGCGCAGGAATTATAACAAGCATTCGTTTTCTATAATCATTACACCTCTACGAGGTTTTCGCTTCATGTAAAGCTTCTTCCTTCCTCCTTCCTCCTTCCTCTTTCCTCAGGCCGAAGGCCGTTCCTCCTTCCTTCGTTCCGTTCAGAATGACAAGGGTTTTTGGTATCCCGGCGCGCGGGTTGCCGGCATTCTATTCCAGTGAACACGGCGTGGAACCCGCGCAGGAATTATAACAAGCATCCGTTTTCTACAATCATTACACCTCTACGAGGTTTTCGCTTCATGTAAAGCTTCTTCCTTCTTCCTTCCTCCTTCCTCCTTCCTCCTTCCTCAGGCCGAAGGCCGTTCCTCCTTCCTTCGTTCCGTTCAGAATGATAAGGGTTTTTGGTATCCCGGCACGCGGGTTGCCGGCATTCTATTCCAGTGAACACGGCATGGAACCCGCGCAGGAATTATAACAAGCATCCGTTTTCTACAATCATTACACCTCTACGAGGTTTTCGCTTCATGCAAAGCTTCTACCTTCCTCCTTCCTCCAGATTCTTCACTCCACTTCGTTCCGTTCAGAATTACAAGGGTTTTTGGGATCCCGGCACGCGGGTTGCCGGCATTCTATTCCAGTGAACACGGCGTGGAACCCGCGCAGGAATTATAACAAGCATTCGTTTTCTATAATCATTACACCTCTACGAGGTTTTCGCTTCATGTAAAGCATTTTCCGCTTTCTTAGAGCAAGAGAAGAAGGAGGAAGGTGGAATGGCATCGGTTGGTGAGCCGAAAAACAAGCAAGAGAGCGGAGCGATTCGGAACAAATCAACATATAATTGCTGGCAGAGACCGCTATCTCACCCGACGAATTACATCGAAGCATAATTTTGATAAGCGGGGGCATAAAAGGGCTTATAGCTCTTTGGATTTGAGATATTTATCTTGTTCCCAATTTTGGGGATTCGTTACAATATAATCGGTGATGCGTTGGTATTCAGCATCATTGCGTATAATATGGTCGTAAAAACGGGATTGCCATTGAAAATCAAAACCTACTCCATGGGCATGTTTTGTTACTGCCGATTTGTAAGAACCAATAATTGATGATACCGAATTTTTTCCAATATTTTGAAATCGCTGTTGGCCAATGGAATTTAATTGCTTGGTTGATTGTGTTTGTTGTTGGGATTGTAGAGACAGGGCATGCCCTGTCTCTACGTTTTTATCGTCATATTTGTTTAATATCAATATTCCATGAATATGATTAGGCATAACCACAAATGCACCCCTGACCAACGGTAATCCCACCTCTGCAATCGGATGGATGGAATGCGGTATTTATAATGGAATTTATCCATTTGACTTATTAACTGATATTCTCGTACAATTTATTAAGCCCGAAGATATGATATTTTGATTTCATTGGCTCTCGATGAGCCTAACCCAGACATCTCCATATAAAAAAGTTGATTCATTGATTCCTTCCTCAGGAATAAAAATAATTCGTAGCTTTGGGTTTGTTCAATCGAAATGGAATGTCAAACCTTAATCAAATCAATTGAGCGCAGCGAAATCCCGAGAGCGGAGCGATTCGGGACAAATCAACATATAATTACAGGCAGAGTGCACTATCTCAACAGTGGAGGTCACGCTTCTCTATATTTCGCTGAGCGGGAGAACTTATCAGATTCCAACTAATTATGATGCAAATAATTAAGAATATGGACAATAGAGTATTAACGAAAAGACTGATTTTCGCATTATTGTTCTTGATAGGACTTGCTTCTTCTTATTTGTTGATTTTTTATTCATATTATGGTTTAAGGATATCAAGTGAGGTGAAACAAACTAGAGAATCTATTATTAATAACAAATACGAGTTAATACGCTTGGAATCTCCTGAAGATATTGTATCTATATCATCCGAGGAAGACAGGATGATAACTTTTGATGAAAATTATGTGAAATTTTTCTTTGGTAAGCTCGTAATTACTGGAAGATATAAAATTGAAGATGAATTTACAATGGAAATCTATTCATGTGACACCTTTAAAAAAGTTTTTGAAAATAAATATACATTATCAGTTCCTTCAACCGGAATTAACTTAATATCTGGGGAAACCGTATTGATTGGTAAAATAAATACACCAAATGTTTTAGCCCCCTAAAGATAAGGACATGATTACGAGAAAAATGTGTAATAGTAACTTTTGGAATTGACAATTTTTGCAAAATTTACCTAAGCCTTCGGACATAAGCGTATTGTGAGAGAGAATTTGAAGCGGTTAGTTAGGGGTAAAAAAGATGAGTTTACAAGAGAATTGGGATCGGATACTTAACTGGTAAAATTTCCAATTTCGCTGAGCGGGTGGCTTACATTTGATGTAGTTAAAAGAATTAACGTGTGGCACCTGCGACATCTGAGGAGGCTGTCTCCTGAGTCACAGGTGTCCCACAGAAAAAAGTAGAAGTAAGAGAAACGACCTTTAACCATTAATCATTCACCATTAACCATTATTTCGCGTTAGGGATTGCAGCGGAAAGCCCGCAGCGAGCCGCCCATACAAGGAGGAATGAGAAAAGAGGAAAGAGGATTTCACGGATTTAAACGGATTACACGGATGCGGTTGGGGGCGGCCGCGAGGACTTGCAGCGGAAAGCCCGACCCGAAGGGGAACGCCCAAAAAAGGAGGAACGAGGAAAGAGGAACGACCTTCGGTCTAGAGGAAGGAGGAAGGTCGAAATATGAAATTATTGCAAGTTATTAATCGAAAAACTTTTCATCCGATACTATTGGGTTCAGGGTTTGGGGTAAAAATGGTTCGTCACGATTGATAAGTCATTAATCATTAACTACGAGTGCTGATGGTTAAAATCTGTGTTAACAGTCCTTTTTTCTTTCCGGTATTGTATAGACTTTTTTTGCGACCTTTGCCGTTATTGAATGGTAAACCAAAACTTTAGAAGAATGAATACGAAAAGTATAATTGTTCTGGTGGGTGCTGCGCTGATTATCTCCGCTTGTGTCCCAATGAATCGCCTTAACTCGGTAGAAGAAATTAAAAACGAACTGGCCACCGAGCGTGATGCCTTGATGAAATCGAACCAAAAACTGGTCGTTGATACCACCGAAATGGGTGCCGAATTGAGAAAATTGAATCACATGCAATCGAGCCTGGTGGAAGATACGCTTCAATTAGGCAAATCTTTGCGCCGAATGAAAGATAATTACGAAAAAGCGGTTGCGCAAAATAAAGAATTGATGGACAGCAAAGAAAAACTCGCCCGTGGAAGTGAAGCCGAAGCGCGAAAATTGCTGGCCGAATTGCAAGCGTCGAAAGCGGATTTGCAAAAACAAAAGGATGATCTCGTTAAACTCGAGGACAAACTGTGGGAAAGGAAGAAAAGCCTCGAATTATTGCAATCGGAGCTGGAAAATAAAGATAAAATGCTCGAAGAAAAGAACCTGAAAATGTCGGAGCTGGAAAAAACCCTGGCACGCAAAGATTCGGCTGTTCAAGCGCTAAAAGATAAAGTGGCTGCCGCTTTGTATCAATTTGAAAAAGACGGACTTACGGTTAATATCCGAAATGGAAAAGTATATGTTAGTCTGGATGAGCAACTCCTATTTAAAACCGGAAAATTCGATGTGGACCCCAAAGGGAAAGCTGCTATCGAGAAGCTGGCCAAAGTGCTCGAGCAAAATCCGGATATCAATGTAATGATTGAAGGCCATACCGATAATGTTCCTTACAATGGCAAAGGGCAACTAACTGATAATTGGGATCTTAGCGTGAAACGAGCCACTGCTATTGTTCGTATCATTACATCGGGCAGTAAAGTGGACGGAAAACGCCTGACTGCATCGGGGCGGGGCGAATATGTTCCACTGGATAAGGCCAATACCCCTGAAGCCCGTCAGAAAAACCGGCGTACCGAAATTATCCTGACGCCTAAGCTTGACGAACTTTTCGAAGTGCTGGAATCAAACTAATGAAAGAAACCTTAGATTGTTACATTCAACATCGGAGACCGGGCATAAACTGATTTAATCCAAAAATGGAGAGCAAAGTTGAGGTTAGGTTTTATGGTATTTACTAGTATATCAACTTTGAACTTTACAACCCAAATCCCGCAATATATTTTATAGGCAACTATTTTATCCTTGAATTTGTCTGTGTTGATAAATGCGTGTTTTATGTTGATATTTTTTCAAAAAAAG
Organism: Bacteroidales bacterium; assembly: GCA_021739985.1. Lineage (GTDB taxonomy): Bacteria > Bacteroidota > Bacteroidia > Bacteroidales > M50B96 > M50B96. The sequence goes on along the minus strand of JAIPAR010000065.1, from coordinate 6,490 downwards.
GATGATTTTGCAAGCCTGGAAAGGGATTTTAGATTTTTATCCGTATTATTGCATCTTAACTTTTTTTAAGTGAATAAAACTAAAAAAGCATCGTGTTTTAATAGTTTGGTAAACAGCAATTTAATAATTACTAAATAGTTACAAATATGAAAAGGATTCATTTACTCATCATGATTGCAGGACTCCTCGCGGTGCTGGGATATGATGCAAAAGGGCAAGCCAGTGAGCTTTCTGCATTGCCCGCCGGAACCCCATGGATTTGGTCTGATTATGTGGACCCCAGCCTTGCGGATGATAAAGTCTTCATTTTCTGTTCTCCCAACTCAAATGGAGATTCCGTCTTAGGGACTTTATCCGTTACGGGAGGTTCATCCACCTGCGTATATGATTGGCAAAGGTATAATCCGGCCACCAGCCAGTTTGTAAGTTTTGGAGGTCCATTAGATGTGGGAACCTCTTCTACACAAACAGGATTAACTTCAGGATTTTATCAGGTGGTTATTACTTGCTATCCTAACACTCAGAATGAGCAAAAGTATTGTCGTCGTGCACATGTCTTTGTTAATAATTCGATTGTTGATTTTAATGCTATTTCTGCGGGTTGTAATCCATTTTCTCTCACGGGAGGGGTTATTGGCCCGGTGAGCGATTTTGTAGTATATGACCCACCTGCAACACCATTTAATGTTACAGCATCTACCGATGTTACGGTGTGTTTTTGGATTGATCATAGTTTTGTGTCCGATTTAGGATTTTACCTGATTGGGCCGAATGGAGCACGAATCGATTTATTGCCTCCGGTAGCAGCCTGGGATAATCCGGGAGTTACTACTCTTGACGCCTCCGTAGTTCTTCCTAATCCTTGTGCTACAACTTCACTTAATCTACCTTGTAATGAGGGGAATGACTATAATAATTTCTGTTTTACTTCTGCTTTACCCGCAGGGAACCCAACTTATACTCCTTGTATTTGTTCTATGTCACTTGTAGGTCCTTTAACTGGAACCTATGCAAGTTGTGATGGATGGAATGCAATATATGGACAGTCGGCAGCCGATGGTGGTTGGGCTGTTCAAATATTTGACTGTTTTGGGGCTGATGTCGGTAGTTTACAGCGTGTAACCATTACATTTGATGGAGATGGAGTTTGTGGAGCGGCCACTTATACCTATGATTCAGGTCTAATTGATGTACAGATTACAGATGCCAGTTGCGATTCAGCCTCGGCAGCGACTTATGTCGTTCCGATGAAAACGACCTCTCATCATACCATAACGAATACAGTTACTGCTCATTGGGAATCTTTCCCAACGGCATGGAACCCGGTTTGGGGTTCCACTGAATTTGTGTCAGGTGTTAATCCGTTAATTTCTCCTGCTCCGACGATTTCCACGGATTTTTCCCTCGTAATCGAAGATCATTTATTTGATGCGTTGGGCAATGAAATTCTACCTACCGCAAGCTATGCTCCATGTTCACCTTCTAAAACCCATACTTTCATCACTTTACCAACCGATGCAAGTGTATTAAATCCTCCTACGGACCTTTGTCAAAACAGTAACGGGGTTCAGTTGCAGGCTTTGTATCCAAATGGTACATGGTCGTCGCTTACAGCTCCCGGTAGTATAACACCAAATGGATACTTCTTCCCTGGTATAGCTCCAATCGGACCCAATACCATTAAACACCAATTTACAGGAGTATGTGCCGATGATACAACCTTTGTTATCTGGATTGTAGATGAGCCTAATGTTTTATCTACCGCAGATACTATTTGCAATGGTTCAGGTACTGCATTCAAAGTGCAAATTGAGTTGACGGGGGGTAGCCCGGGTACATATACCTTTACAAATCCAACAACGGGTGCCACATTAACAGGATTGTTAGCTGGGACGGGTTCAAACGGAGGAACGATATGGACTTCAGATTGGATACCTTCACCAAGTATATGGCAAATAGGAGTAACCGATATCAATGATTGTAATCCTCAGGTTGTAAATGGATTCCAGAATTGCGCCTGTATATCTGCAGCGGCCTCCATGCCATTAACCTTGCTGCAGAAATGTGTATATGAACCTGCCATTGTTCAGCATAATAACAATTACCACCTGGATTCCGATGATACCTGGGCTTATATCATGCATACAGAGCCTTATGGAACACTAGGCACGGTTTTAGCGCAAAACACCAATGGGATTTTTTATTTTACACCGGGTACTATGAATTATAATCAAACATACTACATCTCACATGTAGTTGCTGATAATATTGGCTCGGCTGCCGCTCCAAATATTGATTTGACGGATGATTGCCGAAGTGTTTCTCCGGGAACTCCTGTAGAATGGTTTGAAAATCCAAGCCCTGAAGCCGGCTTGTCAAAATCAACTTGTGGAAACACCATTACTATGGGTGCAGATGTTCCAACAGTTGGACAAGGTGCATGGTCTTCCTTAAATACTTTCGGTGTAATTTACTATCCGAACTATGGAACACCAAACACTCAAATTACGGTTCCAAATTTTGACACCAATGCCTATGGTTGCCCTATTAATACTACCTATTCATTTAGATGGACTGTAACCAATGGTCCTTGTACCGTCTTTGATGATGTAAATATGCAGTTTAAACCGGTTCCGAGTGCGTTTGCCGGAGTAAGTCATTCCGTTTGCGGACTTCAGGATACCCTATCAGCAATCTATAGTCTTTGTGGTCCTTTGGGTGTATCTGAAGGATGGTGGTCGGGAGATGCCAGTTTCCAAAACTCCTTAAGTCCTAATTCCGTTGTTAATGTGATTCAGCCAGGTTGTTATAACTTAATCTGGACCGAGTTTAATGAGGAATGTCGTACTTCATCTTATGTTCAGGTTTGTTTTATTAATAATCCTGTTGTTGATGCCAATCATAATGACTCTGTATGTAAATTATCAACCGATTTACATGCGATTTCAACTATGGGATACGGTTTATGGACAGGACCTTTGAATACTATTTTTACGAATCCAACCAATCCCGAGACAGATGTTGTGATTTCCATGCCTGTGGGATTAACAGAGATAACAAGTACTTTCACCTGGACAGAGCATAATACCCAAAATGGGATAACTTGTTCGGCCAGTGATGATGTAAATATAACATTTTCGCTAGAGCCTACAGCTGCAGCAGGTTTTGATGATGAGACCTGTGATACGTCCTATACCCTTGATGCAGATATTTTTGGATTTGAATATGCGTTGGGAACATGGAAGTCTAATTTTGTTGGAACCCAGTTCAATAATCTACACTATGCAGGAGCAACAGTAACAATTCCAAATACAGGTGTAATGCCGGGTCAGCCTAACAATGGTAGTACTTTTGGGGATTCTTCCTGGGTTACTATTCCGATAGTATGGGTGTTAGACAACAATCGTTGTTTTACAGAAGATACCGTATTAATCACTTTTTACCAAATGCCAAGAGCCGATGCAGGGCCTGATACTTCGGTATGTGGAAAAAGTTATGTCATGAAAGGAAAATATTCTATTGGAGAATCGAAAGGAGAATGGTCTATGATAAGTGGTCCAAGCCCTCTTCAACCTACCTGGTCAAACAAATTTAGTCCAACCTCAACGGTTACGGTTCCTGTATCAGGACAGTATGTTTTCCAGTGGAAAGAGGATAATTTTCATAATCAAACTTGCTCAGACGTAGAAACAGTGGATATCTTTTTCATTGAGATTCCGGATGTAAGTGCAGGATTTGATCGTTACATATGCGGGAATGATTTTGTGTTGGAAGCAAGTGCCAGTACCGGAAATGGAATCTGGCTACCTACAACCGCCAATATTGTAACGCCTAGTGATCCTCATTCGGCCACCCACTATGGAGGTTCAAGTACAAACTTTACAGTTACTTACGTTTGGCAGGAGTATAATGAAAATGGGAATATTCAATGTGTTGAAAATGACTCTGTTTATATCACCTATATGGTTCAGCCGACGGCTAATGTATTGTGGACGCCCGGAGTTTCAATCGACCATGTGTGTGGAAAAGTAGAAACGAATGCTGAGCAAATTGTTGTGGGGCAGAATCCTAGTATATCCGGAACAAATATTATTTCCTATTGGACCGGAAATGATGCTCAGTTCTACAAGGCAGGGGTAAGCAACCCATTCGCCCGCGACCCGGATAGTGTTGTGGTAGGTAATTATGGGGTTCATAATTTCAACTGGGTTGTTGAAAACTGGGTTGGAGATAGTGTTTGTGCTGACACTTCGGACATAACGATTATTGTTGACTTCATTGAGCAACCGGTTGCAAATCCCGGATTCCTGGCAGATACAGCTTGTTGCGATTCTACTGTAGGATATTTCTGGCCTTTATATTCACAATTTTCAACTACTACCGGTGATAGTTCCTTTGGAAGTTGGTTTACTATCTCTCCTAATCAAATCGAATTTGTATATCTGATACCTGGTGTGGATACTGTCCCAATTCCTAGTGGTCAACCAATTTATGCTGACTCATTGCAGTGGGTAACCGTCCATTTAAGTGAATCTGTGGATATCGTACCACCGAAATTATATGACTTCACCTGGATTGAGTATAATTACGGCGAGTTAGGAGACCAGTGTTCTGATCAGGCTTCCACGAACATTACTTTTGCAAAACGACCCAAAGGGACAGTTGAGTTAAAATACCCACCACATTGTATTGGAATGGAAGCAAAAGTTCAAGCTTCTGAAGATTTGCAACTCATCGCATGGGATTGGTCTGATTTAGGTGGTGGAGTTATTACTCATGTAGATGGAACCGGAACTCCTGAAAATCCAGGCCCGGGTCCGGTCTATGTAAGATGGCCTGGTGCAGGTGCTGGTCAAGAACATGGGATACGACTTATCACTGAAAATGTCTGGAAATGTAGATCTCAAAACCAACCCTATAAAATTTATGAACCTAATAAAGTGGGTGTAGAAAAGGATTCAATAGCTGCCACCTGCGGGGAATTAAATGGGGAGATATTATTGGCTCCTGAAGTTCCAACAGATGTCTTCACTTATGGGTGGTTAGTAGATACGTTGGCAGCTCCATCCAGCTGGGTAAATCCAAATGCAAGCCATCAAACTGGCTTAAAAAATGGTGATTATCTTTTCTGGGCACGTGGAATTTCCAAGATTACTCCTAATCCTGTCCCTGGGGGTACAGAAGTGATTTATTGTCAGGATACTTTCAAGATTCATGTGAGCGATACCGGATACGTGGCAGCTCAATACCAGTTATCTAGTGTATTTGATACGACGGGTGTTTCACCACATACCATAACGCTGAACAATTTTTCCTTTATGACTGACAGCAATTATATTTCACCTGGTTACCTAAATGCAGTTGATGCTGCTGGTTTGCTGCCTCCAACGGATGAAATAGATGCTGATTATATGTGGAGATTCTATCGCATTCCACTAGATTCAGTATTCGATTGGTATGCACCCATTATTATTAAACCCAGCGATTTACCTATTCTAGTAGGGAAAGATGAAATAATTGAAGATATGAGTCCGGTGCTGACTTTCGAACTGGCCGGTTACTATTACTTCCAAATGATAGCGACTTCGGAATATGGCTGCAAAGACACAATTGTGGGCGGCTATATCAAAACTGAAGCTAAACCTACTCTTACACCGGGTGTAAATGTGATAACTCCAAATGGAGACGGAATCAACGACTACCTTGAGTTCGAAGCTATGTCACTGCGAAGCATGAAAGGAGTTATTTTCAACCGTTGGGGTCAGAAAATATATGAATGGACATGGAATGAAGAAACTCAGGAACCTGAACCAGGTTGGTGGGATGGAAAACTCAGCACAGGTCAGGATGCACCTCCCGGGGTTTACTATTACCTCATTGAAGGAATAGGTCAAAAAGACCAGGACTTCAGCGGGAAAGAATACTCAGGTTTCTTCCATCTGATCCGCGACAAACAATAAAGGTTTAAAAGGCTCCCTCGTGGAGCCTTTTTTTTTATCTAAGACTTAAAAAAACTACATTTGCAAACAGCAGTTGTGAAAGGTATTTTTCGGCAGACGGAAGCAAAAATCAATTTCCAGCACGAAGCTTGCAGAGCACATCTGATACATCATGTTAAATTTTAAAACTATGAAACTAATATTCAGCGTTCTCCTCCTCCTCCTATCTGTTCAACTGCTATTCGCTCAGCTCCCTGCTGCAGAAGTCAAGACTCTGGATGGTAAAAGTTTAAACACTTCGACCATTAGCAATGATGGAAAACCAATCGTAATTAGCTTTTGGGCTACCTGGTGTAAACCTTGTGTGCTGGAGTTGTCAACCATCCATGATTTGTATCCGGATTGGGTAGAAGAAACAGGAGTGAAGTTGTACGCTATCTCCATTGATAACGCCCGCTCCATGAAACAAGTGGCTCCTTTTGTAAATGGCAAAGGCTGGGAGTATGAAGTGCTGATTGACCCGAATGGAGATTTCAAGCGTGTCATGAATG
>JAIPAR010000064.1 GCA_021739985.1 Bacteroidales bacterium | reverse complement strand
CATCGTTTGCATGCCTGAACCGGCTTGCATAACCCCTCCATGCATATTTGCGCCCGGCCGGATATTAATCATATTCGACCCCATCGATGAAATCTGTGTCTTAATGCTCTCCTTGGAGCCTTCGCCAATGGCCATCATGGTAATAACCGAGCCAACGCCGATGATAATTCCCAACATAGTTAGAAAAGTGCGCATCTTATTGAGTCGTATCGCCCGAAAGGCTATTTTTATTAAATTGAAGATTCTCATGATTTTAAGACTGATATTGCATTAATTTTTTACTTGCTTTTTCGATGTGAGTTCGCTTTTTATCCGAGATAATCATCCCATCCCGAAGGGTAATGGTACGACTACTAAAAGAGGCAATCTCCTGTTCATGGGTAACAAAAATGATAGTCTTGCCCTGAGCATTTAAATCCTGAAAAATCGACATGATTTCATAGCTGGTTTTGGTGTCGAGATTCCCGGTTGCCTCATCCGCCAGGATTACGCGAGGCTGATTCACCAGGCAACGAGCGATAGCCACCCGTTGCTGCTGCCCGCCTGACAGCTGCGAAGGTTTATGCCACATTCGGTCGCTCAATCCAACCAACTCAATGGCCTCCAGTGCTTTTTCCCTCACTTCCTGGGAAGAAACTTCAGTATTATACAGCAAGGGCAATTCAACATTTTCGACGGCAGTTGTTCGGGGTAACAAATTATAAGATTGAAAGACGAACCCGATTTTTCGATTTCGGATATGCGCCAATTCGTTGCGACTCATATCTCTAATCGGCTGACCATCAAATCGGTATAAACCATCAGTGGCTTGATCAAGGCAACCCAAGATATTTAATAAGGTACTTTTCCCGGAACCGCTTGCTCCCATTATGGTTACAAACTCTCCTTCTTCAATTTCAAAATTGATTCCCTTCAAGACCCGTAAAGACTCTTCGGCCATTTGAAAATCACGGATAAGATTTTCGACCTGTATGACTGTTTTGCTCATGATTATTTCTTTTTACCCGGAGGGGTTGGCAAAAATGGACTGCTTTGGGCTTGTTTAAGCTTGGTTTCGCCGGCTTCTTTCAATTGATATACCAGACTATCACCAGCATCCAATCCGCTGATTATTTGAATATTAACACCATCGCTACTTCCTACTTCCACTTTTTGAGGACGAATACTATTGTCTTTTACAACAAATACAATTCGCTCATTGGCGTTTAATTCCGATTCCAGGTCAGGATGCTCCATAGTTGTCGGAGGCAGGGGTTTGCCGGATTCGTGTTGCTGCCGGTATTTTTCATAGAGAGGATCATCCTGATTAAAATGAAAACTCTTCATTTCAGCCACCAACACATCTTTTAATTCCTGTGTGTAAATAGATATCGTAGCAGTCATGCCGGGTTTTAGCTTAAGTGCTTGATTATCTGCTGATACGACTACTGTATAAGTTACAACATTAGACGTTACCGTGGGATTTAACCTTACCTGGCTCACTTTGCCCGCAAATTCCATCCCCTGATAAGCATCAACCGTAAAAGTAACCCGCTGACCTTCTATAACTTGCCCTATATCAGCCTCATCCACATCCGCTTCGACCTGCATTTCGCGCAAATCACGGGCAATGGTAAACAAGGTTGGTGTATTCAAACTGGCAGCTACCGTTTGGCCTTCATCCACACTGCGGGAAAGTACAACCCCGGCAATTGGTGAATAAATATCTGCATAACTCAAATTCGTTTTGGCTTTATCCAAATCCGATTTCCGCTGCTTCACAATACCTTTGGCATTTTTGTAGGCATACAGTGCCTGCTCATACTCGGTTTGGGTAATCATCCCCTTTTGATAAAGCTGATTTTGCCGATTATAAATGCTTTCCTGATATTCATAATCGTTTTGAGAATTCTCGTACAAGGCTTGAGACTGAACCAAAGCGGTAAGCAAATTGGTTTTATCAAGCTCTGCAATTAATTGATTCTCTTTCACTTCGGAGTTAAAATCGACATAGATTTTTTCCACAACACCCGATACTTGTGTGCCTACTTCTACCAAATTGATAGGCTCAATGGTTCCGGTAGCAGTGACCACAGAGAGGATTTCTCCTTTTTTAACCTGAGTTGTTTCAGCCAGGATGGCAGATTCACTTTTTTTACTGATTAAAAGGAATCCACCTGCTACCAGAACAATTGCTCCAGCAACGATAATTAGGGTTTTCTTGAATTTAGGTGACATAATTATAAACTGATTTGATTGTCTTTATAAAATGATAAAAGTCTGTTATACAATATACTAAGGTAAATAGCCCGATTTAAATTTTGCTCAGCCTGAGTCAGGCTGCTTTGGGCGATGATTAAATCGGTAGCAGTAAGATTCCCGACAGCAAATTTCATGGCAGCCAACTCATAAGCCGAAGACGCAGCATCAAGCGATATTCTTGCAGCTTCTTTCTGTTCGCTGGCTGCTGTTGCATTCAACCAGGCAGTCTCAATATTCTTATACAAAGCCTTTTCGGTTTCGCTGATGGTTAGCTCGGCTTGTGCCAGGGCAATTTTTGAGCTTTGAACCTGCGATTTGGTTTGGCCTTGATTAAACAAGGGAATCGAGACATTCAATCCAATTTTCTGATTGAAATTACCCGTTGCCTGCGAGCTAAAAGTATAATCCTGTGAACTGGTGTAGCCGCTGCCAAGACTTCCTGATAATGAAACACTTGGATAATAACCTGATTTAGCAATTTTCACGTTTTTACCGGCGACTTCCAGATTTACTTTGGAAGCCTGAATTTGAGGCATTTTTTGGATGGCTTCTTTAAACACCAGCATTTTATCGGCAATCGGAGCATCGGACTCTGCTTCCTTGTTGATAGTCATGATATCAAATTCCGATTCAGGCTCAATCTCAAGCAATTGCCTCAATTCCAGCAAATTAGTTTGATGTTCCTTTTTAGCCTGTATTAATTCATACCTTTTGTTAGCTAGTTGAGATTCGCTTTCTACCAAATCGCTTAAGGTAATGCTGCGAGCTTCATACAAAGCTTGCGCCTGAACCATTTGCTTGTTTGCGGCTGCCAATGCGCCATCAGCAATGGTAATTCCATCTTTCGAATAAAGAGTTTGAAGATATGCCTGCAGAATGGCCAGCTTAATGGAGTTTTTTTCATTTTCGAAAAGATACTCCTGCTGATTTACAAGCAGCCGGTTCTTTTCAATGGTAGTACTAATTTGATTCCCATTGTAGAGAACCACCGAACTTGAAATCCCATAATTGGTCGAATTGATGCTTTGCGAGATATAATCGCTTGTAATCGGGTCGATGCTATTTCCATTCGACAAACTCTGCCCTGCCGTTGCCACCAGGGAAGGAAGTCTGCTTAATTTGGAATTTTCAAGCTTGATTTTGGTTTGTTCGAGATCCAGCGCTGCCTTTTTCAGACTTAAATTGTTAATTGCTGCATGCTGCAAACATTGGTCAAAAGTCCAGGTAACCGGACTTTGAGGCACAGGTACAGTATCTGTTTGCGCCCGGGATGTAAAGTTTAGAATTAATACGAGACAAGTAAGAATGCCAATTCGTTTCATGATGTTTAAAGATTAATACGCTACAAAAGAGTATCAATCTGTCACGTACGGCAATTTTATGAGATGAACAGGCAAAATGTTGCGATGAATAGCAAGCAACAAATCCTTTGCTACTTCAACATCAGCTTTTCGATGGCATCGAGATAAGTGTTCCCAACCGGAATTTCACGCTCAGGCAGGATAATTTTCGTTTTACTCAGCTTCTGAATGCGTTGAATAGGGATGATAAAGGAACGATGTACACGGATGAAATCAGCATTTAATTTCTTCATCATTTCCTTCATGGTGATTCGGCTCACAATGGTCTTTTGATGCTGCGTATAAATCTTGATATAATCGGCAAGTCCTTCGATATATAAGATATCAATCAAATTAATTTTAATCAGGGTATAATCGGCTCGTATATAAATAAAGGGTGTTTCCGATTGAAGGAGATGATGCTGGTAATGATAAAAATCCAGTGCTTTTTGGACCGATTGCTCAAATCGTTTTCGGCTGATGGGTTTCAACAAATAGTCGATAGCATTCAGTTCGTAGCTTTGAACGGCATAATCGGCATAAGCTGTGGTAAAAATCACCATCACTTCCTTATTAATCTTTTTAGCCAGGTTGATGCCATTCAACTCGGGCATCCGGATATCGAGGAAGAGCAAATCGACCGGGAAATTGAGTAAATAGTTGAGGCCGGTATGAGGTTGTGTAAAAGTCTTTTCCAGCGAAATCTCGTCAGAATCCGAGCAGAAAGCTTCAATTACGTTCAGGGCCAGCGGTTCATCATCAATGGCAATCGCTTTAATCATCGTAGTTGAAGGCTTAGTTCCACCAAAAATTCATGTTCGCTCTCTTGAATTTGAATGGTATGCTTTCGGGGATACATCAATTCCAACCTTTTTTGAGTGGTTTCAATACCCAGCCCACTCTTTTCAAAGCCGGATGAATCATGGCTTACCTTATGATTCTTCACCGTAAGATGTAAACTTTGATGTGCCAGCTTGATTATCACTTCTATGTGGGTTTGATGTTCCGTGCTAACGCCATGTTTAAAAGCGTTCTCAACGAAAGGAATAAGAAGCAGCGGAGCAATCTGCAAACCATCGTCCTCACCTTCTACCGAGAAAGTGCAAATTGCATTCGGGTTAAGCCTTAGTTTTTGTAAACTGATGTAATTCTGCAGATACTCCAATTCCTTATCCAGGCTGACCATTTCGGATTGGCTTTCCTTGAGCGAATAGCGCATCATTTGGGAAAGCTTTTCGATAGCAACAGCCGCATCCGGCGCTGTTCGAAGGCTAATGGAATAAATACTGTTGAGCGTATTAAACAGGAAATGCGGATTAACTTGCGCGTTCAGATAGGCTAATTGCGCCGAAATACGTTCCTTTTCGGTTTGTTTCCATCGATTATTGATTCGCAGGGCGATGGATGCCAGGAAAACGGTTACAAATATCAGAATCATATTGGCGGCCAGCACCGGGAACACGCTTCGCATGGTATCATTCATGGGCTGGCGGTGATTGATTGGATGGAAAAAGTCCATCATCATCCGGGGAAACTCAATAAGAAGGAAGAAAAGCATTATACAGGAAAGCACATAAAGCAAATAGCGCTTTCGAAACAGCAGTTTAGGGATAAACACAAAGTAATTCAGATAAAAAAATAGTATCAGAATCAATTGAGTGATAATAATTGGATAATAAATTCCCGAATTAGGTCGATTGGGGATGTTTTCGAAAGCTTTGGAGATAAAATAATACTCAAACAAAATAAGGAGTATCCACATCAACAGATGTCCTGCCAAATAAATGTATTTCGATTTCCACATGATATTTAAATCAATAAAATTACCCCAAAGATACGTAGAAGATTGGTTGATTCATCCCGAACCGTTTTTCCTCCTTCCTCCTTCCTCAAGCCGAAGGCTGTTCCTCCTTCCTCCATTTTTTTTCTTACCTTTGCACTCTTTTTTAAATTTTTCTTCACTTTAAAATTACGGAATGATTACAGTCTCTAATTTGGCCATTCAATTTGGAAAACGCGTTCTTTTTCAGGATGTTAATATGAAATTCACCCCGGGGAACTGCTACGGCATCATCGGTGCCAATGGTGCCGGGAAATCTACTTTCCTGAAGATGTTATACGGAGAAGTGCCCTGCTCACGCGGAAATGTAAGCTTTGGTACAGGCGAACGGCTTTCAGTCCTCAAGCAAAATCACTTTGAATTCGACCAATTTCATGTGCTGGATACTGTATTGATGGGCCATTCCCAGCTATGGGAAGTCATGAAGCTTAAGGATGCTATTTACGCGAAAGAAAATTTCACCGAAGAAGATGGTCACACTGCTGCTGAATTGGAAGATAAATTCGCCCATATGAATGGGTGGAATGCCGAAAGTGATGCTGCCAGTTTGCTTAGTGGACTGGGAATTAAGGAGGAATTACATAGCAAACTAATGAAAGAACTGAGTGGCAAGCAAAAAGTGAAAGTGCTGCTGGCTCAGGCTCTTTTTGGGAATCCGGATAATCTCCTGCTCGATGAACCTACGAACGACCTTGACCTGGAAACTGTCGATTGGTTGGAAGCCTACCTTTCGAACTTCGAAAACACGGTGCTGGTTGTGTCGCACGACCGTCACTTCCTCGATTCTATCTGTACACATACCGTTGATATCGATTTTGGAAAAGCACAATTATTCTCCGGTAATTATAGCTTCTGGTACGAATCAAGCCAGCTTGCCCTGAGACAACAAGCTAATCAAAATAAAAAGGCTGAAGAAAAACGAAAAGAATTGCTCGAATTCATTGCTCGCTTCAGTGCTAATGTAGCTAAATCAAAACAAACCACAAGTCGGAAGAAAATGCTTGAAAAACTTAACGTGGACGAGATTAAACCGTCCACACGTAAATATCCGGGTATTGTATTTACACCCGATCGTGAGGCGGGAAATAACATCCTGTCAGTGCATGAAATGAGCAAAAGTATCGACGGAAATGTGCTTTTCAAAGAGTTAAACTTTACCGTTGAAAAGGGAGATAAAATTGTTTTTCTTTCACGGGATACAAGAGCGATGACTGCCTTGTTTGAAATCTTAAATGGCCATGAGCAGCCGGATTCCGGCACTTTTGACTGGGGACAAACCATTACCCATGCCTATTTGCCTTTGGATAATGAGGAATTCTTCCAAACGACTTTATCACTCGTTGATTGGTTGGGTCAATACTCCAATGATACCAGTGAATTATTTTTAAGAGGATATTTGGGGAAAATGCTTTTCTCCGGGGAAGAAATCTATAAAAAATCGAATGTCCTTTCCGGAGGGGAAAAAGTGAGATGCATGATTGCCCGTATGATGTTGCGAAATGCCAACGTGATGATGCTTGATACCCCTACCAACCATTTGGACCTTGAATCGATTCAGGCATTTAACAATACCTTAAGCCGATTCAAAGGAAATATCCTTATGGCATCGCATGATCATGAGTTCATTCAAACTACCTGCAACCGGATTATCGAGCTAACTCCTTCGGGAATTATTGATAAGCGCATGGATTATGATGATTATATTTTAAGTGATAAGATTAAGGAGCTGCGGAATGTGATGTACAGTTAAAGAGGAACGGCCTGCGGCCTAGAGGAAGGAGGAAGGAGGAACGGCTTCGCCTGAGGAAGGAGGAAGGAGGAAGGAGGAAAGCGGTGACACAAATAAATTGAGCGCAGCGAAATCCCGAGAGCGAAGCGATTCGGGACAAATAAACGAATCAACAAATCAACAATTCATTGAAGGAGGAAAGAGGAACACTACGGGACAAATCAATTGAGCGCAGCGAAATCCCGAGAGCGAAGCGATTCGGGACAAATAAACGAATCAACAAATCAACAATTCATTGAAGGAGGAAAGAGGAAAGTGGAAGGAGGAAAATGGAAGGAGGAAAGAGGAAAGTGGAAGGAGGAAAATGGAAGGAGGAAAGAGGAAATAAAAAAGACGCGTGGGAATCGCGTCTTTTTTATTAGATATGAATGAGAGATAAATTACAATTTAACTAATCGTTTAACGAGACGCTGATTGTTTTCTTCGATGATTAGTTGGTAAACACCACTTTTCTCCCCACTTAAATCGAGACGGACATCTTCTCCATTCCAACGGAAGCTGTGAACCAGTGTGCCATCTAACGCATAAACCGTAACATTGGCATGATGTAAAGGCAAATCACTATTCAACATAAAAACGCCAAAGGAAGGATTTGGAAAGGTAGAAATGCTTGCAGCCAATTCCTGAGGAATAACATGCAAAGGATCAATCACAAATGCTGAATCATAATAAGTTACCAGATTGGCGGCTACCACCAGATGTGGATTATAGGTATCGGCACAATCGGTACATGTAACGCCCGTCAGACAATCCGGATGATTTGGATGGCACATATCGACATAACCCTCATAAAAACGATAGTTAAAACTAACCGGGGTAGTCAGATTCACATAATTGGTTAAATCATAAGTATAAACTGCAGCAATAGAACCAGGACACCAACCGGCACGATTGAAATACCAGGTTCCATTCTGATTATTACAACCATCCGGATTTGGATCACAGGTTACCCACAGATGTTGAGGAAACTCATCCCCATTAACTAAAATTTTGTGTGTAGCATCGTAAAATTCGGCTGCATTAAAGGAATTATTATCCCCCCAACCATGACCCGTAGTCATCATAAATAATTCAGCATCAACGGCTTCCTCGGGGAACTCAAAATTTATTTGAGGAACGGGTTGAAGATTTGCATAATCACCAAAAGGATAGGTATCCCACCAAATGGGTTTTACATATGAAAACTTATGTGCAGGAGTTCCGGCATGATAATCTAATTCCAGCTTATAAACATATCCATTATCTAAAGTCCCACTATATACTCTGAATTCAACTTTACCCTGAAGCAGATTTATATACTGGGTCAGATCTACCTCATGTGTGCATGCTAAGCTATAAGGGGTAATATATCGGATTATTTCAATCCAACGCCCGTTAGCTCCACGAAGATCGATACCACCAACACGATCATACAGCCCACATCCACCCGGAGGACATGTAACCTTCAAAGTAGCAGTTACAGCATCAAATGCCCCGGTAAAACTTGGCAGGATACCAAATGTTGACTCGCTTGGATTGCTGGAATCTATCCAAATATCAGAAAAGGCAATAACATTTTGATTGGTAGCAGTTTGAACAATAGAAACAGTCGTATTGATAATTTCATCAGCCCCAAAATTATTTTTAGCCACTACCGTAACTGTATGTCCTCCGAAATCCGAAGGAGTCCACCAGGCTGTATAATAACCATTGTGCCAATCAGTTGCAGGAATCGTTTCGTTTTCAGCAATAAAAATAATTCACTTACAGAAAATAATTCCGGATAATCGATGGATGCATACGCTGCTAACTGGATTGCATCTAAACCCGGATCATATACAATATCATTCAATGGGTTACGAACATCAATCTCAGGGACAAAAGTAGCCGGGTCAAGTACCATAAAAGAATTAAACACATCTACGGCCGGATTGAAATTCATATCCCCGGGTTGAGAAGCTTTAATTACAACATCTCCCGGCTGGCCGGTTAATGTTACCGTTGAATCGACGATAGTCGCAGGCCCGGAAACCACTGAATACATAACCTCAAGACCAGAAGTGGCTTCTCCATGTAAAGTAAACGGAGCATCTGAAATAAGTTTAGTTGGAATAGCCTCAAATGAAATTGCCTGATAACCAAGATTTAAGGTTCCATTGAAGTTGGATGTTTCACCGGTCATGGCAAAACCATACAGGTTCATATCTTTCGTGCCCCCTCCCATTTCGCATAAGAGCTTCGTAATAGAGGTATTATTCCCGGCCGGACTTCCCTGATTAAATTTGTAATACAATTGAAGATTTGCCTCGGTTCCCAGTAATTCATTAGCCATCATATCCTGAATTTCAGTCTGGGTAAGAGCTTTATTCCAAACGGATACTTCATCAGCACGACCGCCATACACAAAATTGAAAGTTCCCAGCAGGCATTTCCCAATGGTAAACTCAATATTGGAATCGGTAATCATACCCGTTGCATTTGCCTGCCCATTAACCGTTCCATTGACATACAGTTTTACGGTAGAGCCATCATAGACCCAGGCAAAATGCTGCCAAACTCCCGGTACAACAGTATAAAAAGGCGTTGCATATTCATGCAAGGTACCAAGGGAATTTAAATATCGGCATTCGATTTTCCCATTATCCAACTGAATCAAATAAAATCCCTGACTGGAAGAGCGGAATGACATCATGCCCTGGCCATAAGCCAATTGGTCCGTGTAGAACCATCCGGCCATTGAAAACTGTGAGATATTTGCAATATATTGAGAACCACCCGGTAAGGAGCAGTAATCATCAATTCGGTCGAAATGCAGGTACTGATTGGATTGTGCCCATAAATCGCCAGTTAGCAGACTGAGTGTCATCATCAATCCGAAAACAATAGATAAGTAGTTCTTCTTCATAGATTTATAATTTAAATTAAATAATTTCACTTATTGATTCCACCAAATTTTATCAGTTTGAGTATTTCCGGCACTAATAGCATCTTCCCAATTTTGGGTATTATATTCCGATTCACTGGGAGGATAAGGAAGACGATAATAGCTCAAAGGGGCGCCTTCGCGTGGAACTAGGTCAACGCGCCTGCACAAGGAGAATGCATCCCACACTTGTCGGAATAAATTGATATACTGCTGAGTATAAATCATTTTCAACTTATCTTCATCCGAAGAGAAATTATGGAGGGACACTTTTTCCAGTAAATAGTTATAGTTTAAATGCGAAGGAACCGTAATCCAGGAGAAAAAATCAGCATTATGATTGAGAGGCAGCGTACTTCCGGCCATGGTTTCGGTCCAATATTTAATAGAGCCTTCTAATCCTTGCATGTATTCTATTGAGGCCAGCGATTTATTAACCGGAACGCCCAATCCGCGAAAATAAATTTCAGCTTTGGTATAATGAATATCAGCGCCGGATATCAGTAACTCAGGGATATTGTCCCCATCACGGACTAAGAAATAATTGAAAGGAGAGTAAATACACAAATCACCTTTAATACTGAAATTCAAATCACGATGAGTCATATAAGGCATGCCGCCAATCGCAGGAGTTTCAGATCCCGGTATCTGAGGATAAGCTAGCCAGTCGTTAGCATTATTGGTTTCAAAAAAGTAATAGGCACGCACATCAAAAATGCCGGAGCCATCCGTAGAATCAT
>JAIPAR010000063.1 GCA_021739985.1 Bacteroidales bacterium | reverse complement strand
GGAGTAATTCCGAAATCTCATCATCCTCAGCTATTAATACTGTTAACCCGGAAACATGTGAACTTGGCGGCTCCAGGCTATTCTCCGGTATAACATCCGAATTATCACTGATTTTCACCTTCCGGTCAATACTATGGGGAAGGGTAAAAAAGAAAGATGAACCCCTGCCCTCTTCGCTTTCCACCCAAATCCTACCACCCAGCATCTCCACATAAGCCTTCGAAATCGATAATCCCAAACCGGCTCCCTGGCGTGCCATTTTATCAGCTATATCGGCCTGAATGAAGCGTTCAAAAATGACATTCTGTTTATCCTGCGGGATTCCAATGCCTGAGTCTTTTACACAAAACTCAACGAATTCTCCTTTGCTTCGATACGCAAACTCGATGGAGCCTTTATCTGTATATTTGATAGCATTCTTAACCAGATTGGTTAGTATCCCATAGAATTTTTCGCTATCGGTTTTAATAATCGCTTCTTTATCAGCCAATTCGCACGAAAACGACAAGGAAAGATTTTTACTTTCGGCATCGAGTTTTAAGGAATCATATACAAATTGGAGTTGACTATTGAGGTTTGTTTCTGAAAGATTAATGTCTTGTATGCCTGATTCTATTTTGGAGATACTAACGATATCATTAATAATATTCAGCATGCGGGCGCCGCTTTTTTCAATAAACTGAATATACTGTTGTTGCTCTTCGCCCGTTAATCCCGGCTCTTTGAGCAAACTGGCAAAGCCCAAAATGCCATTCATCGGCGTACGAATTTCATGGCTCATATTCGCCAGAAAAGCTGACTTCAGCCGGTCGCTTTCTTCCGCATTTTCTTTGGCTTTGATTAATTCTCGCTCCGTAAGTTTCCGTTCGGTAATATTTTTATCAATTCCACGATAACCAATAAGCTCACCCTCATCATTATAGAACGGAACCCCATTGCTTAGCAGGCAAATTAATTCACCATGCTTTCCAATATTCCAGTTTTCCAACTCTTTAATGGGTTCTTGCTTCGCAACAATATCAGCAAAAATAGCCGCCACTCTTTGCGCTTCTTCTTCCGGCATAAAATCGAAAGGGGTTTTTCCCAAAATTTCTTCTTCAGATGCATCAAAAAGTTCATGCACTTTTTGCGAACTATAGATATACTTTCCCTTTATATCAACCTCCCAAACCCAATCTGCTGTGCTGAAAATAATATCTCTAAGGCGTTCCTCGCTTTTTCTTAACTCCAGCTCTATTCTTTTCCTACCGCTGATATCGCGAGAAACACTCAAAATAGACAAGATTTCTCCATTCTCAGCCAATTCGGGAACCAGCATCGTTAAAAAACAAGCTGGACCTTTCCGAGTCTGAAATTCAAATTCAAAAATATGTTGTTTGCAAGTTTGAAAAACATGCTTCATATGCTTATTCCAGATTTCAACCTTATCGGACGGCATTCCTACCTCTTCATTCGTTTTTCCGATAAAAAATTCTTTTTTTAATGGGGAAATTTTCTCGATGGCCGGATTAATGTAAATATGACGGAAGTTCAGATCGAAGCGGGAAATAATATCGGGAATGTTTTCGGCGAGGGTACGAAATTTTGCCTCATTCTTTCTCAACTCATCCTCCGCCAGTTGGAGTGCTTTTTTCTCCTTTTGTTCGTCAAGTGCGCGTTTTACAGCAAAGGGCAGTCGGTTAGGTCTATCTTTCAGGACATAATCCACAGCACCCAATTTGAGCAATTCGATAGCAGTTTCCTCTCCAATGGAACCTGAAATACAGATAAACGGAACCTCGGGGCATATTTCCTTACTAATTTGCAAAGCACCAAATGCATCAAACTGAGGTAAATTATAATCCGACAAAATAATATCAAATGAATGTTGATTCAAGGTTAAAGTAAACTCTGTCTCGTTTACCGCATGGATGACTTCCAGGAGATATCCGGCAGCAGTTAATTGTTCCTGAATTAGCTCAAAATCAGGCAAGGAATCTTCCAAAATCAGAACTTTAAGCGAAAGTCCAACTGGATCAATTTTACTGTTCATACGACTAAGTTGAGGGTGGTTGTTCATTAAGCATGGCCCAGAAAATGCCTATATGTTTTACGGCTTCCACAAAATCCTTAAAATCAACAGGTTTAACCACGTAGGCATTTACTCCCAGTTTATAACATTTCAAGAGATCAGGTTCTTCGCGGGATGAAGTCAACATAACCACCGGTAGCGTTTTAAGTTTTTCATTGCTTCGAATAGCCTCCAACACTTCAATCCCGTCCATCCGGGGCATTTTAATATCGAGCAATAATACAGCAGGATTCCCTTTCTTACGATTTTTGAAAGGACCTTCACAATTTAGGTACTCCAGCGCTTCCACGCCGTCTTTAACTATAACAACATCATTTGCAATATGGTGTTCAGTAAGTGCTTCGATGGTTAATTCGAGGTCTTGCGGATTGTCTTCAGCAAGTAATATGGTTTTTAATTCATACATAATTATATCGCATTATTTTTGGGTAAACTAAAATAGAATGTTGCTCCCCGACCTTGTTCAGCTTCTGCCCAAACGCGGCCGTTGTGCTTATGAATTATTCGCTGCACATTGGCAAGTCCAATTCCGGTGCCTTCAAATTCAGTTTGAGCATGCAGGCGTTGAAATACGCCGAAGAGCTTATGAGCATATTTCATATCAAATCCAACTCCATTGTCTTGAACTATAAATACGAAGTTTTCTTTTTCGTATCTGAATTTAATGGAAATCTCAGCGATATCCTCAAACTTTGAATATTTGATAGCATTATCCAACAGATTCAGCCATACTTGTTTCAATAAAGAATAATCGCCGGATACGATTGGCAATTCCTGTACTTTCCATAGGATTGTTCTGTTTTCTGTATCCGGTTTCATTTTATCAATTACTTCTTTCACTAAACCATTCATATCAAGATTGACCAAACTCAGCTCTTTTCGGCCTGTTCGTGAAAATTGGAGCAAATCATCGATAAGCGTTCCCATTTGTGTGGTGGAATTGCTAATCGTGTCCAAATAATGCCTGGCTTTTTCAGGTAAAAGATCAAAGTACCGGTCTTTCAATAAATCGACATAGCCATTGATATGACGCAGTGGTGCCCGTAAATCGTGCGACACGGAATAACTAAATGCTTCGAGTTCATTGTTGGCTGCTTTAAGCTGCTCTGTGCGTTCAACGACTCGTTCTTCCAGCGTCTCATTGAGTTCTTTGAGATCATTTTCCGCCTTAATCCGGTCTGTAACATCGAAAAAGGTGATAAGCATATTATCTTCAATAATTATTCCTGAAACAATCATGGTTCGTTCAGTTCCATTTTTGCAGGTAATTCGATATTCAAGAGGCTCAATATCAGATTTACTTTCCCAGGCAACAGAAACGGCCAATTCCCACTTATGGATAACAGATTGTCTATACCTTTCATCCGGGAATGCTTTCGCCCACCAATCAAAAACAGAGGGAACATCTTCATCGTTATAACCCAAAACTTGATGGAAACGCTCATTTCTAAAGATGATTTTACCATCCATGCTTACATACGCAACCGGAAGTGGAAGATTTTCGATAAGTTTTCTGAATTTTTCCTCACTTTCACGAAGAATCGATTCAGCCAGTTTCTTTTCCGTGATATCCGTATTAAAGCCATACCAGGTAATGCTGCCATCGGGAAGCCGCTCAGGCGTCGATTTCGAGTAAATCCACTGTATTTCACGTCCCGGGATTTGAACCCTAAATTCGCAGGTGAAATAGCTCATGTGCTTTGCTGAATATTCAATATCCTGAATGACCCTTTGGGCATCTTCGGGAAATATTACCCTTCCGATAGGAGTAAAATCATTTATCACATCCTCCGGATTACAGCCGAATATATTCCGAATGCCGGCCGAAGCAATGGGAACGTAATAAGTTCCATCGGGTTTTCGGGTAAACTGATAAATCAAATCGGGGACATTAGCCGAGAGCTTTCGAAACTCCAGGTCTTTTTGCCGTATCTTCTCATCTTTTAGTTTTTGTTCGGTTATATCAATATTTATTCCAACCATCCGAACCGGAGTTCCGGCATCATTCCTGAATACTTCGCCTTTAGCCCGAATGAAATGAATACTTCCATCGGGCCAAACAACCCGAAACTCAGTATCATATTCCTTTTCTCCGGATAAAGCTAATTCTGTTTGCTTAATGCTGAAAATAGTATCATCCGGATGAAGCCCAAAGACCCATGCTTCGTAAGCACCGGCAAACTCTCCCTTTTTCAATCCATAGAGGGCATACATTTGGTCATCCCATTTCAGGACATTATGTTGAATATCCCAATCCCAAATTCCAACTTGTGACGCATGGGTGGCCGTTGAAATGCGCTCATTCAATTGCCGGATTTCATCCTCAGCCCTCTTACGTTCGGTGATATCTTCAATAATCCCCAGATGATATAAAAATTGACCTTCGCTGTTGTAAGTAGCTGATAAAGTCAGGGAAGCCCAGATAATCTGCCCATCTTTCCGGATGTACCGTTTATCTGTTTTATAAACCGATATTTCTTTGTTCATCAACTTCTTTACATAAACCAAATCTTTTGGAAAGTCATCGGGGTGGGAAATATCTTTAAAAGTGAATTGTTGAAGTTCCGATTCGCTGTATTGGATGATATCACAAAAAGCAAGATTTGCTTTTTTGAATTGAAAAGTCTTATCAGCCATGACCATTCCAAAAGGCCCGTTTTCATATAATTTAGTAAATCGGAACTCACTTTCAAAAAGTTGCTCTTCCTGCAGTTTTTGCTCGGTAATATTCCGATTGGTTCCTCTTCGTCCTAAAAACTCTCCACTCTTACTGAAAATCGGACTGCAACTATGGCTAATCCAACAAATCTCACCTGTTTTAGTCCTGACGCGAAATTCAAGGTTGTTGCATGAATCCATCAATTGAGAAGGCTGCGTATGATTTCTCACCATTTCAAAGTCAGCATCAAAAACGATTTCGTTTAATAAATCCGGATTCTTGATAAATTCTTCCGGCGAATAGCCGGTTACGCGTTCACAAGCCGGAGAAACATATTTCATCTTTCCTTCAGGCGTTTTCCAATAAATCCAGTCATCGGAATTATCAGAAACCAGACGGTACTTTTCTTCACTCTCGCGCAGCGCTTTCTCAGCCATTTTGCGCTCGGATATATCGATGGATAAAATTAAAACTCCTTCCTGAATTGCCTGGATACTCAGATTAAACCACCCCAAACTTCCGTCCGGATACACAAATTCGTTTTCAAATTGATAAGCAATTCGGGTGTTGAGAACTCGATCAATAATCTGATAAACCTCTGTTTGCACAATACCCGGCCACATCTCCTGATACGTCTTGCCAAGCAATTCGCTATTCGGTCTTCGGTTGTGCAATTCGGCACTCCGGTTCAGATAAATGTATCTCCAGTCGTAGCCGATAATTTGGCAGCCTTCCAGCATCTGGTCAAAAGCACTTCTAAACCGTTCTTCTGTTCGGATTAAAGCATTATTCAGCTGCACCTGTTCCAGTTTCTGAAAGGTCATGTTGCTGATAACCTGAGTCATATTCAGCAAAAAGTCCATTACAACTTTCACTTTCTCTTTCGAGACCACAGGCACATCATCAAGGGCTTTTATATAGTGATCTGTATCAAATCCATATTTTTCGGCTTGCTTTATAAAATACTCATGATTAGGAACTTCAAAAAAGAACTGACCTGAAAACAGGTTGGCAACATGTTCCCCATTGATAAAAATAGGGACAGCCACATCAACCAGGCCATTCATACATTTATAGAAATGATATTTTTCGCCTTTCCCCAGTTCATTAGCTAATATAGTATCGCTAGTGGTGCAGTTTTTGGCAGATTCAGGATGAATCCGATGGAATTGAGTGCAAATGGGTCTCCATCCGGATTTCGATAAGACATTTCCTTCAAGGTCGAGGATGGCAGTAACAAATCCGGTGGATTGATTGAATCCCTCAAGCAACTTATTTACCTCCTCAAAATCGATTAAATTCAGAATATTGATGCTCATAAATCACTTTTTTTACAAAGATTCACCAACAAGAACACCGAATTTTTCCACCTACTGAGATAATTACTCCTCTATTTCTCACTCATCTTACTAAACAGCAATATTCATCCATACTTCATAAGCATATCTATACCAATTACTTACATCCAAAATCGTATAAATACAATTGGATAATTTACATATATAATACTAGTCTGAGTGAATGTTACCTGTGTCTTTCATAGATGTCCGTATTACTTGTAGCCTTCGTGGAATTCAATGAGATTCCTGTGCACTAAATGTAGTAAAGATTCCAATACACTCGGCACTTAGTTTTCAAAAACTTCTGGTTTACTGATTCAAAACAAGGATTATCGCCTCCTACCACCAACTTGTATGCAAGAGAATAATATACAAAGCGATTCAAAATTGAGGATATAGACATATTGAGTATGATGCAAAAAAAAAACAAAAATTCAAAGTTTCTAATTAAATTGCGATTTTTGTAAAAAATATAAGTGAAAATGAAGCTTGAAAAGTACGAGTTAAAAGCGGGAAAACAACTTGAGGTTTTTGAGTTTGTTAGTATTGGACAAAATGGAAAAATCCCTAAGATTGTGCAATATACCCCGACTAACTATAAAGACTTGTACAATCTGGGCTTCGGAGATAAGAATATTGAGACAGGAGAAATCGATGATACTGTAATTTCGAACAATGGAGATAGTGAGAAAGTATTAGCTACAGTGGTTGCGACTCTCTATGCTTTTATTGATAAACACAAAGAAGCATTGGTGTATGCGACTGGAAGTACAAAATCCAGAACTCGATTGTATCGAATGGGAATTACAAAATATCTCGATGAAATTAGAGAAGATTTTGAAATTTACGGTGAAATTGAAAATGGCTGGGAAGAATTTCGAAAAGATGTTGAATATGAAGCATTTCTTGTAAAACTAAAAGATAATTAACCATGAGATTAAAAGATATTAATACAAGAAAGAAACCAATCGTATTGGTAGATAAGTCATTAGATTTTTTTAACGATAAGATTTTATTCCCCAAAAAATTGGAAAAAGCTAATGAAATGTTGAAGAAAGTTGGGCTGCCAAAGCTTGATAAAAAAACACTTTAGCCAGTCCAGCAGCCCACCTTATCTGCAGTAACTGTCTAGGAGGGCTCTCACCATGTTATCCGGCGAAGTTTTGTGACATATTGATTGGCTGACTCTTGAGTTGGCAGCGGAAAGCCTTGAGCGAGGCGCCCCTGCGCCAAGAGCCAAACCGTTGACAAAATGCTAAAGAAGGCTTCCCAGAGAAAAATCTGCAATTAATTACCAATATGGTAACCAAATTAATTATCTTTGCTTTGAAATTTAAACACAAATATGAGAGTTGTTGCCAAGAAGATACTTAGAGATTTCTGGGAAAGGCATCCAGATTCAGAGGGACAGCTAAAAACATGGTTCAAGGAAGCTACAAAAGCTAAATGGGCGTGTCCCAATGATATAAAAGATGAATATCCCAAAGTAAGTATTCTCAAATCGGGTAGGGCTGTTTTTAATATTTGTGGAAATAAGTATCGTTTGATTACACAGGTAAATTATATGAGACAATGGGTGTTTGTAAGATTCATAGGAACGCATAGTGATTATGATAAAATAGATGCCGATAAAATTTGATGATTATGGATATAAAAGTAATAAAAACAGAAAAGGATTATCAAATGGCTTTAAAAAGACTTGAAGTTATTTTTGATGCACCTATTGATTCTTCTGAAGGAGATGAAGCAGAAATTCTAAGTATTTTAATTGAAAAATACGAAGATGAACATTATCCGATTGAAGCTCCTGATCCAATTGAAGCTATCAAATTCCGTATGGAACAAATGGATTTAAGTAAAAGCGATTTAGCTGAAATAATTGGATACAAAAGTCGTGTATCAGAAATATTTAGCCGTAAGCGTAAGTTGACACTAGAAATGATTCGTCGATTGCATGATAAATTGAAGATTCCATACGAATCTTTAATAGTTGATTCTAAATAAAACCCATATTCCTTGTCGAGCAGCCCACCTTATCTGCAGTAACTGTCTAGGAGGGCTCTCACCATGTTATCCGGCGAAGTTTTGTGACATATTGATTGGCTGACTCTTGAGTTGGCAGCGGAACGATGAAAAATGAACAAAGAACAGCATTAACAATTAACCATTGTAATTCGATTTTTAGTAATTTCGTATCGATTAACTAATTTTCACCTTTTAAACCCATTTGTATGAAAAAACTACTGTATGTTCTGTTTGCTTTATTACTTTTAAACTCCTGCGGAGATGATGAAGAAGTATTTCAACCACAGGTGACCTCCCTGAAGGTAAGCGAACAAGTCCCCACTTCCTTAAATGCGAACGCCCCGGATGTTTACACCGAACTGCTATCGATGCAGTCTAATATGAATGTTAGTGGCGCTATCATGGATGCTCTCCCCGAAGATTATGAAGCCGGTACGGATTACAATTACAATGGATATGTAATCAATTACTCCTACAGTCAGCAAAGCAATCAGTGGGTTTATACCTATACCATTTCGCTGAATGGCGTTTGGTATTACGAAATCAGTGGTTGGGAAAATACCGATGGAACTGCCGGGGCCTGGGATTACACCTTAAACCCTGCCGTTTTCGGATTTGATGGAGCTAATTTCCAGATTCACTTTGACTGGACTATGAATGCTGCCGGGGACTATCATATGGAGATGCTATTTGATTACGGAAGCTACGGACAAATATCGTATGTATATAACATCAACCACGATTTATCGGGCGATCTGACCTACACGATGGATGGAGACCTTTGGTTCGAAGCTGAATGGGATAGCACCGGACATGGAAGCTATATCGATCATTTCTATGACCCTAATACTACTTTCACATTTTAAGTCTTGATTTTTAGAAATCGTTTTTCATCCTTATACAAAGAGCCACCCTGCAGGTGGCTCTTTTTTATATAAATATCGAAGCATTTTGACTAAATAAACCTACTATTTACAGTACAGGATACGTGAAATTTTGGGGGCTGCTTAACATAATTTGATATCCCTTTCCAGGTTGCATGGTTCCGATTTCATTAATCCCCCATAGAGGCCAGAACAAATGCCCCGCACCATCTTTAACAATAATAATGTTTGAATAAACTGGCGCTAACATCATTTCAATACTTACCGGAACCGGATATACATGCGACAAGATACTCCAGCCTGCCGGGGCATTTATAATGGTTGTGGCAGGATTAACTGCAACTCCATGAACATCTAAGCTATTGGCATTTGTCATTTTTAATTGATATCCTTGGGTTGGGTTAAGATTGCCAATCAGGTTTAAATTCCACTGCGGCCAAAACACATCACCATTCCAGGCTTTTAACAGAATAACATCGGCAGCTACAGGAGCAAAAACCGTATCTATCAATGGATTATCAGCTTGAATATAACTTGAAATGATACTCCAACCCTGAATTAATTGAAGAGTCTGAATGGCCGGAATAATTGCTTCGAGCGAAAGGATTCCACTTAAACCATTTGATACAAAATTTCCCGCATTAGGCATGGGCGTTGGAATATAGCTGGCAATAGCATTAAATTCCATCCCTGTTGAGTATTTCCAAATCTTCCAGGTAAAGGCTTCATTCGGGATGAAGCCATCGTTCCCAAACTCAGCACCCCAGGCGACAAGACTGCCGGTTGTACCCGTCCAAGGCAGAAATCCACCGCATGCCAAAGTTCCCAATGAATCGTAAAAAACACCTATATAGTCGCCTGTTTCAATAGCCATGCCATCTATGGTAATTGCTGCATTGGTCGGTACATGAATAATGTGGTAATTGTTTGTATTCCCCACAAACCATCCCGGACCCGGCGAATTAATTACAGTAAGTTGAATCGCATCCTCCCCACTACAAAAATTAGCATTGGTTACGGTAACAGAATAAGTTCCCTGCAAAGAAACCGTTATCTGCTGCGTAGTTTCACCCGTACTCCACAGATAAGTCTCGAACCCGGAACCGGCATCCAATGAAGCCAGATAACCCAACAGTATGGTTAAATCCGTTCCCAAATTGACTATGGGTGCTTCGTGGACGGTTATTGCCACTTCATCTGATGCAATTAATAGATTCGCATCGCTTACAGTAAGACTATAATTGCTTGATGCAAGAGGATTTACAAGAATAGTTTCTGTGGTTTCACCTGTACTCCAGGCATAGGAATACGGAGGTTCGCCACCCCAAACCTGCGGTGAAAGTGTTTGGACATCCCCCTGGCACAATTCAAACCCTGAACCCAGCCATACTTGGGGAACTTGCGGGATTGGGTCAATAATTATCACCGTATAATCATGCGTTTCGCCATAGGAAAAAGTGGCACATGGATCATTGCAGCTTGCACTCCAGCGGGCGCGGACACGCATTCGATATGTACCCGAATTGGCTCCTGAAGGGATAGTGAGTGGAGTGCTATACTGGATACCAACTGCCGGTAGATTAAAATCGAAAAGCAAGCGCTCCGTGGTATTATCAAAAATCAAATCATTATTTAAATCAATCCATACAGACACAAACTGATTGCTGTAATTAGTTGAAACTGTCATATCGTAGGTCTGGCCTTTTTCCAGACTTGTTGCATAGGCCAGGAAATTAGAATATCCATCGGTTCCGCAACCTGTTCCTAACTGATTGATGGTATTTAGCATGAAATCATCAATCTCATCCCCTACGGTACAATTGGAAACAGGAATACAATAGGTCGGCAAATTGGAGTTTTTCAGCTCTATTTGATCGAGGTATAAATTATTCCCATAGCCGGTAATACTGACAAATCTAACTGTGATATAATTGCCTGTATAGGTTGATAAATCTACCGTATCGCGACGCCAGTGCGAAGCTGAATCAGGCGCCCAGGAAGCCGATGTTGGACCGGCCAGCGTTGCCAGTGCCGAGCCTGATTTATAATACACTGGTGTAAACGATTGC
>JAIPAR010000062.1 GCA_021739985.1 Bacteroidales bacterium | reverse complement strand
TGTTTGAATCTCTGGCAATTCACGAGTTGAATGTATATGCTAAAGCAAATGATGCCAGCGTCTTTCATTATCATGATTCGTATGGACTTGAAGTGGATGCCATTGTACAAAAGCGAAATGGTGATTACGCTGCATTTGAAGTCAAACTTGGGGTTGGATACATTGATGAAGCCGCCCAAAATCTGAAAAAATTTCAAGAAAATATTGATACGAAATATATGGATTTGCCTAAATCCTTAAATATTATCACTGGCACCGGAATGAGCTATTGCCGTTCTGATGGGATTCATGTGATTTCGCTGGCATCGTTGGGAGTTTAAAGGAGGAAGTACCTTCGGTCTAGAGGAAGGAGGAAAGAGGAAGGAGGAAGGAGGAAAGAGGAAAGAGGAAGGAGGAAGGAGGAAGGAGGTTGAAAAGTTCGCGGGTTCAGGGTTTTACGGGATTATGAGCAATAAAGAGGAAGTAAAAATCAGAAATACCTTTGAGGTGAAGCAAATAAACAAATAAACAAATAAACAAATCAACAATTTTTGAAGGAGGAAGGAGCTTTGGCAAATCATTTGAGCGCAGCGAAATCCCCTCCTTTGCCAGTCAAGGACTGTCCAGTTCGTAATTGCTCCAATGCTTTGGCCTGCATGGCCTTGTAGTTCTCGTCCATAAGTGCTGTTTCCATCTAATACAAGTTTATCATGTTTTTGTTTAGACAGAGTTCAGCTTACAGTCTCATAAGACCGATACCAGTTTTCATTCAGATATTTTTTAATCTTTGTTATTGTTAAGTAACCAGTCGATTGCATTTATCTGTTTTACTCCGTTATGATTTCCTGTTTCATAATCCATAGTGATAAGTAATCTTTCATTAAAATCCCGAATTTTATTAAAGGGAGCTAGCTCTCGTTCAAGTGTTTCTTGCGCTTTTACGGTAAATGCCACTTGAATATATTGTGTGTAACCTTCCTTGTTTCGAACAACGAAATCAACTTCAAGATTATCCGTTTTCCCAATCCAAATTTGATAATTACGACGAAGTAATTCAAGAAATATCACATTTTCAAGTAAATGACCTGCATCTGAAGTAAGTTCTTTCCCCAGTAAGGCATATCGCAAACCTAAATCGACCAGATAGTATTTTTCTTGAGTTGCCAAATGTTGTTTGCCTTTTATATCGTACCGGTTTACTTTATAAAAAAGGTATGATTCGACAAGTGTATCAATGTATTTTGATACTGTTTTATTGTCAATTTTATTACCATTTGCCGTAAGAACTTTTGCAATATTTCTGGCTGAAACGTTTGAACCTATACTATCAATCAGAAAATTAACGACTTCACTATAAGATATTTCATAATAAACTGTATGCCTTTTCAGTATGTCATTCTTATATATGTTTTGAAAAACTGTTTTTAGATATTCGTAAGCAAAACTTTCTCCTGATTCTATGAAACCAACAGATTCGGGAAAACCTCCAGTTCGCATATAACTAGCAAAGGCCCGGTCGAGAGTTGATGCTTTACCTGTAAATTCGATATATTCGGCGAACGAGAATGGTAAAACATTAATTTCGTAGGCTCTGCCAGTCAGTATAGTTGCTAATTCGCTTGATAAAAGATAAGCATTAGAACCAGTAACATATAAATCTATATTTGGGGTAACATATAATCCTTCAAGTAATTTTTCAAATTCGGGAACGTTTTGAACTTCGTCAATGAAAACATAATTTGTCACATTTTCGTGCAACAATTTTTTGATATAATCGTAAATTTCTTTCCAGTTTTTTTCACCAAGTAAGCGAAATTCGGGCAGATCCATATTGATGGAAATAATTGAAACACTCGAATCGGTTTCCCTTAGCAGTTCCTGAAATTGTAAAAGTAAAGTCGATTTCCCTGCACGACGAACCCCTGTAACAACTTTTATGAAATTTTTGTCTTTGAGAACAAGAAGTTTGTCAAGCAATATTTTCCTTACAATTTTTGGCATATCAATATCTTCCATTTTATGCTTTAAAGATACCATAAATTCCTCAAAGCTGCAAACTTATCTTAGTTTGAGGAATTGTGCGTATGAGATTTTCCGCTGTCGTATAAACATGAAATATACTTGATACTCGTCTTATTCTCCTTAAACTGAGATTGCATTTTTTTTAAAACCTGATAGATAATGCTGCGGAATGGATACGAAACAAAAAAAAGAGGAAGGAGGAAAGAGGAAATACGACTGCGGTTAAACAAATAAATTGAGCGCAGCGAAATCCCGAGAGCGAAGCGACTCGGGACCAATCATTTCTTTGCCATCGCCTCTTTTTTATAATCGGGAGGCATTTTTTCGATAGCGTATCGTAAAGCGGTGCGGGGCATAATGGCGCGGCGCTCCATCACAAACTGAAAAACTTCCTCCAGATACTTCTGAGAGGCTACTTTCAAACTCCAGCCATAACCCTTTTGAACCATATCCTCTTTATCGAGAAGCATAGTTTCGGCAATCTGAAAGATATCATCGAGATACAGACCTTTCCGTGCAGGCACAATGTAGGAAACAGCCGCTGCCCGCCGCATCCAGAGATTCGTTGATAAAGACCAGGATTTCACGCGCTCACGGGTTTCCGGGAAAAGCATCAGCATCTCCCCAATGGTATGATTGCAAAAAGTATCGCAACTGGCCCAGTTATCAATATAGGAATCAATCCATGTCTCAAACAAAGCTATATCCGAAGCCGCAAAATCTTTTTTATAGCTATAGGTAAAACGGCAGGCAAGGAAGGTTTCTTCCATCATACCGGACTTCCATAATTCCTCCGAAATGGCAAAGATTGCCTCCTTGCCCAATGATTTAATTTCGCGGAAAGATTCTTTTCCCAGGTTTTCAACTTCAGCAGATCGAACGCCATACACCCGAATATCATGCTTAAAAAAGCGCTCAGCAGTAATACGGTTTT
Organism: Bacteroidales bacterium; assembly: GCA_021739985.1. GTDB lineage: Bacteria > Bacteroidota > Bacteroidia > Bacteroidales > M50B96 > M50B96. The sequence continues at coordinate 8,116 of JAIPAR010000062.1, read as the reverse complement.
GTTCCGTCGAAAGCTTTTGGAGTTCTTCTCTCAAAAAAGCAATAAATTCAGCAGATTGTGACATACTATTCAAGTTATTGATAATCAATCATGGCGGCTTTACCTGCCAGGGCACGGAATCCATTGGAGGCCAGCGCGCGCATTTCATCTTCGCCCGGATACACAAATACCGGTGCTATATGGGAAGTTCTTTCCTTAATATCATCTACAATAGGAGCTCCAAAAGCTAGTCCGCCGGTGAGTAAAATGGCATCTACTTCCCCTTTCAAAACCGTTCCCATCGCGCCAATAAGCTTAGCTACCTGATAGGATAAAGCTTGCTGAATGAGTCGGGCTTTCTCGTCGCCGGCTTCTGCATCTTTCTCCACCTGATAGGCATTGTTTGTGCCAAAATAAGCTACAAAGCCACCCTGCCCTTTCAGCATATTCAACATCTCTTCTTTCGAATACTGACCACTAAAGCACATCTTCACCAAATCACCACAGGGCAATGAGCCTGAGCGCTCCGGCGTTATCGGACCTTCCCCATCCAGGCCATTGTTGACATCAATAACCCGACCTTTTCGATGCGCCCCAACCGTTATACCACCTCCCATGTGAGCCACAATCAGATTCATGGACTCATACTCGGAGTTGTAGGTTTGTGCGTGCATACGAGCTACTGCTTTTTGATTAAGAGGATGGAAAATCGATTTACGCTGAAACAATGGATGGCCGGAAACCCGCGCTACATCATCCATTTCATCCACCACAACCGGGTCCACGATAAAAGCACGGGCAGCCGGAAAATCAGTCAGCAATTCATGCGCGATTAAGCCTCCCAGGTTCGAAGCATGCTCTCCCAGAGGTGGATTTAGCAAATCGCGGCGCAGCGCATCATTCACTTCAATAACTCCGGAAGGAACCGGCTTAATTAATCCTCCCCGACCCACAATGGCCAGGATTCTATCGAGCGGCAAATCAAAGTGTTGCAATTCGCGGCGGATTAATTCCAGCCGGAAATTCAACTGAGCACTTATCCCTTTAAAAGGAGCAAGCTCATCATTGGAATGCTTAATATTCTTCACATACACCTGTTTCACCTCATCAAAAATGGCTATTTTGGTAGAGGTTGAACCTGGATTGATGGCTAATACAAACTTCATCAGTGTGCCTATTTTTATGGGTTAGATTTTTCATGCCAGCCCTGGAGCATGAAGCTCCAGGCTGAAAATCCTTCTAACTTATTCGTAAATTTTGGGTTGAATTTCTCCTTTTATCAACATCATCGCATTCATATTCAGCCAATCGGCGATGCACTCGCCCGGGAAAATATGAACCGGAGAAATCCCTTTCACCCTTTCGATAATCAAATCGGTAAAGGATTTATCATGTGTAACCATCCCCGTTAATAAAATTGCATCAACTTCCCCTTTCAGTACCGGAACCATTGAACCAATGTATTTCGCTGTTTGATATGCCATTGCATCCATCAGGAAACGAGCTTTTTCATCTCCATTATCAATCTTATCCTGAATTTCGAACAAGGAACGAGTTCCCAAATGAGCCATCATTCCGCCTTCTGAACGCACTTTCTTCAGCATCTGTTCTTTGGTAATATTGCCGCTGTAGCACATATCAATGAGGTCCATCATAGGTAAAGAGCCGCTACGTTCAAGCGAAAAAGGTCCTTCCCCATCGAAAGCCTGATTGACATCAATTACCCGGCCTTTCGAATGAGCTCCCACGCTGATTCCTTCGCCAATATTGACAACTATCAGATTCAAATCTTCATAGTTCTTCATCAATGATTTGGCATATTTGCGTGCAGTAGCTTTTTGACCCAGGGCATGAAAAACAGATTTACGCTCCACTCCCGGAATGCCGGTTACACGGGCAATATCATCCAGTTCATCCACCACCACCGGGTCGGCGATATAGGCTTTCGAGCCCGGGAGCATTTCGGCTAAATCGGCAGCAATTAAGCCTCCAAGATTGACTGAATGAACCCCTATCGGACTATATTGCAGGTCATTCTTCAAGGCTTCATTTACTTCATAAACACCCGAAGGAATCGGTTTCACCAAGCCTCCCCGGCCAATAACCACCCGAATCAAATCAATACGAATTTCGGCGTCCACCAGTTCTTTCATGACAGCTTCCGCCCGAAATAGATGCTGGTCGGTTATCTTGTCAAACGACAACAAGGTGTCCCGGTCATGTTTAATTGATTTAAGAAAAAGCATATTCGAGCCCTGATAAATGGCTGCTTTGGTAACGTAGAACTCCGGTTTTAAGGCAAGTACCCTGATATTTTCCATAGTCAAAGGATTGATTTGCTATTTATTAAATGATGATTACATATTTCTTCGGTATTGTCCGCCTACATGGAATAAACCATCCGTAATCTGCCCCAACGAGCAATATTTGGATGCTTCCATCAAGCTTTCGAATACATTTTTATTTTGAAGCGCAGCTTCTTTCAAATTCTCCAGGGCAACAACTGCCTTATCTGCATGACAGGTATGTAGATGGTCGAGCATGGTAATTTGATATTCTTTTTCTTCCAGGGTAGCCCGAATCACTTCTTTTGGAATGATAGTCGGCGAACCTTTCGTGCTGAGGAAAGTATTTACTCCCATAATGGGTAATTCGCCGGTATGTTTTTGGTGCTCATAAAACAAGGATTCTTCCTGAATTTTATTCCGTTGATACATGGTTTCCATAGCGCCAAGTACTCCACCCCGTTCGGTAATTCGGTCAAACTCGGCGAGAACAGCTTCTTCTACCAAATCCGTTAATTCATGGATAATAAAGCTACCCTGCAAAGGATTCTGGTTTTTAGCCAGTCCAAGTTCATGATTGATAATGAGCTGAATAGCCACGGCACGACGGACCGATTCCTCCGTTGGAGTGGTTATCGCTTCATCATAAGCATTGGTATGCAAAGAGTTACAGTTATCATAAATAGCATACAAGGCTTGCAAAGTAGTTCGAATATCGTTAAAATCGATTTCCTGAGCATGCAAAGAACGTCCGGAGGTTTGAATATGATATTTCAATTTCTGGGAACGGTCGTTGGCTCCATACTTCTCTTTCATCGCTTTGGCCCAAATCAAACGAGCAACACGACCCAGCACGGCATATTCCGGGTCAACTCCATTGGAGAAAAAGAACGAGAAATTAGGAGCGAAATCATCAATGTTCATTCCCCGACTCAGGTAGTACTCCACATACGTAAAGCCATTGGCCAGGGTAAGAGCCAATTGGGTGATAGGGTTCGCGCCGGCTTCAGCGATATGATATCCACTGATTGAGACTGAATAGAAATTTCTTACTTTGTTTTGAATGAAATATTGCTGTACATCACCCATCAGTTTAAGTGAGAAATCGGTTGAAAAGATACAGGTATTTTGGGCTTGATCTTCTTTCAAAATATCCGCCTGAATGGTTCCACGAACCGAAGAAATCGTTTTCGCTTTGATTTGCTGATAGATTTCAGCCGGAAGGATTTCATCTCCCGTAAGACCTAATAACATCAATCCCAAGCCATTATGCCCCAAAGGCAATTCACCCTGATAGGCAGGTCGTTTAATTCCACGCTTATCAAATTTCTCCTGCAAACGAGCTTCGACGAGATGCTCCAGCTTGTTTGCCCGGATATAGACTTCGCATTGCTGGTCAATAGCCGTATTCAGGAAGAAACCAACCATGGTAGGTGCCGGCCCGTTAATGGTCATCGAAACCGAAGTTTTGGCATCCACTAAGTCGAAACCACTATATAATTTTTTAGCATCATCCAAACAAGCAATTGAAACACCTGAATTCCCGATTTTCCCATAAATATCGGGACGAATAGCCGGGTCGTTGCCATACAGGGTTACGGAATCAAAAGCAGTAGAAAGCCTTTTAGCCGGCATTCCATAAGAAAGATAGTGGAAACGGCGATTGGTACGTTCCGGACCACCCTCGCCGGCAAACATCCGGGTAGGGTCCTCTCCTTCCCGCTTAAACGGAAATACTCCGGCAGCATAAGGAAATTCACCCGGAACATTCTCCTTCAAAGTCCATTGTAGCCTATCTCCCCATGAACGGTAAGCCGGCATCGAAATCTTGGGGATACGTTGCTGGGACAGCGAAGTCGTATAAGTTTGGATACAGATTTTCTGGTCACGAACCTGAAAGACAAATTCATCCTGTTTATATTGCTCTACTTTATCTTCCCAAGATTCCAGAATCTCAAGAGATTCCCGGGATAGTGCCCGTTTTTTATCTTCCAGACTCTTTTCAAGCAGGCTGGTATCACCAGCATCTTTCAAAATCGTCAAACTCTCTGTGATTGCCTGATATTGCTGAGCTATTGCAGCTTCCTTCTCTGTTCGGCGGTTGTATCCGCGAACGGTCTCAGAAATTTCGCTCAGGTAACGAGTGCGGTTTGAGGGAATGATGGTTATTTTTTCAGATGTATCCACTTTTTGCAGATAGGTCGGCTTTAAATCAGCACCGGTTTTTTCCGTGATGATTTTCATCAGAGCCGTATAGAACTGATTGACACCCGGATCATTATATTGGGAGGCTACCGTTGCAAACACAGGCATCTCCTCAATTTTCTGATTAAACAAACGATGATTTCGTTGGAATTGCTTTTGTACATCGCGGAGCGCATCTAACCCACCCCGTTTATCAAATTTATTAACAGCAATGATATCTGCAAAATCAAGCATATCAATCTTTTCAAGCTGAGTTGGTGCACCAAACTCAGGCGTCATGATATACAATGAAACATCCGAATGGTCGATAATTTCTGTATCTGACTGACCGATTCCGGAGGTTTCGAGAATGATTAAGTCAAAGCCGGCTGATTTAACAATAGATAAGGCATCTCTCACATATTTGGATAAAGCCAGGTTCGACTGGCGAGTTGCCAGGGAACGCATATAAACGCGGTCAGACTCAATACTATTCATGCGGATACGGTCTCCCAGGAGAGCACCGCCGGATTTCCGCTTACTTGGGTCAACGGATAGAATAGCGAGGGTTTTGTCCGGGAAATCTTGTAAAAAGCGGCGCACAATTTCATCAATCAAAGAAGATTTGCCTGCACCGCCGGTTCCAGTGATCCCCAATACCGGATTGGAAGATAAGTCAGCAGATTGCCGGATTGAATCCAGTTTTGCATCTACTTCCCCGGCCAGGTTCTCAGCGGTGGAAATGGCCCGAGCAATGGCCAGATGATTTTCCGGTTTTAATAGATTGATATCCAATGCAACAGCTTCGCCAACCGGGAAGTCAGATTGTTTGAGCAAATCATTAATCATCCCTTGCAAGCCCAGTTCCCGACCATCATCGGGTGAATAAATCCGGGCGATTCCATAGGCGTGAAGTTCTTTAATCTCTTCGGGAAGGATAACACCGCCACCACCTCCAAATATCCGAATATGGCCGGCTCCTTTCTCCTGAAGCAAGTCATGCATATACTTGAAAAACTCGAGGTGGCCACCCTGATAACTTGTAATCGCAATAGCCTGCACATCTTCCTGGATGGCACAATTTACAATCTCAGCAACCGAGCGATTGTGACCCAGATGAATCACTTCGGCCCCGCTGGCCTGAAGAATTCTACGCATAATATTAATAGCTGCGTCGTGCCCGTCGAACAGGGAAGCAGCGGTTACAATCCGGATGTGATTCTGAGGTTTATAGATGATTTCCTCCTGCATAATACGTGATAAAATTTAGATATGTACAGATTTTTTTAAGGGCAAAAAGATACATAAAAAAGAAAGACCTCAAAAAAAATATTCGTTCCATTTTTCACGTCAATCAACAGCTAAATCAATACTTTTTCCTGTATTTTTACAACAGATTCGAAACGAATAATTTCTAAGTTATGCGAACAAATATCATTTTCATTTTGGTTGGTTTTTCCATGCTTTCATGCATTCATGATGATCAATTGGTTGAACTTAAAGGGACTGTCACAGATTCTTATCAATTGACAGAATTAGAGAACGTCGAAGTCAAACTATATGTCAATGAGATGGTTAATGGGTCGTGGAGTACTAATTTCGTATATAAAGAAAGTGCTTTCACCGATTCCAAAGGAAAGTTTTCGCTTTCCATTCCATTCGTATATACAACGGCCTATCGCCTGGATATCCAAAAAGATGAATTCTTCCCGGAAAGCTATGAAATTCTGGAAGGGGACTTCGAAAACAATGCCTTTAGCGGAGAGTTTATACTCCATCCACAAGCTACTTTACACATGCATTTTAAAAATGGATTCCCATACAATAATCAGGATCTAATCAGTTACCGTTTGGCTGGCTGGGAAGCCTTATATGATGATTGCTGTCCGGCTGGATTTAGAGGGTTTGTAGGGGAAGATGTGGATGAAACTGTTACATGTAAAGTGATTGGAGGTGCTAATTATACCATTGAATATATTATTAGTCGAAATAATAATCAGAATGTCGGGACTAAAGAGGTAAACTGTCCTCCCTTTGAAACCACAAATTGTGAGATTATTTATTGAGGATAGCATTTTTTTCTACTTTTAGAAACTTATTTCAAACCCATGAACAAAACGCTTATACTTGAGCTTATAAAACAAGATATCAATGATTTACAGCGAATTATCAGTCAGTTTAATCCTGCTGTTGATATTCATCCCATCGAAATTGAATTATGTAATAATAAGATAAAAAACCTTGCGGAGGAATTGAGGTTGCTGTCGATGCAGCAGGAAACGCAGGGAACCGTTGAAAAAGCGGTAAGCATAGAGCCTGCACGCACACCGGAGCCTGTCGAGGCAGCCACGCCGGTGGTTGAAAAGCCGGCGGCAGCTGTTGAGAAGGAGACAATCATTGAGCCTGCACGCACACCGGAGCCTGTCGAGGCAGCCGCGCCGGTGGTTGAAAAGCCGGCGGCAGCTGTTGAGAAAGAGACAATCATAGAGCCTGCACGCACACCGGAGCCTGTCAAGGCAGCCGCGCCGGTGGTTGAAAAGCCGGCGGCAGCTGTTGAGAAAACGGTTACGAGAACTGAAAAGACTAAAACGACAAAAGTATTAGGCGAAGAGCTGGGAAGCAACAAAAAGTCCCTTTTTGAGCTACTTGCTGAGACCAAAGGTGAATCTGACATAGCTTCTCAGTTTAAGAGCAGCAAACTCGAAGATATCAATCAGGGAATTAGCTTGAACGACCGAATCTGGTTCATCCGGGAGCTTTTCAAGGACAATAGTGAAACTTATCATCAAACCATTCAAACACTCAATCAAGCCGGCACGCTGGAAGAAGCTTCCCACTATATCCAATCAACCTTCGATTGGGATACAGAGTCCCGCAGTGTACAAAAATTCCTGAAAGTTGTAAGCCGGCGCTTTAATTAGTTATTCAACCCTCTAAATTTTAGCAACTTACCAACATCAATCTAAATAAACTTCAACTCATATAAACCTGTACGACCAGCATGCAACGCTTCACATATTACCTATTTCTGCTACTTTTGTTAAATGCCCCGAGCTTTGCTCAGGATCTTACCTACGTTAAAAACATTACCACAAGGCTGGCATCTTCTGAATTTGCAGGACGTGGATACGTGCGTAACGGAGACACGAAAGCTGCCCTATTTCTGGCAAAAGAAGCTGAATCTATCGGACTCAAAGCATTTCCACAAGGCTACTTCCAGAAATTCTCTTTCCCCATTAACACATATCCTAAAACCATTAATCTTTCGGTAGATGGGCGTGAATTAATTCCCGGGGAAGATTATCTGGTGCGTGGCAATTCTCCATCCTTAAACGGCAAATTCAAAATTGCCTGGATTAACCAAAAAGTAGTGGACCATGAAGATGCCCTCATCAATATGATTAACAATATCGACAAAAGTTATGTCATCGCTATTGATACAGCCGGAATTAAGCACGAATTGGCTAAAGAATTAATCAATGTCATTCTCAAGGAAAATCCAACCAAAGCATCAGCCATTCTGTGGATTCAACATAAAGGATTAACTTACAAACTATATAAATACACCGAAAAATTTCCAATTATTGAAATCAAACCCGGAAAACTAAATCCGGAAGACAAGTCTATCACCCTAAAAATCAAACATAAATTCATTAAGAAACATGAGG
>JAIPAR010000061.1 GCA_021739985.1 Bacteroidales bacterium | reverse complement strand
CCTTCCTCCTTCCTCCTTCCTCCTTTACGCCAGCTTATTGCCGAGCTGAATTTTTTGGTGGGGATGATAGGGCAATTGCGCCAGATGTTGGCTTTCTACAACAATAATAGCTGTCGAGCCTAGTTCGAAATAACCTAACTCATCGCCTTGATGGAGGGGATAATCGACGCTTACACTTTTGTTGAGCGGAAAGGTTTGCTGAGTGAACGAAAGGACAATCTTTCCAACTACGATGGCGCCTACCAAAATGATGTGAAACTTGCCAAATTCCCATTCGCCGCTAACCACCGTGCGCTCGTTCCGGCAATACAATTCTTTAATTCGGCTAACCGTCTTTTTATTCACCGAATATAATTTTCCGGGGATTCTTTTCACCGACGTAATTCTTCCGTCAAAGGGCATGTGAACCCGGTGATAATCGGCTGGACTTAAATAAATGGTTGCAAATGAGCCGCTTATATTTAATCGTTTTTCCTGAAGTAAATCAGAAAGATAATAATTGCTGCCTTTTACCTGGAAGAGTTGGTTGTTTTCGATAGGACCGAAGGTGGAGATAAATCCATCCGAACAAGAGGCTATCAGTCCCTCAAATTGCCGCATACCGGATTTGAGCGGCCGGGTGAAAAATTGATTAAAGCTTTTGGCTTGCCGGATATCAAAATCAAACTGATTCATATCAATCTTATAGGCTTTGATATAGGCTTTGATGGCACGGCGAAGCACATTGGATGGAACCCGCCCGCTCGAAAGCCTCCCCATAAAGGCTGATAAGCGTTTCTGATTGACGATACGCTGTAGTTGTGTCGAATTTATTCGATTTCTAATTGCCGACATCCGGTTCAGTTTTGACTGGCTAAGATACGTAATTTTACTGCCCGCTATACAGTTGATTCAGATCCGCAACGATGGCATCAATAGCCTCATCGCTGAAGTCTTTTTCCTTGGCGGCTTCTTCGAGTGTGCCCCAAATGGGTTCTCCGCAGGCAATGCACCTTATTCCTCTTTTCGAGAGGAATAAGGCTGCCGGCGGATATATTTCCACTAATTGTTCAATAGTTGTTGTACGTTCAATCATTAAAATCCGAATTTAATACCTTGTGCCAAAGGTAATTGATTTCCGTAATTGATGGTATTGGTTTGTCTTCTCATATAAGCTTTCCAGGAATCTGAACCTGATTCACGTCCGCCTCCCGTATCTTTTTCACCACCAAAAGCACCACCAATCTCAGCACCGGATGTTCCGATATTGATGTTGGCAATCCCGCAATCGGAACCGGCTTCGCTCAGGAATTTTTCAGCTTCCAATAAATTCTCGGTGAATAAACCGGATGATAATCCTTGCATAACACCATTATTCAATGCGATGGCTTCATCAATCGTTTTATATTTAATGAGATATAAAATCGGTGCAAAGGTTTCTTCTTGTACAATATGATAATGATTTTCTGCTTCTACTAAGGCAGGAACTACGTAATTTCCTGATTCGTAAGGTTTTCCGCTTAATACTTTTCCCCCAAAGATGATTTTGCCACCTTCTTTTTCAGCTTCTTTGAGCGCGTTTGAAAATGCTGCAACAGCTATTTCATCAATCATTGGACCAACTAAGGTATTTTCATCAAACGGACTTCCGATTTTGCCGGATACTGATTCATAAGCCATTAATAATTTGGCTTTTACATCTTCGTAGCGGCTTTCATGAATAATCAATCGACGGGTTGAAGTACAACGTTGTCCGCAAGTACCTACAGCACCAAAAACAACCGATTTAATAGCCATTTCGAGATTTGCTTTTTCGGAGATGATAACGGCATTATTTCCGCCCAATTCGAGGATGGATTTACCCAAACGTTTTCCAACGATTCCACCAACTCGTTTACCTACTGCGGTTGAGCCGGTTACAGAGAATAAAGGAATGCGGGTATCAGCTGCAAAATTATCTCCCAACACAGATGAAGAAGCAACAATCATGTTGAATACACCTTCCGGAACATTGTTTTTGCGTAATACATCAGCAATAATATGTTGAACGGCTACAGCAGTTAAAGGAGTTTTGGAACTTGGTTTCCAAACAACAACATCCCCACAAATAGCGGTAAGCATGCTGTTCCAGGCCCAAACAGCAACCGGGAAATTAAAGGAAGTAATCAAGCCAACGATTCCGATAGGATGATACTGGTCGTACATGCGATGGTCGGGGCGTTCGCTGTGCATGGTGTAACCGTTCAATAAACGAGCTTGTCCAACTGCAAAATCGCAGATGTCAATCATTTCCTGAACTTCACCTAAACCTTCCTGATAAATTTTTCCCATTTCGAGTGTAACCAGATAACCCAAATCAGCTTTGGCTGCACGCAGAGCATCGCCAATTTGACGAACTACTTCACCTCTTACAGGAGCCGGCGTTTTTCTCCAAACGAGGAATGCTTCCTGTGCTTTTTTCATTACTGCTTCGTATTCTTCGAGCGATGCATTTTGCACTTTGGCGATGAGCGAACCATCAATGGGTGAAGTTGATTCAGTGATTTTTCCGGTAGCTGGTAACCATGCTGCTCCGGTCGATACGCCTGGATTAACTTCTTGTATGCCGAGTCGTTTTAATACTTCTTGTTTGTTCATAGTGAATTGTTTTTCAGTATTTTAGATTGAAAAGATTGTTTGATGATTTGAAAGATTAAAGCATATATCCGTAACGATAGTCAACCGGAGTATTAAAGGTTTCTTTAATAGTTCTGGCACTGGCCCAACGGATAAGATTGAGTTCTCCACCTGCTTTATCATTGGTACCTGAGGCGCGGGAGCCACCAAAAGGTTGTTGTCCAACCACAGCACCGGTTGGTTTGTCGTTAATATAGAAGTTGCCGGCAGCATAGCGAAGTTGTTTGGTTAATTTCTCAACGGCAGCACGGTCGCGTCCAAATACAGCACCGGTCAGTGCATAAGGTGAAGTAGTATCACAAAGATGAATGGCTTCTTCGAGTTGATTATCAGCATATACCCAAACGGAAAGAACCGGGCCGAAAATCTCTTCTTCCATCGTTTTGAATTTCGGATTGGTAGTTTCAATAATAGTTGGTTCGATGAAATATCCTACGGAGCTGTCCCCATTTCCACCGGCAACGATAGTGGCTTCGGTTGATGCTTTAGCGTAATTGATATATTCCATAATGGTATCAAAAGCAGGTTTATCAATGACTGCATTTACGAAGTTTTGAGGATCCATTACATCACCCATTTTAATCTCGGCAAGCATCGCAAGCATTAAATCTTTTACTTTAGGCCATAAGCTTTTAGGTACATACATACGGGATGCTGCACTACATTTTTGTCCTTGATATTCAAATGAACCCCGAACAGCTGCAACTGCTACTTCCTGAGCATCCGCTGATGGATGAACAAAGATGAAATCTTTTCCTCCGGTTTCTCCAACCAAACGAGGATAGGATTTGTAGGATGAAAGATTTTCGCCCACTTGTTTCCAAAGGGTATTGAAAGTATTGTTGGAACCGGTAAAATGAACTCCGGCCAGGTTAGTATCTTTCATGATACGACGACCAATCATGGAGCCTTTTCCGGGGATGAAATTGATAACACCATCCGGCACGCCGGCTTCCTGGAAAATTTTCATCAGGTAATAATTCGATAAAATAGCGGTACTTGCCGGTTTCCAAATGGTTACATTACCCATAAGAACCGGTGAATTATTCAGGTTGGATGCAATTGCTGTGAAGTTGAAAGGACTGACAGTAAAAACAAATCCTTCGAGAGCCCGGTATTCCATGCTATTCATCATTCCAGGTCCTGAGAAAGGTTGGAATTCATATACTTTCGAAGCAAAATGAGCATTAAATCTCAGGAAGTCAATGGTTTCGCAAACAGCATCAATTTCCGACTGGAAGATGTTTTTACTCTGTCCTAACATGGTAGCGGCGCTCATTAAAGCACGGTATTTTCCCGAGATGAGGTCTGCAACTTTATTAAGGATAGCCGCACGAACGGTGTATGGCATTTCGGACCATTCACGATGCGCCTTCATAGCAGCTTCAACTGCTAAATCCAGCTCTTTTTCCCCGACATTATGATATTTCCCCAGCGGATTTTGATGGTCATGTGGCATTAAAATATCAGTTGTATTTCCGGTGAAATATTCTTTTCCACCAATGATACAAGGAACCTCATGTTGCAGACCTTTAAGCCTTTCTATTTCTGCAAATAATGCTTTGCGTTCGTTGGAACCTGCCAGGTAGGAAAGGATAGGTTCGTTGGTTGGAAGCGGAAATCTGTAGATGGAATTGTTCATAGTATTTCGGTTTATAAGTGTGTATTTTTCGGTTTTTTAGGATGACAAAAATACAAACTTTAATCTGTAATACTATGTTTTATGTCATATCAACATCTGTCAATTATTGCTTGATAAATCGAATCTTATTCCCTGATAGATTGGATTTTAAGATGTAAATTCCTGGTTTCAAATGAGATATTGAAATGACCGTTTCCGTCTGACTACTAGTTAGCAATGCCAAACACTGCCCGGATAGGGTAAATAGCTGGTAAGATGAATCTTGTGAGGTCCCCGGCAGGATAATGTAATCCGTAGCCGGATTTGGATATGCGAATAATTCAGGTGATTGAGATACTTCAGGACTGTATAATTCATGTATGGATAAGGCGATAAGGAGGGTTGTTGCTTCACCCTGGGTTACAATAAGTTGATTATCAATTTCCAGGCTATCTCCATATCGTATAAAGGTCGAACTAATCCATTGGTCATCTATGGAAATTACTTCTCCGCTAATAAAATAAGTGTTGTCGTGGGTATAAACTTTGGAAGCCAGGGCATGCCCTTCCGAATTGAAAAGGATAAACGCCCGGCCATGGGTTTGTAAATCACCGGTTTGTACGGTCAGGGTATCAAATTCAACTTCTCCGCGAAGCATGCCGGCAAGCATGATATTTCCTTCCGAATCAATGGCAATGCTTTGAGTTGGACTGATAAGGAAGTCTCCGGTGATGGCTCCGGTATCGTTTTGGATTTCATGTGCCCATGATACATTTCCTAGTGGATTCATCTTTACTAAAAAATAATCATACACCCACTGCGGACCTTCCAGATGCAGAGAATCCCAACTTTGGGCTGAAGAAAGGTGCCCGGCTGCAAAGAGATTTCCATCGGCATCCAGGGCTAATTGCACCGGAGAGAAAGTGATATCTTCCACAAATTTAACCCAGACCGCATTTCCACTTGTATCAATTTTGGTGATAAAAATGGAATAATTAAAGGGGATTGGTTGGCTAAAAGTGCCAATTTGGAGTGAATCCCAGGTTCCGCCTGATGAGCCGGAGACATAAGTATTGCCTTCTTCATCCATCTTGACATCCCAAATCATTCCATTGTCATCTATTTTAAGACTATCTAAATCAATCCCATCTTCATCAAGCTGAACTATAGCCGAATAATTGCTAAACTCCGAAAAGAAATAAAAAACTTCTTCCGATGGTGAAAGAAATAATCCTTGTAACTGCCTGTAATTCAATTCCTGATACATATCTTTAGCCCAAACCAGCTTCCCTTCTTCATCGACACGGATAATAAATTCCTGAGGACTAATTCCATTGGCTGTGGGATTAGATAGGATGAGAGAATCATTTAAAAACAGGGAATCCACAAAGCTCCCGGCAATCAGTACCTCATTCCCAAGACTTTGAATATCAATAACACTTACGATGCTTCCAAGAGTAAAGCTATGTAGGATATTGCCGGTGTGCGTAATTTGCCGGATGGTCCAGCTTCCCATCGGTTTGGTCGAATAGGAAGATGCATAGCTGGTGAGGCTGGCTTCATACAGGCTGTTCCCTTCGGCAGGACTTAAAAAGCTTTCCGAAATAGCAATTTGAGATTGATTGGGCTCAACGGTCAGCGTCTGCACCCAGTTGGCTTGTAATTGCTGTGCGTTTGCACTTATAATAAGCAATAATCCACTTATCAGGAGGATGAAATGTTTTATTCGGAGGATCATTATCTTTTTCATTAGGATGATAAGGTTTCATGTATGGCAGAATAACCTGACAGGGAATGATTTGTTTAAAAATGGAAAGTATTTAACAACTTTTTAAAGTGTCCTTTGTTTAGAAATTATGAGAGTCATACAAATAACCGGATTAAGTCTGCTGTTGATAATTGCATTTGCCTGCGCTCATCAACAACAGGATTTAGTTAAGGAAAAATCGATTGTTATGGATACATTACCCGATTGGAATAAAAAGTTAACTCCCATACAGTTTCATGTGACCCAGGAAGCGGGCACTGAACGCCCTTTTACGGGTGAATATTGGGATTTATTTGAGAAAGGAAGTTATCATTGTATATGCTGCGGGGATTATTTATTTACCTCGGATACAAAATTTAACTCGAGTTGTGGATGGCCTAGTTTTTATGATGCCTTGAATGAAGATGCTATTGAAATCAAAAAGGATTTTACCCATGGAATGATACGGGATGAAGTTCGATGCAAGAAATGCGGGGCACATTTGGGACATGTTTTTGAAGATGGTCCAAAACCCACTGGATTACGTTATTGTATCAATTCGGCAGCTCTTGAATTTAAGCCAGCGGATTCCAACCCTGAGCCTTCAGCTCAATAGCCGAATCGCCGGTCGTAATCAAGTAACACCCCGCTGAAGCAGGAGTAATATGGCCAATAGCCGTTATTTTGCTTTCTCCTTTAATCTTCTCATAATCAGAAGGTCGTATTGTGAAAAGCAATTCATAATCTTCGCCTCCGTTTAAAGCAGCCGTTGTTGGTATGATATTCATCTTTTCGGCAAGTTGTTGGGTCACCAAATCGATAGGGATTTTTTCTTCGTAAATTTTGGCTCCTTTGTTTGATTGCTGACAGAGGTGCAGAATTTCAGAAGATAATCCATCCGAAATGTCAATCATGGAGGTAGGAATGACGTTTTTTTCTTTCAGGATATCGACGATATCTTTGCGGGGTTCGGGTTTCAGAAAGCGTTCGAGCAAATATTCGTTTCCCTCAAAATCAGGCTGGGTAATTTGATTATCCCTTAAGACCCGTTTTTCCCTCTCCAGCAATAATAAGCCCATGTAGGCAGCGCCTAAATCACCACTTACACAGATAATATCATTTTCGAGGGCACCATTTCGGTAAGTAATTGTATCCTCTTGGGCCGTTCCAATCGCTGTGACCGCAAGGGTCATGCCGGTCATGGAGGAGCTGGTATCGCCACCGATTAAATCAACCTGATATTTCTCACAGGCCAGTTTGATGCCGGCATAAAGCTCGTCCATCATTTCGGTAGTAAATTTAGCTGAGATGGCGATGGCAATGGTAATCTGTTTCGGCGTTCCATTCATCGCACAAATATCGGAAAGATTTACAGCTACGGCCTTGTATCCCAAGTGCTTAAGAGGTGTATAAATCAAATCGAAATGAACTCCTTCGGTCAGTAAATCGGTTGTAATCAGCACTTTTGAGTTACCATACTCGCAAACGGCTGCATCATCACCCACTCCCAGCCGTGTTTCGGGCTGAACCATTTTTAAATCTCCGGTGAGATGTCGGATAAGTCCAAATTCACCCAATTCGCGTATGCTTGGTTTTTCAGTCATAAATTAGCTTCTTTTTTTAGCCAGGAGGGCAGCTCCAACAATCCCGGCTTTATTGAGTAGTTCAGCTGGTTGAATAGGAGCTTTGGTATGCAATTGGTCCTGGAATAATTCAAATTTTTTGCTGGCACCTCCGCCGAGGATGAAGGCATCGGGACTAAACAGGCTTTCGAGGTAAATCAGCACTTCGTTTAGACGGGCTCCCCAAACCGGCCAGTCTAAATTTTCCCGTTCGCGGACAGCGTCGGAGGCGTAGTGTTCGGTTTTTAATCCATTTTGCATATAGATATGGCCGAATTCGGTATTTTCAATCAGTTTGCCATTGTTAATCAAGGCAGAGCCAATGCCGGTTCCGATGGTAAGGAATAAGCTCAGTCCTTTTTTCTTGCCGGCAAGTCCAAATTTAGCTTCCGCAAAGCCGGCGACATCAGCATCATTAAAAACATGCACAATTCGACCGGTAATTTCGGAGAAAAGCTTATTGGCATCTACATCTTTACAGGATGGGTCGATATTGGAAGCGGTTTTAATCACCCCATGATTCATTAAAGCAGGAAAGCCGCAGCCAATACTTTTTTTATACCCGAATGAATCGGCGATTTGCTTAATAGTTTCTGCAATAGCCTCAGGGGTAGCCGGTTGAGGGGTTGGTATGCGAAGGCGTTTGGTGAGCATTTCGCCTGTTTTAGTTTCAACGATAGCACCTTTGATGCCGGAGCCGCCAATATCAATTCCCAGAATTTCCATAGCTTTAAATTTTGTGCTAAAAATAAGAAAATTGACCAAAGCGCACTTTAAAATAATCGTACTTCTAAAACATCTTGAGGCAATTCCTTGTAAGTTTGGGGAAAATTGAAAAGCAATTATTTGATGGAGTTTATAATAGAGAACGGGAAAAGACTTGCGATTGCAAGCAAAGGTATCCTATTGATAAAGGAATTTCAGGATGCGCTCGATTTAATGGGAGATTTATATTACCAGGGAGTTACAGGCCTTGTACTATTTGAATCCAATCTGACTCCGGATTTCTTTGATTTAAAAACCCGCCTGGCAGGCGATATCCTTCAAAAATTTTCAACTTACCGGTTTAAGCTCGCTATTGTAGGAGATTTTTTGCCTTACACCAGTAAAAGCCTGCAAGATTTTATCCGCGAAAGTAACAAGCAGAAACACATTAATTTTGTCTCCACCCGCGAAGAAGCTATTCAAATTTTATCTGCTTAAACTAAGGCACACTTTTAACCTGTCACTTGGATTAGACAACTTGTCTGCCAAATATCATCCTTTTGGCTTGTTAAAGATAATACTTTTGTGCCCTGCCGGCTGTGGTGCCGGCAACTTAAGAAAGTATCACTATGGAAACACATCAAATCACCCAATTTATTAAGGATATTGAGCTTTTCAACGGCCTTCAACCGAATGAACTTGAAAAAGTAGCAGCTGCCATTGAGGTAGTTACCTATCAGGAAAATGAATTTCTATTCAAAGAAAATACACCCCGGGAGAAAATCTTTATCATTTTTTCCGGACATATCGAACTTACGAAAACCAATGCGCTGGGCAGCCTGCAAGAACTTAGCTTTTTCAACAGCCATGATTTCCTCGGCGAAGGTGCTCTGACCGAACAGTCGGAACACTCAACCAATGCCCAGGCTAAGGAAGAATCGGTAGCCTTTTTGCTCGATAAATCCTTTTTTGAACTGAATGGAAAAATTTCGCTGAAAGTTTTCTCCAATATCGCCCGTGTTATATCTCGCAGAATGCGGCAAACCAATGCCCGCGTGATTAGCTCTGCCGCTCAGTACGAATCAGGTAAAACACGTAAGGAGCATGATTTGCTCGGCGAAAGGGAAGTCCCCTACGAATATTATTATGGCATTCAAACCCTGCGTGCTCTCGAAAACTTTAATATTTCCGGCGTACAGCTTAATTTCTATCCCCTGATGATTCAGGCTTTGGCAATGGTGAAAAAAGCTGCCGCCAAAGCAAATTATGAACTGGGTTTGCTGGATAAAAAAGTTGCACTGGCTATTAATGAAGCCTGCGATGAAATCATCCACGGAAAATATACTTATCACTTTGTGGTTGATATGATTCAAGGCGGCGCCGGCACATCTACCAACATGAATGCGAATGAAGTAATCGCTAATCGGGCGCTCGAGCTAATGGGCTACGAACGTGGACAATACGAGCATTGTCATCCCAATAATCATGTTAATCTTTCGCAGTCAACCAACGATGCTTATCCAACAGCTATCAAAATTGCTTTGCTCAACAGTAACAAAAAACTGATTGCGGTTCTGACTGACTTGATTACAGCTTTTCGCCTTAAAGGTCAGGAATTTGGACATATCATTAAAATGGGAAGGACTCAGTTGCAGGATGCTGTTCCGATGACGCTGGGGCAGGAGTTCGAAGCCTATGCCGTCATGCTGGAAGAAGAAATTGCCCGTCTCAACCAGAATGTTAAGCTCTTTTTGGAAACCAACATGGGTGGCACCGCCATTGGTACCGGCATTAATGCCGATCCACGCTATAGCGGCATTGTGACCCGTTATTTGGCCGAGATTACCGGCTATCCAATGTTGCTGGCTCCCAATCTGGTAGAAGCTACTCAGGACACCGGCGCTTTTATCATGTATTCATCTGCAGTTAAGCGGCTGGCCGTGAAACTTTCCAAGATTTCCAACGATTTGCGTCTGCTTTCTTCGGGGCCTCGGGCCGGATTGAATGAAATTAATCTGCCTCCCATGCAGCCGGGAAGTACTATCATGCCGGGGAAAGTCAATCCGGTTATCCCTGAGGTAGTTAACCAGATTGCTTTTCGCGTGATTGGTAACGATTTAACCGTCACGATTGCTGCCGAAGCCGGTCAGCTTCAGCTGAATGTGATGGAACCCATCATCGTGCATTGCCTGTTCGAATCTATCGAAATGTTGAAAAATGGAATGAGCACGCTCAACCATCGTTGTATCAAGGGAATTACAGCCAACGAAGAGGTATGCCGAAATATGGTGTATAATAGCATTGGATTGGTTACCGCCCTAAATCCATACATCGGCTACGAAGCTTCAAATTTCCTGGCCAAAGAAGCGCTCGAAACCGGCAAACGGGTGTACGACTTAGTGTTGGAGCATAATCTTTTATCAAAAGAAAAACTCGATGAAGCCCTCGACCCGAACAATATGTTGGGCCCCAGAGCCATGAAACGTTAAAGCTTATTTCTTTTTCAATCTTTTTTTCCAACTTGCGCATCATTTTTTAAACCAAAAAGGTATGATTAATCAAACTAAAAAGCTTGCAGTTCTGTTATTGGCAGGATCAATCATCATTTTAAATTCTTGTATGAACAAACAAAATACACCGAAAGCAATTGACCCGGTAAATATGGACCTTAGCGTTCGGCCGGGTGACGATTTTTTTAAGTATGCAAATGGCGGATGGATGAAGAATCATCCAATCCCCGATGAGTTTAGTCGCTATGGTGCTTTTGAAGCCCTTGGCCAGTTAAATGAAGAGCAATTGAAAACACTGCTTGCCGAAGCCGAAGCCAAAACAGATGCCCCGAAAGGCAGTGTGGCTCAGCAAATTGCTGATTTTTATCGTTCCGGAATGGATACAGCTTCCATCAATGCGCTGGGATTTCAACCTATTCAAAAAGAGCTGGATGAAATCGATGCTTTGCAGTCAACCGACCAGCTTGAAGCCTATGTAGCGATGCTACATGCTAAAGGC
>JAIPAR010000060.1 GCA_021739985.1 Bacteroidales bacterium | reverse complement strand
GTAGCGATGCTACATGCTAAAGGCACCAGCCCTCTTTTCTATTTTTATGCGGATCAGGATGCCAAAAACAGCGAAATGGTTATTGCTAATTTACATCAGGGTGGATTAGGCCTGAGCGACAGGGATTATTATTTAAACGATGATGAACGGAGTCTGGAGATTCGTACAAAGTACCTTGAATTTGTGGAGCAATTGTTATCCTTGACGAAAGATGAAAACGCTGCAGTCCACGCACAAATCATTATGAAACTCGAAACTCGTCTGGCCAAAGCATCAAATACCCGTTTGCAAAATCGCGACCCGCATGCTACTTACAACAAGTTTTTGGTGAGCGATTTTTCAGCGAATGCTAAGAACTTTCATTGGAATGAGTACTTCAATGCATTGGGATTGAATGGTTTGCAGGAAATCAATGTTAATCAACCAGGCTTTTTTACAGAATTGGATGTCATGAAAACCGAAATTCCGCTCGATGAGTGGAAAGTCTATCTAAAATGGAATGTTATTAATGATGCCGCAGCCTATTTAAGTAAAGATTTTGAAGACGCCAATTTTGCTTTCTATGGAACGGTTTTATCGGGCACAACCAAGCAAAAAGAGCGCTGGAAAAAAGTGCTTTCGGTCATCAGTAATGGTTTGGGTGAGGCTGTTGGCCAGTTGTACGTGGAGCGTTATTTCCCGGCTGAGGCTAAGACTAAAATGAATCAACTGGTCGATAATTTGAAAGTGGCCTGGGCTGAACATATTCAGAATTTGGATTGGATGTCGGATGCGACCAAAGTAAAAGCCCTGGAAAAATTGGATGCTATTCGGGTAAAAGTAGGATATCCGGATGTTTGGAAAGATTATAGTTCGGTCAACATTGGAAGTTCGTATTATGATAATCTTCAGGCAGTTAGTCTATATAGCTTCAATTATGAAAAAAATAAAATCGGGAAACCGGTCAATCGGGAAGAATGGGGTATGTATCCACAAACGGTAAATGCGTATTATAGTCCAACGATGAACGAAATCGTGTTCCCGGCGGCTATTTTACAGGAGCCTTTCTTCTATCAGCATGCCGATGATGCCGTAAATTATGGCGCTATCGGAGTTGTTATTGGCCATGAAATGTCGCATGGATTCGATGATCAGGGCAGAGAGTATGATAAAAATGGGAATCTGGTGAATTGGTGGACGGAAGAAGATGCTGCCAAATTCAATGTTCAGGTCCAGGTGTTGGTTGACCAGTTCAATAATTTTACCATGCTCGATAGCCTTCATGTAGATGGCCAATTATGTTTGGGAGAAAATATTGCTGATTTTGGAGGATTAAGTATTTCATACACAGCCATGCAGAAAGCTTTGAATGGGAAGTCGCAGAATCCGGTTGATGGTTTCACGCCGGCACAGCGTTTCTTCCTGTCGTATGCGCAGGTTTGGCGCCAAAATATTCGCGATAAGGAATTAATGAAGCGGCTGAAAGAGGATGTTCATTCTCCGGGAGAAGCCCGTGTGAATGGCGCTTTGGTGAATGTGCCCGAGTTTTACGAGGCATTTGGCATTCAGGAAGGCGACAAGCTTTTCGTAGCCCCCGACAAACGCGCAATTGTTTGGTAGAAGAAACGGCTTCGCCTGAGGAAGGAGGAAGGAGGAATGAGAAACGGCTTCGCCTGAGGAAGGAGGAAGGAGGAACGGCTTCGCCTGAGGAAGGAGGAATCGGCTATACCTTGGAGGTTTTTCGGTAGAATGATGGACAATTATTCCCTCATTCTAAACCTTCAAGGTTTTTATTGATTTGTCGCCGAGCCTATCGGATAAAAATATGAAACCATCATCCGAACCAGCCCTGAAAGGGCGTAATACACTAGCGATGATTGAAGCCCATCGAATGCAAAACCACCGTCCATACCTAATCCCGAAGGGATGACAAGATTATAGCAAACACGATTCACCAATCACAACCCAATCCCGAAGGGATGACATTTAGAATTGGGGGAATGGATTATTGCTCTTATATAGATATTGCACCCTTTCAGGGCTTTTAAGGGATTATTTTGACGGACTTAGCTCATGAGAAAGTAATTAGGCCTCAACAAATTAGCGAATATTTGCGGTCAGAGGCCGCTATCTCCCCCGACGAAGTTACGCTTCGCTTAACTTCGCTGAGCAGGGGGACGAAACAAAAACTGTTCTGTTCCTTTCTACCGATATGATGTGCCTAACGGCACAAGAATCACATTCCTCCTTTTATAATCCAATGGTTGTCAATTTAATCCTATTCAATGTCATTATCGGTTGGTTTTTCTCATAAGTTCGTCAGGGATTTGATATAGGTGATGGTTTCTGCTTCGATGAGCTTCACCTAGAGGAACGGCCTGCGGCCTGAGGAAGGAGGAAGGAAAACAGTATTGAGTGTGAGTATTGAGTATTGAAAATGGAGGAAGGAGGAAGGAGGAAGGAAAACAGTATTGAGTGTGAGTATTGAGTATTGAAAATGGAGGAAGGAGGAAGGAAAACAGTATTGAGTGTGAGTATTGAGTATTGAAAATGGAGGAAGGAGGAAGGAGGAAGGAGGAACGAGGAACGAGGAAGGAGGAAGGAATTTCGCCGAGCCCATTATTCATTAATCATTCACCATTAATCATTCACCATTAATCATTCACCATTAATCATTAACCATTATTCGGCGTTAGGGATTGCAGCGGAAAGCCCGCAGCGAGCCGCTCCAACGAGTAGGAATTAGGAGCGAGGGAAGAGGATTTCACGAATTTGAACGGATTACACGGATGCGCTCGCGAGGACTTGCAGCGGAAAGCCCGACCCGAAGGGGAACGCCCAAAAAATCAATATTAAAATGCGCAAAGACATGGATTTGAATGGTAATAATATCCTTTTGAATTTTAATTTTACATCCTGTTTTAATGATTTCCGGAAGCTATGAATAGAGATTCAATCCTTGTAAAAAATGCACATACCAATAATCTCAATCATATTGATATTGCGATACCAAAGCATAAATTAGTTGTTTTTACAGGTGTCTCCGGCTCCGGAAAATCATCCCTGCTTTTCGATACAATTTATATCGAAGCGCAGCGACAGTTAATTGAGACTTTCTCAACTTTCGCCCGAACCCGCATGCCTAAGTTATCGCGCCCCGATGTGGACGAGATTCTCAACCTATCGACGGCTATTGTCATCGACCAAAAGCGATTGGGGAATAATTTGCGGAGCACTGTGGGTACAGCCACCGAAATTAATACCTACTTACGATTGCTCTATTCCCGGATGGCAAAGCCTTTTATCGGGCCATCCTTTTACTTTTCGTTTAATCATCCCGAAGGAATGTGCAGCCATTGCAATGGCTTAGGAAAGGAAATTAAAATCAATCTGGACATTTTTCTCAATCGTGAGAAATCCATTCGGGAAGGTGCTATCACACATCCTCATTATAAGGTCGGAAATTTTCTCTGGAAGGAGTTGATTAATTTGAATGTAGTAAATGCAGATAAAGCATTGAAGGATTTTACGGAGGATGAATTGCATCTTTTGTTGTATGCAGAGGCTTTCCCGGTGAAGGGGGCTAAAGAAAAGCTGAATTATAACCGAAATTTTGAAGGGATTGCCCGTAAGCTCGAGAAAGCGGTTATTACTCGTGCCGATGATGAAGTTAATGAAGAAGATAAGAATGCTTATACCCGCTATTTCACCTATCAGGCTTGCGAGCATTGTTCGGGAACCCGATTAAACGAGCGGGCCCGGAATTCGCGTCTGAACGGCCTTTCAATCGACGAACTTTGTTCAATGGAATTGTTCGATGCATATGCTTTTTTGAAAGATATTGATGATGAGATTTCGCGACCTATTCTGCGTAAGGCCAATTTCCTCCTGCAACAACTTATCGAGATAGGAGTCGGTTACTTGTCCCTCGACCGCGCAGTAAGTACCCTTTCCGGAGGTGAATCTCAAAGGGTGAAGATGTCGAAGCAGATGGATTGCAATTTAGTCGATATGCTCTATGTGCTCGATGAACCATCGATTGGACTGCATCCAAGGGATACCGAAAATTTGATGGCAATCTTATTCCGCCTGAAGCATCGGGGAAACTCGGTTTTTGTGGTGGAACATGATCCGGAAATCATTCGGGCTGCTGAATGGATTGTGGATATGGGACCTAAGGCCGGGAAGTTGGGTGGAAATGTTGTGTATAATGGCGAACCGGCAGGATTGAAAGAGGTGGAGAGTTTAACCGGGCAATATCTGAATCATAGCGAAAAAGTGGCATATCAACGCAAAATAGCTACTTCCTTTTATGAGATTAACCATGCGAAGGCGAATAATCTTAAAGATGTTTCCGTCAAGATTCCAAAAGGAGTGCTAACCTGCGTTACAGGGGTTGCCGGAAGTGGAAAAAGTAGTTTGATTCATGAGTGTTTTGCCAAACAATATCCGGATGCGGTAGTGATTGATCAGGCTCCAATTGGCAAATCTTCCCGTGGCAATGCAGCTACCTTTATTGGCGTGTTTGACTTGATTCGCAAAGAATTCGCCGCTGCTACCCACTCAGATGCTTCACTGTTCAGTTTCAATTCAAAAGGGGCTTGCCTAAAATGTAATGGACAAGGTGTTTTGAGCTTTGAACTTCATTTTATGGATTCAGTCAAAACTGTGTGTGACGAATGCGAAGGGAAACGATATCATGGGGATGTCCTCGAATTAAAGTATAAGGATAAGAGTATTGCCGATGTGCTGGATATGACCATCAATCAGGCTTCCGAATTCTTTTCATCATCCAAAATAAAAAATCTCCTGCACATACTCCAGGAAGTTGGCTTGGGATATCTCAAACTGGGACAGTCACTTAGCTCTTTATCCGGAGGAGAATCCCAACGTTTAAAAATTGCCACAGAATTAAAGCACGAGGGGAATATTTACATCATGGACGAACCAACCACCGGCTTGCATATGTCGGATATCGAGAACTTTTATCGTATCGTTAAAGCCTTGGTGAAAAATGGGAATACGGTGGTTATTATCGAACACAATCTCGATATCATCAAGTATGCTGACTGGATTATTGACATGGGCCCGGAAGGGGGTAAGAATGGGGGCGAGCTTATTTTCCAGGGTTTACCGGAAGACCTTATTCAATGCCCAGAATCAATCACCGGAAAGTATTTGCGGCAGCATATTAGCTAAATCCCTAAGTTTTTTAGCCGTTCCTCTTTCTTCTTTCTTGCCTTGCACGCTTGCAAGTTTGTGATTACTTTAGCGGGCTAATTACTTTTTTTCATTATGGAAGCCAATAAACTGGTCATTTATAATACTTTAAATCGCCAAAAAGAAACTTTTTCTCCGATCCATCCACCTCATGTTGGATTGTATGTGTGCGGTCCAACCGTTTATGGAGATGCTCATTTAGGCCACGCCCGCCCGGCCATCACTTTTGATATCCTGTTCAGATACCTGAAATACCTGGGTTATAAAGTTCGCTATGTGCGAAATATTACTGATGTGGGGCATCTTGAAAATGATGCAGATGAAGGCGAAGATAAAATCGCTAAAAAAGCCCGTCTCGAACAACTCGAACCGATGGAAGTGGTGCAGTATTTTACCGACCGCTATCACCAAAATATGGATGAGCTTAATGTCCTGAAGCCAAGCATCGAACCTCGCGCAAGCGGGCATATAATTGAGCAACAGGAACTTGTTCGAAAAATCATGAAAAATGGTTTTGCTTACGAAAGCGATGGCTCCATCTATTTTGATGTTGAAAAGTATAGCCAACAATATCCGTATGGTAAATTGTCCGGTCGGGTTGTGGAAGAGTTATTAAATACCACCCGCGACCTGGATGGCCAGCAGGAAAAGAAAAATTCGTTCGACTTTGCCTTGTGGAAAAAAGCTAAACCTGAACATATTATGCGTTGGCCTTCTGAATGGAGCGACGGCTTTCCCGGATGGCACCTCGAATGTTCGGCCATGAGCACCAAATATCTCGGCGAAAGCTTCGATATACATGGTGGCGGAATGGATTTACTGTTTCCACATCATGAATCCGAAGTAGCCCAGTCAACGGCTGCGAATGGACATGAATCGGTAAAATACTGGATGCATAACAACATGATAACCATCAATGGTCAAAAGATGGGGAAATCGCTGGGAAATTTCATCACCCTCGAAGAGTTCTTTAGCGGGAATCATGCTTTGCTGGAGAAGGCTTATTCCCCCATGACTGTTCGCTTTTTCATCTTACAGGCGCATTATCGCAGTACCGTTGATTTCTCGAACGAAGCGCTGCAAGCTTCCGAGAAAGGGTTGGAACGCCTGATGCAGGCTATGTCGAAGCTGGATAGCATGAAGCCGGCCGGCCAGTCTTCCGTGAATCTCCCCGAAATCCTGGAGAAATGTTTTGCTGCCATGAACGACGACCTGAATACGCCTATTTTAATTTCTTATCTGTTTGAATTAGTAAAGCTAATTAATTCAGTGTCAGACGGAAAACAAGAAATTAGCGAGGCTGATTTGCAATCACTTAAATTGAATATGCATCTGCTGGTGCATGATATTTTAGGATTAAAGACTCCGTCAAAAACGGAAAATCAAGCCGAAGATTTAAACGAAGTAATGAATCTGCTCTTGCAACTCCGTGTGGATGCCAAGAATAAAAAAGATTGGGAAACTGCCGATAAAATTCGGAAAGAGCTTACCCGCTTGGGCTTTACAATTAAAGACACCAAAGAGGGTTTTGAGTGGTCGAAATAGTAATACGATAAGAATATGAATAAATATCTTGCTTTTTCCCTGCTTTTCGCCGGGGCTTTTATCTTTCTGACTTCCTGCGGCGATAAGAAGCAAGCTGAAAAAGCTGTTGAAAAGCCTCAAACAATTACGGTTAACGTCCCAAGCTTTAATGCGGATTCAGCCTATCAATTTGTGAAGGATCAACTGGCTTTTGGACCAAGAGTTCCTAATTCAGCCGAGCATGCTAAATGTGCTGCTTATCTGGAAAACAAAATGAAATCCTTTGGTGCTGAGGTGATTGTGCAGCAAGGTAAAGTAAAAGCATTTGATGGAACCGTGCTGAATATCAAGAATATTATTGCTCAGTTTGATGTTAATAATCCTAACCGGATTGTTTTATTTGCGCATTGGGATACCCGGCCATTTGCTGACCATTGTGAAGATCCTTCCCGGCGGGATGAACCGATTAATGGGGCAAACGATGGAGCCAGTGGTGTTGCTGTACTGATGGAAATCGGCCGGCAGCTTCAGCTTCAACCAAGCAAATTAGGCGTCGATATTATCTTTTTTGATGCCGAAGATATGGGTACCCCTGATCACCGGAATCTGCCCTACGATGCGGATACCTGGTGCCTGGGTTCTCAATACTGGAGCAAAAATTTACACAAACCCGGTTACAATCCTCATTATGGTATTTTACTCGATATGGTGGGAGCTAAGGAGGCTACTTTTTTTAAAGAACGATATTCGATATCATACGCTCCCTGGCTGGTCGAAAAAGTATGGAACATTGCTCATGAACTGGGTTTTGGACTTTATTTCCCGATGGAACAAGGAGGCCTGATTACCGATGACCACGTATATGTTAACCGGATCACCGGAATTCCAACCATCGATATCATTCAGCATGACCCAACATCCAACACAGGTTTTGGCTCATATTGGCATACACATAACGATAATTTAGATGCTGTTGATCCCTATACCATGTTGGCCGTGGGAAAAACCGTTATGACTGTAATTTATCGGGAAGGAAATTAGAAAAAAAAGTTTCGAGTCCTTTTTTTTACTCCTTTCCAATCAAGAGATTTTTTATCTTCACGAAAAAATATCGATACCATGCATGTCGCAGTTGCAGGAAACATAGGTTCCGGGAAAACTACCTTAACCGGTTTATTAGCAAAACATTATCATTGGGAACCTAATTATGAAGATGTGGATGATAATCCCTATCTGAATGATTTCTACGAAGATATGCAACGTTGGTCATTTAATCTGCAAATCTTCTTCCTGAACAGCCGTCTGAATCAAATTCTGAACATCCGGAAATCCGGAAGACAAGTTATTCAGGACCGGACGATTTATGAAGATGCCTTTATCTTCGCGCCTAATTTACATTCGATGGGACTGATGAGTAAACGGGATTTTGAAAACTATTCCACCTTGTTTCAATTGATGATGAGCCTGATTTCTCCTCCGGACTTGTTGGTTTATCTCCGGGCTTCTGTGCCAACTCTGGTGAACCAAATACAAATGCGGGGTAGAGAATACGAAAATTCGATTCGTCTGGATTATCTTAAACGATTAAATGAACGCTACGAAGCCTGGATTGAAAGCTATAAACTGGGCAAACTATTAATAATCGATGTGGATCATCTGGATTTTAATAAACCGGAAGATTTAGGTCTGGTTATTAATAAAATTGATGCCCAAATCCACGGTTTATTTTAACTAGAGTTTTATAAACCGCCTTGTAATAAGCGTATTATAAGTTTCGGCCTGCAAGAAATAGGCCCCGGAAGGATAATTTGTCAAATCAATGATGTCCTGTTTTCTGCTGTCAATTGATTTCTTTTCCCACAAACTACCATTGAGCGTATAAATCTTAATCGTCTGAATCTCTGTGGATGAATTGATAATCAGTTTGTTACTTGCAGGATTCGGAAAAAGATTTAAGTCCGATAATGCATCTTCTTCCGATACAGATACCTGATTTGAAATACTGTTATTAAAGCACAAAATCCATTTTTCCGGGTCTAATTGAATCGAATCAGCTATGAATCCAAGATTAATTGAAAAAGATTGACCACTGAATTCATGATTTAGAACGATAATTGAGTCCTGAGTTCCGCCAAACACTCGAATTGGGACTTTCATCTCAAAAAAATCAACACTTGAATGCGAGGAACTTTGTGCTATATCGATGTGTAAAGTATTTCCATTCGAATACCAGTTTATATAGTAAGATGGAAATCCTTCGCCATAAAACCAATCATCCATAAACTCATCCAACTGAATGCCACTTTGATTTTCAAAATGCGCCATTAAATCATCCGTGGAGGCATATCCATATACCAAAGCAGGGTCGTTGATGTAATTTCGAATCGCTTTATAAAAATGTTCATCGCCTAAAGTCCATCGAAGCATGTGAAGCAAATAGGAGCCTTTAGCATAGCTTAGCCTGCCGCTAAATATTCTACTGACATCACTTACATCGGTGCAATAGACCGAGCCGTCCGGCTGAGAGCAGATTGCCTCGATTTGTCCAATTTTCCAATTCGTCCAATAAGGCAAATTGCCAGTATAAAGCCGATATAAAGCGGTAAAATAAGTTGCAAATCCTTCATTAAGCCAAATATCCTCCCAGGAAGAACAAGTAATTTTATCTCCGAACCATTGATGAGCCAGCTCATGGGCTTGTAAGTCGGTAGAAAATAAACCCATAAAACTCATGGTTTGGTGTTCCATGCCACCACCCCAGTTAAACTGTGCATGTCCGTATTTCTCCGTGTGAAAAGGATATAATCCCACCAAGGTATCATAACATTCAATCATATGAACAACTTCGGCGGTAGCTTGCTGAGCTGAAGCTAAATCCTCCGGATAAACGTAGTTTAAAACTTCCATGGAAGTACCATTTTGAAGGGTTACAAAATGGGAGTAGGCTTCATAATTGGTTACTGATATAGCAATCAAATAGGCCGTGATGGGATAACGATGTTTCCAGTGGTAGGTAATCCCGTTGGAGTTTGTTGTTGACGAGAGTAGAATTCCATTCGAGCCAGCTTTATTGCCAAGGGGTGTAGTGACATAAATATCAATTGAATCTGCTTTATCATTTAAATCGAGTTTACTTGGCCACCAGTCCTTTGAACCATAGGGTTCGCTTAGTGTCCAGATAATTGGTGAATTATTATGATATTCCTGAATAAATGAACCAAAGCCTGTATTAGGAGGAGTTCCCATATAATTTATTGTTACAGTGCCGGTATCCCCTAATGCCAAAGGAGTCGGGAATTCAATAGTCAAAAGCTCTCCCGGATGGTGGGTAAAACTTGCATTTTGCCCATGAACCTGAACGCTCGACACATAGAGTTCATTGGCAAGGCTAAAGGAGATGCCGGGTGTGAGTGATACAGTTATCGAAAAAAAGGTTTTAATCGTTCCTTTAATGGCATTGATTGCCGGGTCAATATCCCAGTGGCACTCCAGGTACTTGATATCATAATTTTCATTCGCGTTGACCTGTTTTTGCTGTTCCTGAAGCAAATGTTGGTGGTGACTGGCTTCGCGGCTGGCAATGATTCGCGGGTCGAGGCAATAATTCGCATTATGCTGACTTAGAAGAATGGCCGGGAAAAAGAGACCGAAAAAAAACAGACCTAAAAGGATTTGTTTGAGGTGCATATTAGTTGCGTTTTGAGAGGTCTAATAAAAGTTACAGGATTGGCTTATTCAGCATCTTTATACCAGGACGAATATACGTGGTAGGAATCTGCAATGCGGTGAATTTCACCTTCCAGGAGCTCGGTACTGATGGATTTTATTTTCCGGGCAGGAGAGCCTGCATATACCGAACCTGATTCCACCACGGTTCCTTTGGTTACCACCGCACCCGCAGCAACAATTGAATTGCTTTCGATGACTGCATCATCCAGAATAATCGCTCCAATGCCTATCAGTACGTTATCATGAATCGTACAGCCATGAACAACTGCATTGTGAGCAATGGATACATTATCGCCGATGTGGGTAGGTGATTTTTTAAATGTAGCATGAATGGTAGCATTATCCTGTACATTTACATTATGGCCAAGTCGGATTGAGTGTACATCACCACGTAAAACAGCACCAAACCAGATGCTGCAATTATCACCGCAAATAACATCTCCAATTACAGTTGCATTATCAGCCAAAAAACAATCCTTCCCAAATACAGGAGTTTTGCCTAAAAGTGTTTTAACGATTGCCATAAATTTTAAATATGGATAATTAAGCTTTCAAAGGTAGAAAATGTTCGTCATAAAGTGCGGAAATTGTTTGTTTTCATCTGCGATTCTGCTTCCTGGCGCCGCATGTTGACTGGACTGAAAAATTGGTATCTTAGGCATCCAAATCAGAAAAGAAAAGCATGAACGACATACCAATCGTGCCAGGGAGAGGAATTACTTCAACTTCTGCAACCCGATTAAGACTTGACTATATCGAATCACTTCATCTGGAGGCAGAAAAAATTGCAGATACAACATTAGACCCTCTGGATGTGGTTAATAATATTGAATCCTTTATTGGTTCAGTTGAAGTTCCGCTGGGTTTGGTAGGCCCATTGCTTTTTAGGGAGAATGGTTCTGCTGAATTGGTTTATACAGCTGCCGGAACACTGGAGGGTGCTCTGATTTATAGTATGAATCGCGGGGCTAAATTGCTAAGCCGAAGTGGAGGAGTA
>JAIPAR010000059.1 GCA_021739985.1 Bacteroidales bacterium | reverse complement strand
CCGGTAAATACTCCAATCCAATTGAATCAAGGGATTAATTTGATAGGGATGCTACGCCATAATCCGGTATCAGCAGCCGATTTATTTGCTCCGGTTATCCAACAGGTGGTGTATGTAAAATTGAATAGTGGATTAGTTTATTTGCCACAGTATCAGGTTAATCAGGTAGTTACCCTGCATCCGGATGATGCCTTTAAAGTGTTGATGTTATCGGCCGGTTCGATAACGTACCCGGCTAATATGTTGCAAGCACCTGTTAAAGAAGAACCCATATTTAACGAACCGATGTATTATCCGGTATTAGCCAGTACAGGCTCAGATATGACCCTTGTTATTCCTAAGGTATTGCTTACTACTATGTTAAGTCGTGGCGATGAGCTGGCCGTTTATTCAGGGGATGGATTATTGGTTGGAACGGCTGTTTATGCCGATGAAACGATAGCTATGCCTATTTGGGGACAGGATAAAACGGCACAGGCAAAATCAGGTTTAAGCAATAGCGAAGGTTTCATGGTAGAAACGTACCATCATCAAACCGGAAAAACCACCCGATTTGAAAACATCGCATACGAACTCGGCGATGGAACCTTCCACGAAAACACCCTGGCTGTTGTCAAAACCCTCAACCTCAACCTCAACCTTAACCTTAACCTTAACCTCAGTCTCTATCCGAATCCGGTCATGCATGAGTTAACGGTGAATTTCAATTTATCAGAAACCACGGATTCACAGCTTGATATTTACAATGGTTTAGGACAGATGGTTTACACGAAACTTATTCAAAGCGGAGCCGGGCAATACAACGAAAGAATTGATGTATCAGGCTTTAGCTCAGGAATTTACACGCTACGATTAAGAAACCAGGCTGAAATGAAAGAAGTAAGTTTTGTAGTACAATAAAACTAATGTTGGGCGTTCATCGATCATCGTTGAACGCTCAACTTTCACGTTTAACCAAGATATTTCTTGAGATTTTGAGACTATATCAGAGGGAGTAATTGGCTCATTTTGAAAAGGCCGATAATCAGGTTACTAATTCTCCCAAACAAATGAAAGCGGAACAATTACATTTCAAAGCCTTGGTGGTAGAAAATGAATTGACTGAAATAGTCGGGTTTGCTTTGTATTTCTTTGCCTATTATACTTGGGTGGGAAAATGTTTGTATCTGGATGATTTGTATGTTACTGAAACCTATCGGAAGAAGGGTATAGGTTGAGCTTTGCTTCATGAACTTAAATCTACTTTCTCAGGCAAAGTCCTTCCTCGCCTAAAGTATTTGCTGAATGAGCTTAATGGCGGTTCGGAAGGAGCTATCGCGCCAGGCAACCTGATTAACCGTTCCAGCCAGATATAAGCCTCTCTCAGGATTTGCATAAGCCATGGCGCCTGATAAGCCTGAATGCCCGATGAGCTCCGGTATAGTTCCGGTGGGATTGAAAAGCCAGGGCAGTTTAAAGCGGTGAATTCCTGCTCCCGATTGCAAGGGATAAAAGATACGATTCCAAACCTTCATCTCTTCGAGATAGGATACCGGAAAAAATTTCCCGGTGAAAAATCCTTCTATAAAAATCAGCAATTCCGGAGCTGTGGAAACAATCCCTCCGTCCGGACCAAAAGAACTCATAGCCAGTGGAATACGTAATTCCTTATCTTTGTAGTAAAACAAGGCTGGTCGCTGATCATCCGGATTCGTATAACAGTAAGTTTGTGTAAGTTCGAGTGGTTGAATCAGGTATTCATCGCAGGCGTCTGCAAATGATTTACCCAGCAGCCCTTCGATAATTTGTCCTAACAACTGGTAATTGGTATCCGAGTAATGGGCTTTATTTCGCTTCCCGGGTGGGAATTTCGCTGGCAGACTTCGAGTCAAATCTAAAACATCCTCAAAATTCCAGTATTTATCGTTGTGACTAAGCAATTCATCTTCCAAACTAATCCCTACATCATTTTTATCTTCAAAATAATCGGGAAGACCAGACGTGTGAGCCAATAATTGCCTGATTGTGATATCTTTGGAGTAATCTGTTCCTTTATAAATGTGAAGGTTTTTGAAAACGTCTTCTTCAAAATAGCGGTAGGCTGGATCGTCCAGCTTTAGTTTATCTTGAGCTCGAAGTTGCATTATCAGAGCTGTGACAAAAAGCTTCGAGGTGCTTGCAATAAAGAAGGGCTGATTGGGCAAGAGATTACCGCCCGAAGCATGCCAGGTTTCATTCTGATACTTGATACTAAAACTAGTACCCTTAATTTTCCCTTTTTTACATACTTGATTTAATACAGCCTGAATGGATGCTTTTTGCTGGATTGGAGTCGAAATAGACATAACTCAGTTTCAAGTTAAAGTACAGTGTGTAGCTCATAAATTTTCGAGGTCAAGATAAATATTTTTTCTAACTGGAAATGACTTGTGAAGAATTGTTTTATTATATTTTTTTGAACATCAAATGTTTTGAGAATTCCTGTAAGCTGCATTCGCAACAATGATTGCACTTCGAGGATCAGGATTTTCGAATTAAAAACATAGGGTGTTATTTTGAAATTATTCGTCATTAAGCCTATAGTTAGGGAAAAACAAAAATTCTTTTATGGGTTTCACTTTTTAACAATAACGGGGAATTGGAATTACAAGGAAAAGCGTAATTTAGCAAAAATATCTTCATTGTCAGAAAAATTGACATTATTGATATTACTTCATGAAGCATACAATCTATGTAAGAACTAAAATTATCATATGATGAAAAATCTCGCTGCTTTTCTAATTACTGCTTTACTTGTACTAAGTTTCGCTGATGCAATGGCACAAGGGTATAGTGCCTGCGATGTTCCTTGTAATTGGGGCTATTGGAACACGGGCGTAAACTCAACGATTTTGATTAATACTCCCGTAATTTTGATAGATGGAGATACCATTGTTCCGTCTGCTGATTTGGAGATTTATATCGGGGTTTTTTATGATTCACTTGGAATTTTGAAGTGTGCAGGTTGTTCACAATATAGTGGAACCGTGGCTGCAGTAACAGCCTGGGGTAGTGGAGGTGGCGCTTTAAATGGTTTAGCCGGAAATGAAATTATGAAATGGAAGCTTTGTATCCACGATTTAATTGCTAACACCACCCAAGAAATTGAAGTGAATGCTTATTATGACCAAAGTCTTCCAAATACTTCAATTTTTGTAGTTAACGGGATGTCCTCTGTGCTTATCTTTTCGAATCAGGAGATTCATACTCCTGGTTTTCAGGAAGCATCCTTTGGCATTTTCCCTAACCCGGTGCAGGATGTTCTTTATCTTTCAGAATTTTCCTTAGCAGATGATATTTTATATCGTATTATTGATTTAACCGGCCGCTTTGTGCAAAGTGGAAAGGTGAATCAATCTTCCCCGGAGATTCCTGTAAGTAGCTTGCAAGCTGGCTCTTACATGATAAGCCTGCAATCGGGAACAGCCATACTGGGCGTGAAATCATTTGTTAAAAATCAATAATCTGATTTCGAATTACTCCGATTGCCCCTTTTTCTTTTTTTTATCACTCAGAAACTTTTATTTTTGGTACTTAGGTACCAGAAATGAACTTGTTTAGCTAGTTGTCTGTTACTCTGATGGTTTCATGTATTTATTTTTTTTTATTTTATAAAGATGGATAAACGATCCTTGTTTTCAGCAGCTTCGGCTCTGGCTTTCATGGCCGGATTGAGTATCCTGTCTTACTATGCGTTCCTTTATTTGTCAGGGCAGGAAAATATGAAACCTTCCATGATTATTTATGCACTAATTGTCATCATGGCAGGCCTTTACCTGGGAAAACAAGCACGAAAACTGAAAAAATAGTCTGTCTCTTTGTTATCCAGCCTACCATATTTATCGGCTGCTTACTTTCTTATCATTTTAAAATAAAATACCATGACAACCTCCCATAGCATTGCAATCGTTGGAGCAACCGGATTAATCGGAAGTCATCTGTTGAACTATGCACTCGATGATGCAAGCTTTTCATCAGTCACTATCCTTGTCAGGCGACCTTATGAGCTAAGCCATCCCAAACTCCGGGTGGTTGTTGTCGATTTTGAAAATCAGGAAGAACTGAATCGCGCTCTACAGGGATGTGAACTCGTTTTTTGTTCGGTGGGTACCACTTCCAACAAAGTTAAATCCAACCGGGCTGCTTATCGAAAAGTTGATGTTGATATTCCATTAGCTATTGCGAAAGCCTCAGAAGTGAACCATGCCAACCATTTCTTGTTGGTTTCATCGGTTGGGGCAAATCCGGAGAGCACTAATTTTTATTTAAAGATGAAAGGTGAAGTGGAACAAGAGGTTAGCAAACTTGCCATTCCTGCCATATCGATTTATCGACCTTCGATGTTATTGGGAAAGCGAACAGAATTTCGTCTTGCTGAAAGCATCTTTCAACCCATTTCATCCTTCTTTTCAATCTTAACACCTTCCATCTATAAACCCATTAAAGCTGAGCAAGTTGCAAAGGCTATGATTCGGGATAGCAAACTGTCACTGGCAGGTACACGAATCCTCCATTACCGGGAAATGATTTAAATCCAAAAAATCTTGTTAATTAAAGTTGTACACAAGGATAAACAGGATGATTAACAGGCTGTTATAGAAAATCCACCAGCGGGGTTCCAGATATTGCCTGAGGCTGATATGTTCTTTTCTGGAAAGATAGTGTGCAAATACAATTTTTTCTATGATATTGATTATCACGGAAGTAAAGGCAACCCCTTCAATGCCAATAACCTGCACTAAGATTAGAGCGGCTACCACATGAAGAATCGTCAAAATGATGCTTACATTCATAACAAATACGTTTTTCCGGATTCCGTAAAGAATAGTTTGGGCAAAAACGAGCTTTGCAGAAATTAGCAAGAGATAAATATTGAAAATGCCAGCCGCTTCGGAAAATTCCGGATTGAAAATGCGTGGGTATAGCCAATTGGAACTGATAAGCAATAGAAAGGTAATGGGAAATAATATATGCATCAGTCGGGTGGTCTTTTCACGAATGGATTGGAGCGGAATTTGAATTTCTTCCCGATTGGAGAAGGCCGGAACCATTGAATTACTAAATGCATTAGCCATCAGAACAACAAAAGGGAGTTCACGTGCACCGTATCGAAATACGGCAAAGCTTTTTTCATCAAAATAAGCGGTAATGATAGACCCATCAATATATTGCGTGGCACCGCCCAGCAAGGCTACGATAATTAAGGGCCAACCGGTAGATAATAGTCTGATGATAAATGATTTATCAATACTAAAACGACTATGCCGAACTAAAAAAAACAGCATCCAGCCCAGGCGAAAAATCATGGAGCCAACTAATCCCACAAAGGCTGATTCGATTCCAAATCCTGCCAGAATGGGAGCTCCAACCAGCAATAACTGTACTGGTAAACTAATCCATGTATAAACAAGAATGCGTGATGATTCATTGCGTACCAGATAAAAATGCTCTATCAGGGAGGTTGGCCCTGATAAGATGACATACCCTATCAATAAATAAAAGCTGGCATTCGATTCTACTCCGAGCCGGCTGCTTACCTTTCCATAAGCCATGAATAATAACAAGCCGGCGAGTAATCCAAAAGCCAGCATTACTAAAAACATGTTGAAGTAGAGCGGATTTTTTTCCGATTGAGGATACAATCGAGCCAGCGATAAGAAGGAATTAATCATTCCACTTAACCAAAAATAGCTAACCATCCCGGCCGCAAACAAGAAGAATTCATAGCGGCCAATAACATCAGTACTAAGACTAGATTTTGTTAAAAGGATGCTAATCAGAAAGATAACACCAAATCTTACCAATTGGTAGATTTGCATGGAGGCAACATTTCCGATAACAGGCAGCTTTAGATTCATCTTCTATTAATCAGGCAAATGTAGCTATTTGGCAGTTCTGGTTTCATACAGGAAGACTTACAAGCATTTCAAGTTGTCGGATATGATTTGAATCCTCAGAATCGTATATTTAGTTACGTTGAATAATAAATTTCTCGGTAGCATCAAATGTTTTCCCTTTTATATGAAGATAATAGAGCCCATCGGAAAGCGATTGTACCGATAATTTAAATTCCTGAATCCCTGAACAAAGCTTTTGGGATGATAGGAGTTTGCCGTCGGAAGAAAGAATGGAATATTCCAAATCGCTATCTTTTTGATGAAGTTGAATCCGTAAATAATCGTTAGCAGGATTGGGATGCAATTTAAATTTCGATGGTTTTGGTCCATGGATGGAAATGGGAGTGTAGGGACTAAATAATTCCTGGATACTAAGTTCCATCGGGACTTTCAGATAAGCTGCGGTACTGGATGCATAACAGGCTAAACGCAGGTAGTCTGCGGCCGGGGCATATTGCATGAACTGAATATTGTGCGACAGATGCGAATAATCGCGCATGGCAGCCCATTGTTCATCCAGACCAATTAAAGTGCCATCGCCTATGGCTGAGCGGATTCCGTTGTATCGACTACAGAAATGCAAAGCACTGTCTCTGGCAATCTGGTAGTTGGCCGTATAAAGGTTATCTCCGGGAATACTATCTTCATAAACATTGCTGCGGAAAGTTAAAAAGGGAGATTGGGGGGCAATTTCAGCCATCAAAGCTGTAAGCGTGTCGATATTTTCAGGATTTGAAGCAATACAACTGATAATAAATCCATCGGCATAACCATCGGTTTGAGCTGATAAAACTTCTTTCGTATCATTTACATCTTGCGTTCCATCCTGATTAAAATCAGTCATTTCGAGCGCTTTACGCAATGAAAACCAAATCGGTTCGTAGTGTTTACCGTGAACGGCATTTCCCGAGAAATCATCCATCATGTGCTGAAACACTCCGGTGTTTGCATTAAACCCTGAAAGAACCGAAAACATGCCGGCAAAACCGATTCCTGCCCAGTTTTGCTCGTTTGCTTCACTGGGAAGATGAATAAAAAGCACTTGATTATTGGTCAGAATACTGCTGGTTGTCCAATCTAAATGTCTTGCGAGGCTGGCGTTTCCATTGAGTGAAGTACCAGCACTTGCATCTCCCCAGCTGATTAAACTGGAACAACCCATGCCGGTATTTTTACTCATCAACTTAGAAACATCCAGGAATGAATTACAAACCAGCAAATCGATATAATCCATTTGGAAGGTGTTTTTCCCGGCGCTGTCCATACCTGCAACTATTGCTTCGGCTTCAAGAATATACATGGAATCAATTTGAATATCCTGGCCGACAGCGATGATATTTCGGGCATAGGAGTAATAGGCTCCAAACTGCGGCTTCAGGTAGCCATTGAAAAGTGTATTAATTTGATTGCCAATGAGATAACCATATGCGAAACCGCGTTCTTGATGGGTTCCCCAAAGCTTAATAATTTGAATATTGTTGGTATCTGCTACAATAGCTCCGTTAATTTGTGCTCTCGAAGTGATTCCGAATAGTAAAATAAGACTGAAAAGGAGGAGTTTTTTCGCCATGATTTACAGTTTTTTGAAGGTTTAAACGATGGTGTTCGACAGGATGTTTTTGATTTGGGTAAATATAGGAAAATATTTACTTTTGTCCGCACTAGCGGGAGTAGCTCAGGGGTAGAGCATCAGCTTCCCAAGCTGAGGGTCGAGGGTCCGAATCCCTTTTCCCGCTCATCAGGAGGTTCTGAAAGCCAAAGCGTTTCAGAACCTCTTTTTTTGCCTCCCGGCAGCAACATCTCTTTGGATACCTGAAGAGTTCATCCATTTTCCGGACTTATTATCCCTGATTAAACAAATTAGACCAGTTGTTTTCATCTGGTTTCCGAAGAAAATAGAAATACCAAACTTATTTGGATTAGCTGCATTCAGCTTTTTTCCGGACTTATTATCCCTGACTAAACAAAATAGACCAGTTGTTTTCATCCTGTTTCCGAAGAATATAGAAATACCAAACCTATTTGGAATAGCTGCATTCAGCCATTTCTTAGGGTCACAAGAGCAAAATAAGAATAGAATTTTTACATTTACCGAAAATAAGGCCAATGTCTGTCACCATCGAAGAAGTCAAAACTGCGAAACAGCGCAAGATTTTCATCAAATTTCCTTATCATCTTCATAAAAATCATCGAAATTGGCTTCCTCCTGTGTATGAGGAGGAAAAAAGCTATTTCCATCCTGATAAAAACAGCTATTTCAAAGAAAATGAAGTCGTTCTATTCCTTGCATACCGGGAACATAAGCCGGTTGGCCGGATTATGGGGCTGATTCATCAGAAATACAATGAAGAGCATCAGGAAAATGCCGCCCGGTTTGCCTTTTTTGAATGTGAGAATAATCAGGAATCTGCTGACGCACTGTTTGCTGCTGTTGCTTCCTGGGCTAAAGAACGCCGGAAAGATGTGCTAATTGGCCCTTTTGCTTTTTCCGATAAAGACCCCCAAGGCTTTCTAATCGAAGGATTCGATGCGCCACCGGTTGTTACTTCCAATTCAAATCCCGCCTATTTCAATCATCTGGTGGAATCTGGCGGATTTAAACCTATGTTTGATTTGGTTGCCTATGATATCACAATTCCGGATAAGGTGCCTGACTTTTATGAGCGAATTTATAATCGAATTAGTTTGAACAATGGATTCGTGGTGAAAGAGTTTACATCTCGCAAGGAAATGAAGCCCTATATCCTTCCGATTTTCGAGTTAACCAATGAAACCTTCCGTGAGATATACGGTTTTCAGCCGGTTAAGCGTGAAGAAGCTCTTCATTTTGCTGACCAATATTTACCTCTGCTCAATCCAGCCTTTGTAAAAGTCATCGAAAAAGACGATAAGGTAGTAGCTTATGTGGTAGGAATGCCTGACATTTCGGAAGGATTAAAGAAATCGAAGGGAAGGCTCTATCCTTTTGGGGTGCTGCGTATTTTGCGGGCTGCTAGCAAAACCCGGCGACTCGTGTTATTGATTGGCGCGGTGAAGGAACAATATCGGGGACTGGGGCTCGATGTCTTACTTGGAAAATCTATTATAGAATCGGCTATTAAATTGAAATACAAACACATCGACAGTCATCTGGAACTGGAAACGAATGTGGCAGTTCGTGCTGAAATGGAGCGTATGAATGGCAAAGTATATAAACGTTTCCGAGTGTACAAGCGACCCCTGTAATTTGCGCTTTTAATTTCCTTTTTCATCGTTCATGCAGGGTTAAAATCGACGATTTTGACCCTTAAATCTTCTATTTTCATCCATAATTGAAGCTTTTTGAATCTATACGTATCTCTCTATATACGTATGCAGATATTTCAATTCGTTGTAATTCAATATAATAAACTTATGTTCAAAACAAATTTAGATAAAATGAACAAAATCAGTGGATTATATTTGACTTTTTTAATCGTCTGTATTATCTTTGCAATACGAAGAAACAATACGATACAACGAAATACGCAACGATCATGGAAACAACAAAACAAAACATCTTCAAGGGAATCATCCTTTTCATGCTTTTTTCTTTCGTCGGCTATTTACTGATAGTTTTGATGGGCTTTGTTATGGGAAGCATGGGCCTGGGCTGTAACTGCTACAATTATTCAGCAATTGGAGTTGGCGCTGCCGCTTTAATTGGATTTGCTGTATGCTGGTACAACAGCTGCCGCAATTCGGAATGTGAAATCCAGGGATGTTAGCGGTAAAATCTGGTAATAACTTCTTCCGGTTTTATTAGACCGGGTCGGGTTTAAGTTTTATTTTTGAGGATTGATGAAGGTTTCCTCTCAATACTTGAAATAGCTGAGCCCAATGAAAACAGATAATCTCTCCGAAAAGAAATCAGTTGCCGGTTGGTCGGTCGTTGCAGCAGTATTCTTAACCGGTTTCAAATTGATAGTCGGAATCCTCACCGGGAGTTTGGGGATTTTATCCGAAGCGTTGCATTCTGCCATGGATTTAGTCGCTGCATTAATCACCTGGTTTACCGTACGAATTTCTGATTTACCTCCCGATGAAAACCATTCCTATGGTCATGGAAAGATGGAAAATCTTTCTGCCTTATTCGAATCCCTTCTTCTTGTAATTACTTGTGTCTGGATATTTTATGAAGCTTCCGAAAGGCTTTCAAGCGGTCAAACACATATGGAAATTTCGGTTTGGAGTTATGTCGTGGTTATAACATCCATTGTGGTCGATTATACCCGTTCCAGAGAATTAAAAAGAGTGGCTAAGAAGTATAATAGCCATGCGCTTGAAGCAGATGCTCTTCATTTTTCAACGGATATCTGGAGTTCATCAGTTGTTTTGATTGGATTGATTTTAGCTCAGTTCGGATTTTTTGCAGCTGACTCTTTAGCCGCTATCATGGTGGGAATCATCGTTCTATATGTAACCTATAAATTAGCCAAACGGTCTGTTGATGGCTTGCTGGACAGAGTTCCTGACGATATTTATCAGCAGGTGATACAAATCATGCAAGCCGAGGAAAAGATTATTTTCTATCATGATGTTCGCGTAAGGGCTTCCGGAGCTGATTATTATATCGATGTTACCATTCATTTGAATCCTGAATTAAGTTTTCAGGATGCTCACGCTATTTCGGATGAATTGGAGAGTCTGATTATGGACCAAATTCCGCGTAGTAAGGTTCAGGTTCATGCAGAGCCCGATGAACAGGAATAAACTTACTTAACCCCCTTAGAAGACCAAATAAACAGGATTCCTGCAAGAAGGATGGGAAATGGTATTACAAGTACGGTTGAAAGACTGTTAAGTATGGAATGATTGGATGAATAATTTCCAACAAACAGATAAGGTGCCAAAACAACTCCCAGAATTAGGAAAGCATACCCTCCCAGTATCGGTTTTTTCCAGGCAATTATCCAAAGTGCTAATAAAATTAAAGAGGGTATCATATGGATTAGAAATCCGGTAAGTTGCTCAATCATTGTAAGTTGTGGATCAAACGAATCTAAAGCAAACAAGCTGACAAATGTGATGATGAACAGCATCAGAATTCTGGCAATCCAGCCAATTTGGGTATATTTCTTGCTTGCTTGATTCATGCTTGTAAGGATTTGAAAAAAACAACATCTTTGAAAGCAGTAAAAATAAGTAAAAGCATAGAATATTAATCGTATGAGTTTATATCTCCGGGCTGGCTGGTTTATTTTTTTTAGTTTGATGATTGGAATCCCGAAGATGTATGCCGGGGACCCTCCGGGATTGTTGGAGGCGGGAAGCAGCTATTTCCCTGTAAAGCAGCATTTTACCTGGGAATATGAAGTTACCGAAGAAGGGAAGACAGCTATACAAACCGTTGTTTGTGAGGTGCTTCCATCAAGCTCGGCTGAAAAGGTTTTATTCGAGCTTCGCAATTCAGGCCCCCGAAATTCAATCTACCAATATCAACTGACCCGAGATACCATCTTTCATCTAACTACTATAATCGAATATGGCTATTCCATGTTTGAATATCATTTAACGAACCAACCCGGGATTCCGAT
>JAIPAR010000058.1 GCA_021739985.1 Bacteroidales bacterium | reverse complement strand
ATAATCCTCCTTTTTTGCAAACTCTAGTTGTGACAAGGGATATAAATGCAACATAACAGACCTGCCAACCAATGGTTCTCCTATCTTATTGGTTAAATCAAAAA
Organism: Bacteroidales bacterium; assembly: GCA_021739985.1. Classification (GTDB taxonomy): domain Bacteria; phylum Bacteroidota; class Bacteroidia; order Bacteroidales; family M50B96; genus M50B96. Next base: position 11,452 of record JAIPAR010000058.1, on the reverse strand, counting down.
CAGATGAACCTGTCGCAATGATGCTTACATCAGGAATAGTGTCAACCATGACTTTCAATTTCAATCCAATTTCGGGTACTTTTTGAGCTTCATCAATTACCAACAGTTTCTTGCCCCCCAGCATCCGTTTATAATTGCTGTGAGACCGTTCTGATAGCAAATCCAAGGTATGCTGGTCCTCTCCATGTAATAAGAGATAATCACTATCAGTTAAGCCTTCGAGATATTTTTGAACAAGAACCGTTTTCCCAACTCTTCGCGAACCCGTTAGAATTAATACCCGACCGGGTTTTATCTTGCTTTTAAACTCTTGTTCAATCGCACGAGTTATGTAAATTGTATTCATGATAAGTCATTTATTCTTGCAAATTACGTAAATTCCTTTTTAAATTAAAAGCAATTCACGTTAATTCATTCAAAATCTTTTATATGAATGGATTTCGAACCAACTTTTGGGGAGAAAATAGCAACCAAGGGATGCATCTGATAATCCTCCCGCAAGCATCAAAAAAAACAATCCCGAACGTGTGCCAATTCATCAAAATCTTGTATCTTAGATAAGACAACCTGATATCAAAAGCCATGGAAAACCTGCTCCTCAACTACTTCCAAAAACGCATGCACAAAGAAAGCGATGTCGTTGCACCTTCCCGGGAGGAAGGTCCTGTTATTACCATCACCCGTGAGTATGGATGCCCCGGGAAAATTATCGCTCAACAAATTGTTAATCAAATAAATACACGAGACAATCATTCATGGAAATGGATATCCAAAGAAATTTTGGAATCGCTCGCTCAGGAACTAAAATTGCAACCTTCGGTTATTAGAGATATTAAGAATTTTGATGAACGAAAAACCACCGATTACCTGGCCCTGTTATTCACAGGCGATTATTATCCCGGAGAAATCAAAATAAAAAACACTTTAACCGACATTATCCTTTCCTTCGCCCGGGAAGGACATGCCATAATTGTTGGGAGAGCCGGGTACCAAATCACCAATGCTATTAAAAAATCATATCATATCTCCCTGAAAGCTCCTCTTGAATGGCGCATCGAGCATATCTGCCAGCGAATGAATATTAATTATCTGGAAGGACTCAAACAAGTTGAAATCATGAGCGCCAAACGGGAAAGCTTCCTAAAATATTTCGATAAAACCGGTGGGATGAAACCATTTGATGCCGTGTTCGATTGCAGTTTAACCAGCAATGAGGAAATTGAACAGGTTGTGCTCATGGATCTGAGGCAAAGAGGCTGGATTAGCTAATCTCTTCCGGGCTTACCAGCCCATTTAGGATGGCAAAAACTGTAATTCCCGAAACGGTTTTTATTCCTAATTTACGATTGATGTTTTTACGGTGCGTTAAAACGGTATGCAAAGAGATAAATAACTTATCAGCCATTTCTTTCGACGTGAGCCCCAAAGCTACCTCCCGAATGATTTCCTTTTCACGCCGGCTCAATTCCGATTGTCCCTTGTCCCCGGCATCTCCAATAATCTCCCGTAAGCGGGATTTAACAGCTGTATGAGATTCAGAACCATTATTTGTCCTAGCCTGATGAACCAATTGAAGCTCTCTTTCAATAATCGAAACCTTGGGAACCAGCACTTTATCTTCCATAATGGAATGACGATTCAAATCTTTTTCGAGCGAAAATAAAAGATGAAGTAATTCTTCCTGTAAATGAATATCCAGCCCAGCCGGTGCATATTTTATCAACAAATTCTTTAAATCAAATAATTTCTCCTCAATATCATTATGCTCAGCATAATAATCCTCGATGGAATAGGCTGCAATCCGCTGGATTAACTCATCGCTAAACTGCATGTTTGCATAGGCCTTTTCCAAATCTATCACATACGGAAAGACGCGTTGTTCTTCCCGCTCGATATGAATCATCAATTCATCTTTGTATTCTCTGAAAAATTGCTGAATAACCTGCAAAGAGCTTTTATCTCCCTGAAAAGAATCAATGAGCCTTTCCAATAATCTTTCAATCGCCGGAATATTTCTTCCTAAATAATCAGCATGCGCTTTCCGCAAATAATTCACAAAACACGAGATAGAGAAATCCAAAAACTGCAAACGAGGGAAATAATTCTCATCATGAAAGGAATTTACGATTTGCAGAAAAAAATCGCTGTCGATTTGATTTTGCTCACAAACTTCCTGAATCGTTTTATCACCAAAACCCAAGGGAATACCAAAACGATTAATTACCGTAATCAAATGATGATTTAAATGAATCATATCGGTCATCCGCATGGCAGCATGTATATCCATATCATTTGTATTAAGACTAAATAAGTATAATTCGACCGACAAAGGTAACAACTCTCACAATTAATTTTGTTTGGTATCTTAGCGGCTCGAAAAAAAAATCGAAATAGTTGTCATGTTCCTATCTAAGTTAATTCTTAAACTCGCCGGTTGGACATCGACCGGCACCCTGCCAGTAGAAAAGAAATGTATTGTAATTGCAGCACCTCATACCAGCAATTGGGATTTTGTGCTTGGTTGGCTGTATTATAAATCGCTGGGTGGTTCAATTAAAGTGATGATTAAAGAAGATATATTTTTCTTTCCCCTGGGGATTTTACTTCGTTGGATGGGTGCAATTCCGGTTGACCGCCGTCCAGGCAATCGCATGATTGAAAAGATGGGACAAGAATTTGCAAAGTCTGATATCCTGCATTTAGCCATTGCTCCGGAAGGAACACGAGGCAAAGTGACGGAATGGAAAAAAGGTTTTCTGCTCATCGCTCGCCGGGCCGATGTGCCGGTTTATTTGGCTTATGCTGATTATAAAAAGAAACAGTTAGGTATGCTGGGAAAATTCATCCCAACGGATGATACCAATGCCGACATTCGCGCCGTTCAGAAGAGTTACGAAGGTATAACTCCCTGTCATCCAACCAATTTTGCTACATAGTAAGCAATCCTGAAACCCATGAAACGCATCTGTATATATTGCTCCAGCAGCAATGCCATCGACGCCCATTATTTTGAGATGGCAGCCGATTTGGGCCGTAGCCTGGCTCAAGCCGGTTACGATCTTGTTTATGGAGGCAGTAATGTGGGTCTGATGCATGAAATTGCAAGCACCATGCTTAAGGAAGGTGCACAAGTTACGGGCGTAATTCCTCAATTAATCTTTGATAAGGGTCTTGGAAATGAAACTGCCAGTGAGTTGATTATTACAGCCGACATGAGTAGCCGGAAACAAAAGATGCTGGAGTTGGCCGATGCATTTATCTCCCTCCCCGGTGGGTTCGGAACCTTGGAAGAGTTCTTTGAAACCCTCACCCTCAAGCAATTACAGGTTCACCATAAAGCTATCATCCTGCTAAATCATCAAGGATTTTACAAGCCTTTACTTGAAGTTTTTTCGCAACTCTATACCGAAAAGTTTGCCAAATCCGATTACAAGGATTACTTTTATGTGGCTGATTCGGTTCAAGATGCTCTGTCTTATCTGAAAAATTACTCTCCACCCGATTTCAGAGACAAATGGTACTGGGTAGGCTCCGATCAGTTTAAATAAAAATTGAATTTCAATCATTTTAGTTTGACTTTTTACGGATATGTGGAAAGATTTTTTTGATTTCACCTATACCGAACGTATTGCCGTTCGCGTATTGCTGGTGCTTATCCTGGCTTCGCTGGGTCTGAAATATTATCTCAATCATCAACCGGCCATACCTCCCGACGATTATTCCCGGGCTAATCAATTATTGCTGGCATTTCAGGATTCGCTGGAGCAGGTTAAAAATGAATTTAATCTGATTAAGGAAAATGCAAACTATAAGTCGAAATATCCTCCATTTAGAGAGATTAATCCACAAGATGAAAGTACAGATTCTTCATTCAAAGCATCGAATGACTCCTATCCGTATCAAAAGAAATCTTCCTGGAAGAAAGATGATACACCAACGGATTTTTCGAGCTATGAGAAAGTAGAGATACAACCCGTTTCCTTAAATCAATGTGCCGATTCGGATTTAATCCAGCTACCTTGTATTGGACCAGTTTTAGCCAAACGGATTATTGCCTTCAGGGACCGTTTGGGAGGATATTATAGCCCTGCCCAAATGCTGGAAGTGTATGGCCTGCCGGCAGATTGCTTTCCAAGCATTGCACCCTGGGTACATGCAACTGACCAAGAAGTTCGCAAACTCTCTCTCAATTTTGCAAGCCGGGAAGAGCTAGCCTCTCACCCTTATTTAGGTAAATTATTTGCGGACAAAATCATCCGTTACCGAAAAGAAAAAGGGTTCATCACACCCCTTGCTAAGCTCCAACAGGATTCTATTCTTCCGGATTCAGTTTATCTAAAAATTCAGTATTACTTAAGCCTTGAATAAGCCGCACTGATTACGATTTAAGTAAAAGAGCTTATAGATATCCAGCAAAATGAGCGAGTGGATTCCATTGATTAGGAGGAACTTACAGAACCTTGCTATCAGCCCTCCGGAGCAGCGAAGGAAGCGATAAAAAGGAGACCTCAGCAATTGCTCATACGCACGCAACAATCTGATTTCCTGAATAAAAGCCTTATCATACTGAACAATCTCAAGCACTTGCATCAGCGAATGAATCGATTCGCGGGTTTTATCAAGGAATGCAGCAGCGGTGTCAAAATCTTCGAGACGAATTGGATTATCCAGGTGACTTACCTGAATTCCATGTTGCTTCAATTCATAACCAAACAAGGTATCTTCATGGCCATAACCGATTAGCTGTTCATGGAATTTCACGTGATGAAAAACCATAGCCTGTATCAGAAAATTTCCGGTGATGAATGATTGATGAGGGTGGAGCTGACGGATTGCAGCCGGCTGCGTTTCGCGTGTATTTGCATATTTCCAGCGAAGTTGGCGGCTTCCCGCGGGCCTCGGTCCGCAAACCTTCCCGCCACAGCAAACCCTGGATTCCGGATGAGCAAGTAAATAGTCAGTCCACCTGGCTAAAAAGCCTTCCGGAATGCCAACATCACCATCCAAAAACAACATGTGCTGATATTTTGCATAGGAAACAAAAGCATTACGGATTCTGGCTCTTCCCAAATTCTCAGGGAGATGCACCACCGTAGCGAAAGCCTCCACCGCTTTAAAAGCCGGCAGCCAGCTATCCCCGGAAGCATCATCCAGCACCAGAATTTCAACAGGTATCGAAAGCAGCTGAGCCTGAACATGCAGCGCCTCAACCATCTGTCTGGGGTCGGAGCGATAAACCGGTATGCAGATACTTAACATCGAGCTACTTGACTAAAACCATCTCCTGAATCAAATTCTTAGCCCAGGCAAACTGATCAACTACGAAGAGGAAATACCTGATATCCAGACTGATATTCCGACACATATCGGGGTCGTACATCACATCGCTCATGGTTCCTTCCCAATTTCGGTCGAAATTAACCCCTATCAAATTTCCATCTGCATTTAACACCGGGCTCCCGGAATTACCGCCGGTTGTATGATTGGTTGCGATAAAACTTACAGGCAATCGCCCATTCACCGCATAAGGGCCATAGTTCTTTGTACGATACATCTCACGGATTTTCTCAGGCACATTGTAATCGTAAATATCCGGATTATCTTTTTGCATGATTCCATCTAGGCTTGTAAATGGCTCATATTGAACACCATCGCGAGGGTAATATGGTTTAACCACGCCATAAGTCAAACGTAAGGTAGAGTTTGCATCCGGATAAAAACGCTTATTGGTTTGGAATTTCCGTTGTGCCTCCATCCAAAGTCTCATTAAAGAATCCCGCTCAGCCTGCATGAGGGCGAGTTTAGGACTTATATCATTTAAATACTTATTCATCAATGAATTATACAAGATAAATCCAGGATCTTTTTGAATCTTTTTAATATCCTTATACGTAAAAGTAGCCAATAAAGCTTGAACTTTATCTTTCGATACAAACATGGATTTTTGGTAGAGCTCATCGCCAAACTTCAGGCGATTTCCTTTATACTTCGTTTCCATTTTAGTAAAGATATCCGGCAGGAATTCAGCCGGGCAATACTGAGGATACAAGCCTAAAAAGACTGCATCAAAAATCTGACGGTCGGTATGTTGGTCATAATCTTTGAAGAAAGCATCGTACGAAGCTTTCACCTTGTCAATTTCAATATTCAGGGCAGCTTGCGGGGTATTTTCCTTTATCTGAAGCAATGAATTGATGATTCTAACCGATTTCACCAGTTCCATGCTCATGCCTGCTTCTACAAAATAATCAAAACCAAGCTGATAAGGGTTCATTACCTGATACAAACTATCCAGACGATGAAGTACCATGCTGTATTTTCCCCGATTTTCGGGAGTTGATCCCACCCACTGGTAAAATTGATGTTCCAGCTCTTTTTTACGTTCAATAGCATTCATGCGCTTCAAGCCCTTATTTTCCCCAATCCATTTCTTCCAGGCATTAGCAACACCAGCATTTTTGGAAGAGTACTGAATTCGAACCAAAGGGTCAGCGTTCATTTCCTTTTCCATGATTTCCAGAATCGCATCCCGCACCCGAATACGATGTGGATTGGTAACATTCACAAGCTGTTCAACAGCTACCGACGGAAGATACTCCTGCGTTGCGCCGGGATACCCATACACCATTGTAAAATCACCTTCCTGAACTCCTGCTGTAGATATTTTAAAGAATTTTTTAGGATGATACGGAACATTGTCCGGGGAATAGTCAGCCGGCTTCCCATCTTTATCCGCATAAATTCTGAACAAGGAAAAATCTCCGGTATGGCGCGGCCACATCCAGTTATCGGTATCTCCTCCAAACTTACCTATAGCCGAAGGAGGTGCACCCACTAATCTTACGTCTTTAAAAACCTCATTTACAAACAGATAAAACTCATTTCCATAATAAAAGGGACGAATATTGGCAGTATAATGCGTACCTTTTGTTGCGTTGGCTATAATCTTGTCCGAGTTTTCCTTAATCTTAAGTTGTCTCTCGGCTTCTGTCATTTGGGAAGTTACCTCGGCAAGAACATCGCTGGTAACATCAGCCATACTAACTAAAAAAGTAACCGTAAGGCCTTTGTTCACAAGTTCTTCCTCCTTAGAATACGCCCAAAATCCATTGGTGAGATAATCGTTTTCCAGGGAAGAATGTGACTGAATTTGTCCGTATCCACAATGATGATTTGTGAGAAGCAAGCCTTCGTCGGAAATCAGCTCTCCGGTACAGCCCCTGCCAAAAATAACCAGCGCATCTTTCAGGCTGGTTTGATTCAGCGAAAAGATTTCCTCAGCGCTCAATTTCAAGCCCTTAGCCTGCATATCGGCAATATTTTCTTTCTGAAGTAAAAGAGGAATCCACATTCCTTCATCGGCACGAGCCGTAAATCCGGCAAATAGGCCAACGATAATCAAAGAAATAAATAAGTTCTTCATAATCAATAATCTATATAAATAAACAATCGGTTCTTTACACCGGAAAACGTTTTAATTCTTCATATAATTGGTGAATGGGCAAACCCATCACATTAAAATAAGAACCTTCGATACGCTCCACCGCCGCATAGCCAATCCATTCCTGAATCCCATAAGCACCGGCCTTATCAAAAGGTTTATAAGCGTCCACATAATATACAATTTCCGCCAGACTAAGCGGCTTAAAAAACACATCGGTTCGGGCATCAAAACAAATAGCATGATTGGCTGATTGAACGGCAACACCTGTGTAAACAGTATGTCGGTTTCCGGAAAGCATTGATAAGATGCGAATTGCATCCTCGCGGCCTTCGGGTTTCCCAAGCACTTGATTATCAAGCCAAACAATAGTATCCGCAGTAATAACAATTGCTCCTTCCTTAATTTCGGACTGATAAGCCTTTGCTTTGAGTTCTGCCAAAAATCGGGGGATTTGGGCTTCCATTAATTCCGGAGGATAGATTTCATCAATGTCCGGTTTTACCAATATTTCAAAAGGGATACCCAATTCCTGCATCAATTGCTGTCTGCGTGGAGATTGCGAAGCAAGTATAATTCGTTTATGTTGAAGATGATTTAGAAACATAGCAGACCTTGTTACCACTTTAATTGGGCTTTCATCACTTGCTCAACCACATCGCGGACGCATCCTTCGCCGCCTTGTAGGTGAGAAATGTATTTACTAACGGATTTAATCTCCGGAGCTGCATCAGCCGGGCAAACCGGAAGTCCAACCATGCTCATTACTTCGTAATCCGGAATGTCATCACCCATATACATAACCGATTCAGGGAGAATATTATAGCGCTTACAGAAATCTTCAAAAACCGGACGTTTATCGGTGATGCGAAGAAATATCTCCTGAACGCCAATCGTTTCGAAACGAATTCGAATCGATTCAGAAGCTGCCCCGCTGATAATTGCAATCGGGTAGCCGGCTTTAACCGCCCGCTGAATCGAATATCCATCTTTCACATTCATGCTACGCATCATGTCGCCGGTTGGATGCAGATAGACTTTAGCCGTTGACATCACGCCATCTACATCAAATACAAATGCCTGAACCTGCTTAAGTAAGGTTTTAAAATGTGCCATTCTTTGATTGTTTCTGTTTGATTATGCTTTCACTGATAAGGGAATATAGTTGGTGGTATTCAGGATGATTTTCTAATACTTGAAGATGTTTTTCGATGACTTGATAATCTTCCCTTATTGCCGGCCCAGTCTGGGCTTCTGAAGGATTCATCGTCTCGATTTTATGCAAGGTTTCCCTGATAATCGGCATTAGAATGTCAAATGGAATATTTTCTTGATGAAGGATATCCTGAGCAATAGCCAAAAGATGATTGGTAAAATTGTTGGCAAAAACAGCTGCCAGGTGAATACGGAGCCGTATTTGACTATCCGCGAAGCCAACTTTACCTGAGAGGCGAGAAAGCAGTGCATCTAATTCTGAAGCCAATTCGCTGGAATTTCCTTCGATGAAAAATGGTGTTTCAGCCATATTCACTTTGTGAGTTTTCGAGAAAGTTTGTGGTGCATAAATTACCCCTGCACGACTGAATCTTCTCAATACACTTGATGAAACGGCGCCGGCAGTATGAACCACAGGCACATTGGTAAAGGGAATAGCTGCCGCTACCTCTTCGATAGCCGAGTCGGAAATAGCAATCACGATTAAATCAGTTGAAGGTGAAAGCTCCTGCAAATTTGTAAGTGGCTCAGCTCCTACCCTTTCGGCCAGCTGCTTCGCATGGTCAAAATGCTGTGAATAAACCTGCACAATCTTAGCGCCGGCATCATGAAAACCCAATGCAAGCGATGTTGCCAATCTTCCTGAACCGATAAAACTAATTTTATTCATCCGATTATCTTCGATACAAAGCCTCAAAGATAATCAAGTAATAGTTTTACAAGGAATATCCACTAAAATATCCCGGCTCGCAAGGAGGGTAAAAATCAAAGTGAAGAAGGCTAAAGCGTATTAATACAAATACCGATGACATTCGGTGCATTTGTAATCATACCAATCGGTTCCCACATCAACCGGATGCGTGAAAGTTAAGCTGCTGTCGAATTTCGCAACCTGATAATTAACGGGAGTTCCTTGCAGCAGAAGGGTATGGCAAAGGTTACAGTCCTTTGAAATAGTTTTTCCTGTTAGGCTTGTGTGGGTACTGTTATGGCAACGGAAACATCCATCATACTCAATATGACCGATATGGTCAGGATAATTATCCCAATTAGCTTTCATTTCCGGGAAAATATTCTTCGAATAAGCATCTTTCATCCCTGCAATTGCCTGATCAATAAGGTCTTTTCGATTGGTAGCGATATCAGGGAAATTAGTGGCATAATACTCACGCACACCGTTCTCAATTGCTGCCTGAGCTTCCATGCGGTCGTTATAAGTACCTGTTAAAATACCCATACTCACTTTTTTAATAAATGGTAACTCTTTGGATATTTGACCTTTAGCAATTTCTTTATCGATAAAATCCTGAGGGGTATCGAAATTGTGTGATGGACGATTGTGGCAGTCCATACAGTCCATCGTGCGGATTTCAGCGCTTGCAAGTACAGAATCCGATAACGGAGCTTCTTCATCCATATAAACCACAGTATCACCCGTGGCTAGATTAATATAACGAACCCAGGGAATTGTTTCGCGGGTTGGCTCTCCGGCAATATACTCCACCTTGGTATTTTTATGGATATGCCAGTGAATTCCTTCCGTTTGTCCCATAGATTGATGGTCTGAGCCAATTTTCATCCGAAGGTTGATATTCCATTCGGTATTCAGACTATCGGCCAAATAATGTTTTTGGTATTCCAGTTTATGAGGATAAAATTTTTCAGGCCAATGGCATTCCAAACAGGTTTCTTTGGCAGGCCGAAGATTGTGGATAGGAGTTGGAATGGGAGACGGATATTTTTTAAATAGGACAGAATATACCTGATACATCCCACTTAATTTGGATTTCACGTACCAATCGGCTCCCGGGCCCACATGGCATTGGACACAGGTGACATTTGCATGAGGAGAATTCTGATAAGCGGTATGCTCCGGCTCCATCACTTCGTGGCACATGCCGCAAAACTCTACGGATTCTGTATAGTGAAAAGCCTCATAAGAGCCTATAGCTGTGAGAAATAAGAACAAAACTGATACCGAGACGAAAATAGCAAAAGCATTACGATGTCGTGGATCATTGAAATTAATAACGAGCTTTTTCTTGGCAATTTGTTGAAAATTCTTTCTATCTCTTCGGATTTGAAGATACATCCCAATCGGAATCAAAAGCAGACCTATAAAAAGGAATACCGGCAGGATAATAAACACTAAAATTCCCATATAAGCTCCGCCCACATCATAAAAGGAAGTGAGGATAAAAAAGAAGATAATCAACAACAGACTGATACCAGCCAACACAGTTCCTACAAGCGAAACAACATTCGAATAGGCTCCGGGTAACTTCATGATTATAGGTTTTAGGATTAAGCTCCGAAAAATATGTTATATAATATCTTTTTCCTATGAAAATGGGATGACAATAATCAGAGAAACCATGACATTTATCATCCTTCCAAAAATTGTTTAGACTTTAAACCCACTATTTTTGGGAAAATCATCCTTCATGGCTGAACAATCCGATTACGAATATTTCTGCACGGAAATGCCCACGCTCCCGCGTCCCGAATGTGGCATCATTCTGATTACGGGTGCCACCGGATATATTGGTGGACGTTTGGTTCCCGGATTACGGAACCGGGGTTATAAGACTCGTGTGCTGGTTAGAGACGGCATGAAAATCTGCAGGAACAATTCCCGGATTCTGAAATTGTGGTCGGTGATGTATTGAATAAACTAAGCTTGTACCCGGTCTTGAAGGGTGTTACCTTGGCTTATTACCTTTTTCACTCTTTCAAGCTCGGTGAAACCGCTTTTGAATCAGCCGATTACAGAGCAGCCTCAAATTTCAGTGAAAT
>JAIPAR010000057.1 GCA_021739985.1 Bacteroidales bacterium | reverse complement strand
GCAATCGCCCTTCAGTATCAAAAGATTTATGAACAAATGCTGAACGAATTATGATAACCGTACTCTCTTTTATCGATTGGTATCTCCCAGGGTATAAAGCCGGTGGTGTGCTGAAAGCTTTTTCCAATCAGGTGGCTCATCTCGAAGGGAAAGTTCATTTTAAAATTATCACCCGAAATGTTGATTATCAGGATGATACACCTTATGATAGCATTACAGCAAATGCCTGGAACAAAATCGCCCCAAATGCTGACGCCTACTACATCTCTGCCGACCAACTCAACTATTCGAATCTTAAAAAAATAGTGAAAGCCTGTGATTTTGATGTGGCTTACATTCACGGAATTTATTCGTTTTACTTCTCTATTTTGCCGATCCACCTTGTCCGCCTCATGAAACCTAAGAAAATTATCGTGGCAGCTCATGGAATGTTGGGCAAACATTCTTTGTCGGTGAAGCGCGGAAAGAAAGTGTATTTTCTAAAGCTGGCCGGCTTACTTGGCTATTACCGAAAGGTGATTTTTCATGCGGCCAATGAAGATGAGAAATCAGATGCTTTGGAGCTTATCGGCACAAAAGCACAAGTGATTGTAGCCGAAGAGCTTCCGATGAAAGTTGAACTGGCTGCCTGGCAAAGCAGACCCAAAGAAGCCGGCCACTTGAGAATGTGCTCGGTTGCCCGAATTGCTCCCGAGAAAAACACAGCTTATGCCCTCGAAATTCTCACCCAATGTGCCACCGGAAATATCGAGTATGATATTTATGGCCCGATTTATAGCGAGGAATATTGGGCAAAATGCCTTCAGCTGATCGACCAATGTCCTCCCAATGTGAAAGTTAGCTACCAGGGAAGTTTGCCCGGAGCACTCGTGCTGCAAAAACTAAGTGAGTATCATCTGATGTTTATGCCTACAACCGGCGAAAACTTCGGTCATACGATTTTGGAAAGTTTTATGGCGGCCACCCCGGTTCTCATCAGTACCAATACTCCCTGGAAGAAACTCGCTGATCAGCAATGTGGCTGGGATATCGACTTAAAACGGCCTGCTGAATTTGTAGAGGCTGTGAACCAAATCCAGGCAATGGACCAGTTGCAATACGATGAAATTTCGATGGCCAGCCTTCAATTTGCCAAGGCTTTTACCAGCGAAAATTCTTTGCTGACTCAAAATGTTAATCTTTTCAGCTATGAATAAGCAAACCGACCTAAAGTCTTATACAACAGGAAATTTCAAACCCGGGTCTAATCCGGTAAGCAGATTAATCTGGTACTTTACGAATGTCCTGTTTTTCATCAATCCATTAAATCCATCCAGTGGCTTGAAAAAATTTCTACTACGTTTGTTTGGAGCGAAAATCGGCAAAGGTGTCGTTATCAAACCAAATGTAAACATCAAATATCCGTGGAAACTGAAGATTGGAGATTACACCTGGATTGGCGAAAAAGCCTGGATTGATAATCTCGACGAAGTGATTATTGGTAGTAATTGCTGTATCTCGCAGGGTGCCATGCTCTTATGCGGGAATCACAATTACAGGCATCCCGGTTTTACGCTTATCACCGATAAAATTGTGTTGGAAGATGGAGCCTGGGTAGGCGCACATGCCGTGGTTTGCCCGGGAGTGATTTGTTCCTCACACAGTGTATTAACCGTCAACTCCGTCGCTACCCGCAAGCTGGAAGCTTATACCATTTATCAGGGAAATCCCGCACAAGCCGTCAAAAACCGTATCATACAATAATATCATGGTCAAAATTTCTATCATTACCATCTGTTACAACAGCGCTCATTCGATTGCAGATGCTGTGAATTCCGTGCTATCGCAAACCTACCCGAATATCGAATACATCGTGGTGGATGGAAAATCAAAAGATAATACGGTCGAGATTATTCAATCTTTTGGCGACCGCATTAGTAAGTTTATTAGCGAGCCGGATAAGGGAATTTATGATGCTTTGAACAAAGGCGTCCGGATGGCAACAGGCGATGTGATTGGCTTTATGCACTCCGACGATCTCTTTGCCAATGACCAAATCATAGAAAAAGTGGCTCATTTATTTGAGACTAACTCAACCCAATCGGTATATGGAGATTTGCAATACGTATATAAAACGGATACAAATAAAGTCCTGCGCTACTGGAAGTCAGGTGAATTTTCCCTGCAAAAGCTTCGGATGGGCTGGATGCCTCCGCATCCCACTTTCTATGTCCGGAAATCGGTGTATGATGCCTATGGTGATTTTCAAATCCGCTATAAAATCGCTGCCGATTACGATACCATGCTTCGCTTTTTGGGTAAACATCAAATTACAACCCAATATCTGCCCGAAGTGATGGTCAAAATGCGGGTAGGTGGTGCGAGCAATCGCAGTATTAAAAATATCATCCTCAAAATGCAGGAGGATTGGGATGCCATTCGGGGCAATCAATTTGGAAATATCTTCACCTTATTATTCAAGAACTTACGTAAACTGAATCAGTTTTTTTAGGGAGAGGAAGCTTTAGCTTTCGTTCTATAATGGAAGATTAAAGATGATATCAATTTGACAAACTCGCTAAATAAGGAGGTAATTTTTCAAAACCTTTCACCATTATTCCATCTTCGGCCCTAAAATCAAGACTTCCACCATAAACGACACACCCGGTTTGTGGACTTTGTATCAGCTTATTAAAGCTATGCAAGTTTTTCGAAAAATCCGGTTGCCAGGTCATCGAAGATTTTATTTCGATAGGAAACAAAGCGGCGCCTAACTTAATTAGCAAATCTATTTCCATTCCTTTGCTATCCCGGTAAAAATACAGATTAGAACTTTTCCCTTGATTATACCTGAATTTTAGAGCCTCAATCACCATCATATTTTCAAATAAGCCTCCCAATAAAGGATCTCTGGCAATCATGCGTTCCTCTTCGAGACCTAATAAATGTGCAGCTAATCCCGTCTCAACAAAATATAGTTTGGGAGATTTAATATATCGTTTGCCCAGGTTATTGAAATAAGGATGTAAGCGGAAAATAACATAAGAAGCTTCTAAAACCGAAAGCCAATTGGAGATTGTTGTTGCGGATACCCCGGTGTCATTGGCGAGAGATGCCAGATTAATAATCTGGCCAATTCTTCCGGCCAGGAGATACAAGAATTTCTCAAATGAATGAAGATCTTTGAGATGCAACAATTGCCTCACATCACGTTCTATATACGTTTGTAAATAGTTTCGATAGGCAACCCCCGGGGCTTGTTGCTGGTCATAAATTCGAGGTAAAAACCCGGTATAAAGACAAGTATCCCTCTGAAGGGATTGCTTATAATAAGCGGTAAGCTCTTCAATTGATAAAGGTAAGAGTGTTAGCATGGCAGTTCTGCCGGCTAAGGATTGGCTTACAGCAGCATTCAAGTGAAGCTGTTGGCTCCCGGTAAGAATATACAAACCATTAATTTGTCTTTCATCCACCTCTGTTTGTATGTAAGAAAGCAGATCAGGGACATGCTGAATCTCATCAATGATGAGTGGAGCCGGATACTGTTTAAAAAAACTAACCGGGTCTTGTTGGGCCAATAAACGAATTTGTGGATGCTCCAAATTACAATAGGTGTAAGTTGGAAAACATTGTTTGGCCAAGGTGGTCTTGCCGGCCTGCCTGGGTCCGGTGATTGTTACCACCGGATACGTGCTGGCCAAAGCCAACAAAACGGGTTGGATGCTTCGCTGTATCATGTGGGCAAAGTTATGAATAATTCGTGCAAATCAAAACTTCAACTTGCGATTTGCACCAAACTTTAATAACTGTCTATTTTTAAGGATATGGAGGCTAATATTTTTAGTAAAACACTGAATGAATGAGCAAATATTTGTACTTTTAACCTTGGTAATTAGTTAAATCTGAAAGTGCTTGTCACCATTGAATTGTAACCACTGTTTGTATGCCCAACCCGGGATGGATGATTTTCCATTTTTATCTTGATTTTTCCAAAATATGGAAAAATATCTTTGGCATCGAACTGCAAATAGCTGATAATAAGATGAATAAAACTTTGGCCTGTAAGTTGAATTGACCTTAGAAACTTAGAAAACAAACACGAACACATACATGAAAACTCTGAATCAACTTCTCCGCTTTTCCCTAATAGCTATCTCCTCTCTATGGATGATTTCGTGCTCCGGCGACGAAACTCCTGCTCCGGTTACTTCCATGGACAAACTGGAAGTAAGTGAGCATTTCAATTTTGACATGACACAAGGTATTACTATCCGTATTGAAACTCAGGATAATGCCGGTGCCCCCATGTCCCAGGTACGGGTTGATGTTTATAAATCGTACTCGGAAGAACTGTCCAGCGGAGAGTTGATTCTTTCCGGCTTTACCAATGAAATGGGTGTCTTTGAAAGCGATTACCTAGGTGATTTTGTCACCGACAAATTATATGCTGTTACCGGATATATCGGCTTGCCGGCAGTAACTGAATTTGCGTTGACCAGCAATGAGGTTACTGTTTTAATTGGTGGTCCACAGGATCATAAAAGATTAAAAAGTACGTATCAAATGCCTACTATTGGAGCCAATTATTCGTACCAGTGTACATTTAACAGTTCGGGAGTACCTTCCTGTTTGGAGAATCCGGGAGATATCATTTCAGCTGATTTGTTGGCTGATATTAATGCTGCACTGCCCGAATATTCACAAGTCCCGAACGCTCACCCAAATTATTTATCCGGAGATAATGTGACTGATGTTGAATTACTGGAAGATGCTGATGTATGGATTACCTTTGTTCATGAAGGTGCAGGCTATAAAAATACGATAGCTTATTACACTTATGATTTAAGCAATCCGCCAACAACCCCGGCAGAAATCAGTTTAATTACTATCGCTTTTCCGAATGCATCTTATGCTGGAAGTGGCGGAGGACTCGTATCGGGAGACAAAATCTATCTCGGACAGTTTGAGGAAGGCACAGGAATTGGCTGGGTGTTAATTGCCAATGCCTTCTCAAATAATGCTGTCAATACCACTGCAGTACATTATTACTCTAATCCGGAGTTTAATCCTGAAAATAATCCGAACAAAAACCAGCATACAGTTTTATTATTCGATCCTGAGCGAGAATTATTCCTGATTGGTTTTGAAGATTATAACCGCTTAAATTCCGGTTGTGACCACGATTTTAATGATGCTATTTTCTATGTTACCTCCAATCCCGTAGAAGCTATTGAAACCATGAATGTTCCTTTAGTGGATCCAACGCTTTTGGATACCGATGAAGATGGAGTAGTTGATTTGATGGATGATTATCCAAATGACCCGGATAAAGCATTCAATAATTATTTCCCTAGCAGAACGGAATATGGCGGATTAGCATTCGAAGATTTATGGCCGGCTGTGGGTGATTATGATTTCAATGATATGGTGTTGGCTTACCGAATCAATCATATTACGAATGCTGAAAATATGATTACTCAAATTGAAGCTACCTACCGTATTGAAGCAATTGGTGCCGGTTTCAAGAATGGATTCGGGATTGAGTTAAATATTGCTCCCGCACTAATAGAAAATGTTAGCGGAATGAGTCTCCAGGAAGGCATTATCACTCTTTCATCCAATAATACGGAAGCCAATCAACCAAAAGCGGTTATCATTCCTTTCGATAATACCTATAATATCTTTGACAATATCACCTCCGGATTTGTCAATACACGTCCTACGATGGAATATGTGGAACCTGATTCCGTTTTCATCATAATTGAATTAACCAGTCCTCAAAGCCTGGCATCTGTTGGACTACCTCCTTACAATCCTTTTATCTTTATTGATAAAGAAAGGGGCAGAGAAGTGCATCTCCCAGGTTATGCTCCAACGGCATTAGCCGACCCAAGTTATTTTGGAACAGAAGATGATGATACCGACCTGGCTACCGGCAAATATTACAAATCAAATACAAATCTTCCCTGGGGAATGCATACACCGATTAAATTCGATTACCCGATTGAGCGATCACCAATTATTGAAGCTCACCTGACCTTTGGTCAATGGGTTCAAAGCAGCGGATTTAGTTATATGGATTGGTATGTAAATAAGCAAGGGTATCGCGAACTGCAAAAAATTTATAGCAAACAGTAGTTTTTTTCATAGATAATTGATTTTAGTTGAACAAGTAACAAGCTGAAAATGAGGAATCCTGTGGCAGATTGAATAAGTGAGGCACCACAGTTGTTACATCATGGCCCTGTATCCGATTGCTGTTTTGTGAAGGCATAACTTTCGGATGCAGGGCTTTCTCTTGTATTGATTTTTTAAGTATCTTGCTAAGAAATCCTTCCGGAAATTGTGCTCTTAAAGCGTTTGATTTTTAGACGGATAGCTTAACTGTTAAACAAACTTCCTGCGAAAGGAGGCTTTACATAAATAGTAGTTACCATTGCTAACTGTTGTATTTACTGTGTCATGAATCAAAAACACAAAACTCGTCTGGTAATACTTGCCACAGATGGAATCTCGAAACTCTCACCGGGTTTCGAAGCTGCCATTATCCCTATTATCAATGAATTACAGGGAAGCCACTCGATTAACTTATTCCTAAGTGAACGAATTAATCTATCCAGCGAAACAAAAGCTTCCCTGAAAAGCTTTGTTAAATGCAAATCTTTCCGCTCCGGATTCCTGGCTTTTATACAGTCTTCGCTCTGCCTGCTTCGGGGAATTTTTAAGGCGGATATTTTGCTGGTTCATGGAATTACTGCTGCCTGGCTTTTTCCATTCATTCAATTACTTACGCGAAAAAAAATCATCTTGCGCCTACACGGCATGGAATGGAGAAACGAATCGCTTTCGATGCTTACCAAATGGTATTTGTTTTGGGCAGAAAAAATCGCTATTCAATATTCTCATCTCGATATTACGGATAATGAATCAGTTCAGGATTACACAGCCGCACATTATGGTTATCTGAGCCGCATTGTTGAGACAGGAGCTTCGGAACTCCTCGTAAGTCCTGACCCTGAGTTTATCCGCAGGCAATATATGCTGGAACCCGGCAGTTATGCATACCTGGAACTATCATCCAAAGCTAATTGCAAACTGGAGCTTGTCCTGGAAGCTATGCAACAGCAAGCTTCGCTTAAACTGGTTATCGCTTCCTCCTCTCCGATTGCCAGTCAGCTAAAATCACGCATTCCGACTCATATCAATCTGATTGAAGCCCCTGAGCAGACCCTGAATCAGTTAAAAATGCAGGCAGCCTGCTACCTTTTCGCCAACGCATCTCCCATGACCGACCCCATGCTTGTACAAGCTATGATGCTCGGAATCCCTATCGCTGTATATGGCGTATCTTATAATCGGGCTGCTACGGAGCAAAAAGCAAGTTATTTCACATCAGCTAAGGAGTTACAAGCTTTCTTCGAGCATCTCAATCTGCCTGAAACCAAAGCCTCAGCTTCCATTTTGAAAGAAATCGCCATCAAACGATACACCTGGAAAACCATTAGTTTGAAATACAGAAATGTCATTATGGAATCTGTTCATAGCAAGAAAAAAGGTCAATTTGTTCCCAAAACTGCCGGCCTTCAATATGATAAACTCCTGTCTTTAGGTTTAGCGCATTTAAATAATCCATCTTAATCATTTGTATATGGAAACCGTATATCTGATAACCCCGCTGGTTGGATTTGTGTTTGTGTTATTGTTTATTCCGGCTTTACGATTGATTGCTATTCGCATCAATCTGGTTGATAAGCCCAATGCCCGAAAAGTGCATACAACACCGGTTCCGCTGGTTGGTGGCATGGGTGTATTCTTTGCAGCCATGATAGCACTGCTTTTAGCCGTATCATCCTGGGATGTATTGAGCGAATTTAAAAATATGCTCCTGGGTAGTTTCATTTTATTAGTGATGGGTGTTATCGACGATAAAGTCGATTTGCGGGCAACTCTTAAACTGGTTGTTCAGCTTTTACTTGCGCATTTCGTTTATGCTCAAGGAATTAAGATTGATTCTTTATACGGAATCATGGGGATTGATGAACTCCCCGAGATGGTTAGTTATGTTTTAACGATTTTAGTTATTACCGGAGTCGTTAATGCTTTTAATTTGATGGATGGGATTGATGGCCTCATTGCCGGATTAGCCATTGCGAGCTTTCTGGCCTACTCAGTGTTGGCCATTTTAATTGATAATTCAGGCCTCGCCATCATTTTCCTGGCATTTGCAGGAGCCTTAGTAGGGTTTCTTCGTTATAATCTGAGTAAAACCAAAAAGGTGTTCATGGGAGATGCCGGCTCGCTAGCTTTGGGCTATATTGTAGTTGTTTCAGCCATTATCATTCTTCAATCCGGAAAAGATACCGGCTCCATGGGTATTTTAATACCCGGGGTGGTAGGGATTTTAATGCTACCGGTTTTTGATTCCCTGCGGGTTTACCGAAGGAGAATTAAAAGCGGGAAAAGCCCGTTCCAGGCCGATAAAACCCACTTCCATCATTTAGTATTGCAATTGGGATTGAAACATAAATGGGCCAGCGCATTTATCGTGTTGATTGTCATACTGATATTTGCTGTCGGTATGCTTAGCAATTCGGCGCTTGGAATCACCCTTACGCTGGTCACTTTGCTGCTCATGTTTATCATTATAAGTTCCATATTGCAACACAACAGCAACATGAATGCCTGGCGCGACAAAATCCAGGCAATGGAAAAAGGGGAATCCTAATTAAACAGCATTCTAAAGCTGATATTGCACGCAATTATCGTTTGACAAGTTGGACAATAAGGTCTTACTAAAAAATTCGCCGCAACTACTCCCCTAAAAATAGAAGGGAGTTGTTGCGGCGAAATATTATGTTTATATACAAAAAGTGGAAGGATTAAATTTAATCCTTCCACTTTTTCAGCATTATTTCACGATAAAATTAGCCTCTTTCACCTCATCCTGGCTTCTCATTCGCAAGGTATAAATCCCGGAACTAAAGTTTGATAAAGCGATTCTTTCCGTTTGAAAACCTGCCTCTTTCTGAATTTCTTTCACAAAAACCAGTTGTCCTAAGCTATTGTATATCTCTAGCTGCGTGTCCATTGCATCGCTTAGGCTAAAATTCACATTAATATACTCAGTAGCTGGATTCGGATAAACTTGAATGCTAAAGTGAAGATCAAGGTTAAAGGATTCAAGAATGGCTAAAGAATTTTCGTGATAAACTCCATCTCCCATGGCGTATTTGATGCTTTCAAAGCGGGCAACTTCGCCAGTTTGATGGTTGAACAACTCAAGAACAAACTCTTCACCATGGCTCAAACCTGATTTAACCTGGGATGTTTTGTCTTCTCCCCAAAGCGGCATTGCTATTGTTTCGCCCTGATAAACAGCGCTTCCAACAACCCGACCCGTACTGCTAAACACAGCCACCTCATCGCCTGATTTCAGAATCGGTTGCAACAAAGCATCCGGTATGATTAAAGTCATGTCGGAACCTGTACTGCACAAAGCCGGGTAATACATTGGTTCGTTAAGAACAGGTGTTTCCTTTACCATGTTAATAGCTGCATTAGCCGGGTATGTTATAGATGCTGGTGATAGCATCATCACTTTAAAGGCTTCATCCGGATACAAAGTAACAACTTGATTAATCTGATATTGAGGCAGATAAACCATCCCATTATTTAACTTCACATACACTAAATGCTGTGTAACCGGGGCAAATAATTCGGTTGCTGAGACCGGATTATGGCGTAACATCCCAACCAAATTTATCCCATTATACAACGAAATTGGAGTGATTTCAGGAATTACCGAAATTCCCTCAATGGTAAGTATTTCAGTATGATACATTTTTACTTGATAACCTTGTCCTACCATCATATTTTGAATCGCATTGACGCCAAAGGAAGGCCAATATGAATGCCCGGCATTATCTTTAACGATTTGAACACTATTGGGAAAACCACTTAATACATCCTCAATGTTAGCCGTTTGATTGATATAAGTAGAAAACATATCCCAGCCCTGATTAAGGGTGATATATTGAACTTCATTAAATGTAAGGCTATCACTATCGATACAATCATACTCACTAACCGTTACGGAGTACGCACCAAAATCATTTACCAGCAATGAACTTTGAGTACTTCCATCTGACCAGATATAGGTCTCAAAAGTACCCGGATTAAGACTGATAATAAAAGGAGCTTCCTGATAGATTTCGTATAGGCTAAAATCAATTTGCGGATTCGCTACAATAGTCTGATGGGTGGTTGTGGTAGTACAGCCATGGGTATTGGTCACCGTTAAAGAATACAATCCATCATCGCTCGCAATGGTAGCATTAATAGACAGGTATTTTCCATTGTGTGCCCCGGCAGGACTTGACCAAGTATAATCCATGATGCTATTAGCATCTACCGATTTAATCTCTATCAGATAATCTTCCGTTTCACCCACCGGATAATTCCCACAAGCCGGAGCGTAGCTATTTTTTCGATTGACTACCCGAAGCATCGTTTTACCCATAAGGGCTGATGAAGGAACAGTAATAGTGTTGGTGATTGTACCAATTCCAATCATTCCTCCAATTTCATAGCTTTCGTCTGCATCTTCAAAATCTCCATCCCGATTCCAGTCCACAAATACTATATTGTAATGTGGATAATTCATCGGGCCGGCAATAGTCAGAGTAACTTGATAGGTACTGTCGATATATAATGTTTTGAAAGAGGATTGGTCATATCGCGTATAATTTCCTTCTCCACTTAGGTTTCGGGTGTTATTCAGTTTAAAATTCGAAATATATTGATAATCTCCAATGGATGAATAACTTGAGCAATACCCTTGAGGCTCTTCGCAACCCACTGTACAAAAAATCTCATCATAAACACCACTTAATTCAAGCCCTGTCCCAATACATATTGGGTCGTTCGACTCAATGATGGCTGTTGGATTAGGATTAATAATCACCTGAGGGCTAAAGGAAGCCATCATTGGAGAAGTGGCTGTACAACCATGTGCATCCTGAATGTCAGAGAAAATGAGTTCCCAATTTCCCAAAGGCAACAATATGTTTTGACTAAAGTCTGTCAAATCGCTGGTATGAATAATGGACAAAGGACTAAAGGCTGTACCATTGAAAAAGAGCTGCCTTTTCCCTTGGATAGGAACTGTGCCAACGAAATTACCAGCCACAATATCAGTTTGGATGCCATCACAAATTTCAATAGGAATCCCTGTTATATATGCTTCACCGTTAATAGTGTAAGTCCATTTTGGTTCCGGATAAATCGTTATCTCCATTTCATCGCTCGCTGCATTGCATGGCCCATTATCGGTAGTCGTTAAAGTCAAACTAAGCATTCCTGCTGCGATTTCTGCTGCTGAAGGTGTATAAATCGCATTCATGGTCGTATTATCCGGATCAAATGTTCCGGTACCACCACTCCAGATTCCTCCACCTGCAACGGTGTATGAACCTGCCAACGTGATAGTTCCATCATAACAAATCTGCTGATCAATACCCGCATCCGATGTGATTTCATCCGGTTGGGTGACAGTAAAATCAACTTTAGCAGTACATCCATGACTATCAGTAACCGTCACCGAATAATCATCCGCTGCCATCATTCCAACTGATTGGGTGTTTGCATATTTAAACATCGGCGCTCCTCCTGACCATGCATAGCTGTA
>JAIPAR010000056.1 GCA_021739985.1 Bacteroidales bacterium | reverse complement strand
CCCCCTACCGCTGGCTCAGCCGTTCCTCTTTCCTCCGACCAAAGGTCGTTCTCCCTAGGAATTATCCTGCATAATAAATAAGGGGCTAAACTCGAAGGATTTGTACTTCGGACGTAAACGGTCGGTATCGTAAAACTTGTCAACATTTACCAACTTCTTCTTGCTTGTGATGATTTCAATGGGTGCATTATCGTATCGTCCATTGCGGAGAATAACCAAACGTCCATGTATCTTATTCATTATCAGGTCTAAAGCCAGGTTTCCATAAGCCATAGGTACAATGGAATCAATGGCATCAGGATCTCCCCCGCGTACCAAATACCCGAGTTTCTGATTAATTGTATTTATGGTACGTCCATTGTTGAATAAGGGCGATAATTCTTTAATCTTGGATGATACGGCATCTCCAATTCCACCTAGTTTCCGATGTCCAAACATATCGGCTTCGTCTCCTTCAAACAACATCTCACTTCCGGTAAAGGTGGCTCCTTCCGAAACCAATACTACTGAATACCGACTTGGATTTTTTAATCTATCGTGGGATAACAGCTCTGTTAATCGTCCAATTTCTACATTATATTCCGGAATAACACAGCGATTGGCAGCCCCGGCCATCGTCGGAAGCAAAGCGGTAAATCCGGCATAACGACCAAAAACCTCCATCACCAATACACGCTCATGTGACCCGGCCGAAGTCCTTAAACTGTTCGTCAAGGCAATCGTTCGGGTGATGCAGGTGCTGAATCCAATGCAATAATCGGTTCCGGGAACATCATTATCCATCGTCTTAGGTATGGCAACTACTTTTACTCCTTCCTGAAACAAACGAACCGCATAACTTAAGGTATCATCGCCTCCAATCGGAATCAGATAATCAATCCCTAAATAATTCAGATTTTTCAGAACTTCAGGAGTTAAATCGTTTATATCATCATGATAATCAGCTTTTAAATGTTCAGGAACCATATCTTTGGGGATATGACTTGCCCGTGTTCTTGAACTATGTAAAAAGGTTCCTCCGGTTCTTCCGGCTCTATTGACGATATCTTCGGTAAGCTCGATGAAATTATCATGATTGTCGGCTTTTGGATCCCGAAATACTTCGGTTATCCCAGCCCAGCCTCTGCGTAATCCAATTACCCGATATCCTTCACGAATCGCACGTATGGTTACCGCACGAATAGCAGGATTCAAACCCGGGACATCTCCTCCACCGGTCAAAATGCCGATGGTTCCTCTAATTTTATTGATATTGACCATTTTTTTAAAGTTTAAAATCGTTCAAATGTAATGAAGATTTGATTCTTTGTATCGGGGTTTTTAGACTTTCAGAAAGTTAGCAATTTCTTCATTCCGGGGATGATGAATCGATGTAATGCCCAGATTGTGAGCAGCTTCGGTATTAACCAAATTATCATCAATGAAGAGACAATCCTTGGCTTCAAGCTGATTATCTTCCAAAACAAACTCAAAAGAATCTAAATCAGGCTTTCGTTTACCTATTTCATGCGAATAATAAATCTTGTCGAAATAATCTTCAAAACAACGCTCCGGATGCTGTCTTCGAAAACTCTCCAGAAAGTATTCAATGTGCAACTTATTTGTGTTTGATAAGAGATATAACTTATACTTCTTTCTTAGTTCAAGCAAAAAATCCAGCCGGTGTGCCGGCAAATCCAAAATCATCTCGTTCCAGGCTTGTACAATCGCCTCCGAGCTGGTTCCTTCCTCCATGTGGGCTGCTAATCCGGCAATAAAATGCGCATCCGTCATTAGTCCTTTTTCGTAGAGTGAGAAAAAATCAGGCTGGTTCCCGGGATGGGTATTAAAATCCACTTGTCCGATGCCCAATCGCTGAAATTCCTTCAAGGTTCGCTCGGTTTCAAGATTCACCAGAACCCCTCCCAAGTCAAAAATGATAGCCTTGATACCTGTTGGTATTTGAAATACTTGATTTTTCATCTTATTATAAATAGATATTATATATTCTAAATCAGGCATTTAAGCTGCCAGATGCATGTTGATTACTGCTTCGCTTTGACTTATTATCTCCTAAAAAGTAAGCGGCACAAAGCTAGGTTTTTTGATGCTTTTTTTCTTCCACATTTTACCAACTTGCCTGAACTATTTATTATTTTTGCAAACTAATTTAGATTGAATAAAAATAAGAACTGTTTTGATTTTATATTGTTAGAAGAGTACCCAATCCGGAGGATTTCCGGAAGTTTTTAGATGATAAAAGTCCCTGGGAGATTAAGTAATAAATGCTTGAATTGGGCTGATAAGCCAGGGCTTTTACCGGTGTTTGCTAACAAACTAATACAGAAACAATGAATCAATATAAGGAAGAACTCAATCCGGAAACCAACCAGGATCAATTGCTTCAGGAAATGACCCAAAGTGATTATAAGTATGGTTTTGTTACTGATATTGAGTCTGATACCATCGAAAAAGGTCTCAGCGAAGAGACTGTCCGGCTTATATCCGGAAAGAAAAACGAACCGGCCTGGATGCTCGAGTTCCGCCTGAAAGCCTATCGCCACTGGCTAACTTTACCGCTCCCTACCTGGCCGCATCTTACTATTCCTGAGATTGATTATCAGGATATTATCTATTACTCTGCTCCCAAACAAAAGAAATCACTCAGCTCCCTCGATGAGGTTGACCCTGAATTGCTGGATACCTTCAATAAACTTGGAATCCCGCTGGATGAGCAAAAATTATTGACTGGTGTTGCCGTGGATGCAGTTATGGACAGTGTTTCCGTGAAAACTACTTTTAAAAAGAATCTCGCCGATTTGGGTATCATTTTTTGCTCATTTAGTGAGGCCGTTCAGGAGTATCCTGATTTGGTGAAAAAGTATATGGGAACAGTTGTACCTTATCGGGATAATTATTATGCCGCCTTAAATTCTGCAGTTTTTAGTGATGGATCATTTGTTTATATTCCGAAAGGGGTGCGTTGTCCGATGGAATTATCGACTTATTTTAGGATAAATGCCGCAAATACCGGGCAGTTTGAGCGTACGTTGATTGTGGCGGATGATAATGCCTATGTTAGTTATTTAGAAGGATGTACTGCTCCGATGCGGGATGAGAATCAACTTCATGCAGCTATTGTGGAAATTATTGCCATGGATCATGCATCAGTGAAATATTCAACGGTGCAGAATTGGTATCCGGGCGATAAAGAGGGAAAAGGTGGCATTTATAATTTCGTGACCAAGCGGGGTATGTGTAAAGGCGTTCATTCCAAGATATCCTGGACACAAGTGGAAACCGGTTCAGCCGTGACCTGGAAATATCCCAGCTGCATTTTGCGGGGCGATCATTCCGTTGGTGAGTTCTACTCGGTGGCTGTCACCAATAATTATCAGCAGGCAGATACCGGAAGCAAAATGATTCACATTGGTAAAAACACCAAAAGTACGATAGTGTCGAAAGGGATTTCAGCCGGCCGCAGTCAAAATTCCTACCGTGGTTTAGTGCGTGTTGCCAGAAATGCAGATAATGCCCGCAATTTCTCGCAATGCGACTCTTTACTCCTCGGTGATAAATGCGGCGCTCATACTTTCCCCTACCTCGAGGTCGATAATCAATCGGCTATTGTTGAACATGAAGCAACCACTTCGAAAATTGGGGAAGATCAAATTTTTTACTGCAACCAGCGGGGAATCAGCACTGAAGATGCCATTGGATTAATTGTAAATGGCTATGCAAAAGAAGTTCTGAATCAGTTACCGATGGAGTTTGCGGTAGAAGCTCAAAAATTATTACAAATCAGCCTGGAAGGAAGTGTAGGCTAATAAATACTGGATATGCTAAAAATTGTAAATCTTAAAGCAGCTATCAATGGGAAGGAAATCCTGAAAGGATTGAATCTGGAAGTGAAACCGGGTGAAGTACATGCTATTATGGGTCCCAATGGTTCAGGGAAAAGTACGCTGGCCGCCGTGCTGGCTGGCCGGGAAATCTTCGAAGTTACCGAGGGACAAATTATGTTTGAAGGAAAAGATTTAACCACCCTTTCTCCGGAAGACCGCGCTCGCGAAGGTATTTTCCTGGGCTTTCAGTATCCTATTGAAATTCCGGGAGTTTCCATGAATAATTTCATGAAAACCGCTGTGAATGAGGTTCGAAAATATCGGGGATTAACTCCTTTAACTGCCGGCGAGTTTTTAAAAATGATGCGGGAGAAAAAGGAATTGGTCGAGATCGACAGCAAACTTACCAATCGTTCAGTGAATGAAGGTTTCTCAGGAGGTGAAAAGAAGAAAAACGAAATCTTTCAAATGGCCATGCTGGAACCTAAACTGGCTATTCTGGATGAAACCGATTCAGGTCTCGATATTGATGCCCTTCGCATTGTGGCCAATGGGGTAAACAAGCTCAAATCCTCTGAAAATGCAGTAATCGTGATTACCCATTATCAGCGTCTGCTTGATTATATCGTACCTGATTTTGTCCATGTGCTTTATAATGGACAGATTGTTCGTTCGGCCGGCAAAGAGCTGGCTTACGAGCTGGAAGAAAAAGGCTACGACTGGATTAAAAAAGAAGTGGATCAATTAGAGGCAAATTAATCAACCCATGATGACAAGTTACGAATTAATCGATACCGTCCAGGAGTTGAAGAAGCTCTATCTGATTCAAAAAGAGGAGCTTGGTTTACGCCTGCCGGCTGCTTTAACTCAGATTCAGCAAGATGCTTTTAATGCTTTTAATCAATTGGGCATTCCTACAACCAAAGCGGAGAATTATCGTTATACCGATTTAAAACCATCATTTTCAAAGATTTATAAAACAGCACTTTCGAGTCAGGAAATTCAGATTGAAGAAGATGCCTTGTTCAATTGTGATGTCCCCAATCTGGATACTCAAGTCGAGTTTATCCTGAATGGCCGTTATGTAGCCCGTCAGCTCGATTTAACGGTTCTTCCCAGCGGTGTTGTGTATGGAAGTTTGCTGAATGCATGGAGCGAGTTTCCGGAATTAGTGGGTAAATATTTTGCTAAAGCTGCTGATTATAAGGATGATGGATTAGTTGCTTTAAATACAGCGCTGGCACTGGATGGATTTTTCCTGTTTGTTCCTAAGAATCGCCAAATAAAAGATACTATCCAGCTTATTACGATGTTGGATCATACCGATAATCTGGCTGTAAATACACGGAATCTGATTATTTTGGAAGATAATGCCTCAGCTCATATTTTAGTTTGCGACCATACTTTTGGAGAGAGTCATTTTTTATCAAACTCGATAACCGAGATTTTTGCTGGAGAAAATGCTTCTTTTCATCTTACCAAGATGCAAAATGCCAACAATCATTCCACCTGTCTGGATGGGAATTTCATATATCAACAAGCAAACAGTCAGGTTATTGCAAATGCAATTAGCTTGCACGGCGGCTTGATTCGAAATCATTTCCATGTGAAACTGGATGGGGAAGGGGCCAATAATATTACTTCCGGTTTATACTTAACCGACCGAAATCAGCAAATAACGAATCATACTTTAATTGAGCATCTGAAACCGCATTGCATGAGCAGTCAACTTTTTAAAGGTGTTTTGGATGATGAGGCGATTGGGGCTTTTAATGGAAAGATACATGTTCATCCGGATGCTCAGAAAACGGAGGCATATCAGGTAAACCGTACGATTTTACTGTCGGATACGGCCAAAATGAATACCAAACCAATGCTGGAGATTTATGCAGATGATGTAAAATGCTCGCATGGTGCCACGATTGGTCAGTTGGATGATGAAGCGCTTTTTTATCTGCAATCCCGGGGAATCAGTAAAAAAGAAGCTCGCCTGATGTTGATGTATGCCTTTATGGATGAAGTAGTTTCAACGATTCAAATTCCCGGACTGAAGGAACGGGTCGAAGAGCTGGTTAGCAAACGCCTGCGAGGCGAGCTTTCGAGATGTAATCACTGCGATTTTAAATGTCATTGATATGAATACTGCCGGCAGCCCCGATTTTCTTCAAATCCGTTCTGATTTTCCGATTCTGAATCAACAAGTGCACGGGAAAGCGCTGATTTATTTCGATAATGCAGCAACTACCCAGAAACCGCAACAAGTAATTCAGGGAATCACCGATTTTTATACACATTATAACAGCAATATCCATCGGGGAGTCCATCGCTTAAGTCAGGAGTCCACCCGGCTATACGAAGAAGCTCGTCAAAAAGTACAGGCTTTTATTCATGCGCGCTCCGAGAAGGAAATTGTGTTTACAGCCGGCGCTACTGCCTCGATAAATGCGGTTGCTACAAGCTTTGGGGATAGCTTTTTATCTCAGGGAGATGAAATTTTGCTTAGCCAAATGGAGCATCATGCCAATATCGTTCCCTGGCAAATTGTGGCAAACCGAAAAGGCTGTTCCATCAAAGTCATTCCGATGAATGATGCAGGTGAGTTGTTGCTGGAGCAATTAGACAGTTTGCTTACCGAAAAGACTAAAATCGTTGCTGTGTCTCAGGTTTCAAATTCACTGGGAACGATTAATCCGGTCAAGGAAATTATCGAAAAGGCGCATCAACAGGGCATTCCGGTTTTAATTGATGGCTCCCAGGCTATTCAGCATCAGGAGATTAATGTGACTGAACTGGATTGTGATTTTTATGTTTTTTCCGGGCATAAGATTTATGCACCTACGGGTATTGGCGTTTTGTACGGCAAGGAAAGATGGCTTGAAAAATTACCTCCTTATCAGGGTGGTGGCGACATGATTGATCATGTGAGTTTTGAAAAAACAACCTACAATCAGCTTCCCTTTAAGTTTGAAGCCGGCACCATGAATTTCGTTGGCGCGCACGCTCTCGGCCTTGCCCTCGATTACGTGTCTGCCATTGGAATGAAATCTATCATGGAGCGGGAAGCTAATCTGCTTCAGTATGCTACCTCCCAACTGCAGCAAATTGAAGGAACGAGAATTATTGGAACCGCCAGTCAAAAGGCTTCCGTCCTTTCCTTTGTTATGGATCAGATTCATCAGTATGATATCGGGATGGTGCTCGATAAAATGGGTGTAGCTTTGCGCACAGGAACACATTGCAACGAGCCGGTCATGAATTATTTTGGAATTGATGGAACTGTTCGGGCTTCCTTTGCGTTTTATAATACGGAGGATGAAATTAATATCTTTATCCGTGGTATTGAGAAAGTTAAACTGATGTTTGGTTAGCCTTTAAATTTTGAATGATGACTATACGTGAGATACAAAATCAGATTATTGAGGATTTTGAAGTGTTTGATGATTGGATGGATAAATACAATCTACTCATCGAATTAAGTAAAGAATTGCCTGAGCTGGACAGTACTTTTCGTACCGAACAATATGTGATAAAGGGTTGTCAGTCAAAAGTTTGGTTGGTTGCAGATTTGCATGATGGAAAGATTCAGTTTAAAGCCGACAGCGATGCAATTATCGTGAAAGGGATAGTCGCTTTGATGGTGAAGGTCTTGTCAAATCAAACTCCTGCTGATATTTTGGATAGTGATTTATATTTTATCAATCAAATTGGATTGAAAGAGAATCTTTCACCAACGCGGTCGAATGGATTATTGGCGATGATTAAGCAGATGAAGCTTTATGCCCTGGCGTATCAAACCCGAATTTCAGGTAAATCGTAACAATGTTTGAACTATGGAATCGAATGAATTTTTAATGATAGAAACCCAGATTATTGATGTTTTAAAAGGGATATTTGACCCTGAAATTCCCGTCAATATTTACGAGCTTGGTTTGATTTACAAGGTTGATGTTGATGATAATCAATTTGTTACTATTGTGATGACCTTAACAGCTCCGAATTGTCCGGTTGCAGATTCACTTCCCTTGGATGTTCGGAATCGGGTAGCAGCTATTCCCGGTGTTTCAGGGGTTTATGTTGATTTAAGCTTTGAACCACCCTGGGATAAAGATATGATGAGCGATGAAGCAAAATTAGAGCTCGGTTTTTTATAAGCGCATTTTTATATATTTGCAAGCATGAAGTCTTTCAGGAAAATAATAAGTATTGTTCTCGCAATCTGGATGTTAGCTATAAGCAATGGCATCCTCTTTGTGCAGCATTATTTTCATGGAAAGCTGAATACGGTTTCTTTATTTATATCTGAAGAAGATGGATGCTCCTCGCATCTGGAAGAGGGAGATGATTGTTGTTCTTCCGGTTGTGCTTGTCATCATGAAGCTGAAACTATCAGCTATAGTTTTGAATTTGTCAATATGCCGGCCCTGGAGCAAGGTGAGGAATCTTGCTGCTTTGAGGATATTTCGTGGTTGCATTTGGATAATACATTCTATAGTGCTACCAACCTTTCCATACCTTTGGAGCTTAATGGCTTGCCACTTATAGATTTTTCATCTGCTTTTCAATCGGAATGTACCAATACCTTCCCTGCTTCATATCCGCCACCCATCCTTTATAAGGTTTCAAAACCTGTTCTTTTCTCAACTTTTCTGTGTTGATTATAGCACTTTAATGCTGTAATTAGTTAGTGGACAAACCCTTGGGTTTGTTTGTATTTATCATTTAAAACATACAGAAAATGTTGAAAATCAAATATATATTGTCAATTTGTTTGATGTTGGGTGCTTTGCAAAAGCTCTCGGCACAACAAATTAGTGGGATTATTTATGGAGAGAATTCCATGAGTAAATCCCTGGAGCCCATGCCTTTAATCAATGCCAATTTATACTGGGCTAATACTACAACCGGCACCTCAACCGATGACAAAGGTCGCTTTACCTTGCCGCTACCGGGAGACCAGTTCCCCTACAAACTGGTCATTAGCTTTGTGGGGTATCATACAGATACACTGTTAGTTACCCGTGCAAGCCAATCCATGAAGCATACACTGAAAGAGAGCAGCGACTTGTCAGAGGTTGAGGTCCAAAGCCGGCAATTAGGAGAAATTCTATCGAAACAGTCGGCTATACAGACTCAAACAATAACGGTAGCGGGTTTACAAAAACTTCCCTGCTGTAATTTGTCTGAAAGCTTTGAAAATACGGCTGCTGTGGATGTGGAATACACGGATGCAGTGAGTGGCGCGAAGCAAATCAGAATGCTAGGGCTTGACGGAAAGTACAGTCAGATTTTGCTGGAGAAGAAGCCTTATGTGAGGGGATTATCCACCGGATTAGGATTGATGTACATTCCCGGCTCGTTCATCGAGTCAATTCAGGTTTCCAAAGGAACCAGTTCAGTGATCGAAGGGTTTGAGTCAATTACCGGCCAAATCAATGTAGAATACCACAAACCTGAACGTGCCGACCCGTTTCATTTGAATTTGTATGGGAATCAGTTTGGACGATTTGAATTGAATACATACGGAGCCCGAAAGTTAAGTGAGCGATGGAGTACCATGCTGTTGGGACATTATTCTTTCAATAAACTGAAACATGATACCGATGGAGATGGTTTCATCAATCTTCCATTAAGTGACCAGGTTCATATACAAAATCGATGGAAGTACATGAATCTTAAAAATCATGAAGCTGTATTGGGGATTGATTTTCTGGAAGAAAACAGGGAGGGTGGTCAAATGAGCTATTTTGATAATCCGGAAAATCCTTCCGCCTATGGAATTGGAATTCATAATCGTAAATATGAAGCTTTTGCTAAAAATGGATTTGTGTTGAGCGAAGAGCATGAGCAAAGTATTGGGATTATTTTTACCGGAACCCGTCACGAAATGGAATCATTTTATGGTAACCGGAAATTCACCGGAATCCAGCATTCCTTCTATTCAAATGTGATTTTTGCTACGGAGCTGTTTTCACATGAGCATCATATGAATGCTGGTGTTAGTTATATGTATGATGATTATAATCAGCAGTTCGACGGTACGGATTATAGTTATACGGAGTCAATTCCGGGGGCTTTTGCTGAGTATAATTATTCAGTTGAAGAGAAATGGCAGGTTTTACTCGGTTTACGATATGATTTAACGCGCAACTATGGGAATTTCTTTACGCCTCGTTTGCACATGAAATATCATCCGGCGGAGCATGCTACGCTTCGTGCCTCTATCGGGAAAGGGTACCGGATTCCAAATAATATCATTGAACAGGCAGCCTATTTCCCCAGTTCCAGACAATTCATCATGGCGGGTGATTTGGATGCCGAAGAAGCCTGGAACATGGGTGTGAACTATATGCAGGATTTCCATATCCATGCAATTGAAAGGGATGTCAAGCTAAGTCTGGATTTTTATCGGACAGATTTTGTGAATCAGGTAATCGTTGATGCTGATCAGGAAATTAACCGCTTATATCTCTATAATTTGGAAGGGAAGTCTTATTCGAATAGTTTTCAGGCAGATGTGAGTATGGAACCATTCTATAACTGGCAGGTTAGTCTGGCTTTTCGTTTGAATGATGTAAAAGTTACTATTGATGATGAACTTCGCCAGCGACCTTTTATCAATCGTTACAAAGCCTTATTTACCAGCAGCTATGCTACCTCGATGAATAAATGGATGTTTGATGTGACCCTTCAGTACAATGGAGTAAGTACGCTTCCACAAAGCATCGAAGCCTTGAATCTGCCGGATTATACCAATAATCAAACGCCTGATTATCTGATGCTTCATGCGCAAATTACTCGAAAATTTAAACACTTCTCCGTCTATATAGGAGGTGAAAATCTGACAAACTATGTTCAGTCAACACCCATTATTGACCCACAAAATCCTTTTGGAGAAGCTTTCGATGCCAGTGCTGTATGGGGACCTTTGATGGGACGCATGTTCTTTCTGGGGTTCCGGTACACACTGGATAAGAAAGAGTAAAAAAAAGAGGCTGTCCGTGGGGCAGCCTCTTTTTCATTTATTGAATGGTTACTTCATCGTCTTTATCTTTCTTCTTAGCTCCGAAGGCAATATTAACACCAAATTTTAAATAGAGATGGCTGATATCGCCCGGCCAAATCATCGGTGCCCCATTATAATCTGGATCATAATATAATCCGGTAAGGTTTTCTCCAATTACATAGATTTGAATAGGCAGAAGTTTCACGCTTAACCCGGCTCCATAGCTGATTGGCCCTGTTCCAGTTTTGCTCCCACTAACGGATAATCCCAGAAAACTCCACATTTTCATGTTGGCGCTGAGGGTGTATTTGAAAAAGGCTTTGTCATGATATGAGTGACCCGAAACAACTGCACCAACATTTAACCATTTGAGCAACTCATAATTAGCACCCAGATAATACCTGGCTCTTATTTTGGTTGTGAAACTATTGGAAGATGACACTAATTGAAATTCATTGGCAATCGTATCAAGGAGTGGCTCGAAAATATTGGAATCATTCGTTTGATCCATATTGTTTAATTCAACTCCGTCCAGGTGAATGCTGGCGTCCTGGCTTAATTGAAATACATTTTGATTCCAACTCAGCGTATTGATAAAATCGGTTACGGAAGCACTTACATTTAGTTTTTCAAATAACTTCAAGCTGGCACCAAAATCAACTCCCAGCCCTTTGTTCTTGTTTTTTAACAGATAATCATCTAATAATTGCTGCTGATCTGATACGATTTGAACACTGTCGTAAATCAAATTATTATTGGCATCAAATTGGAAATCAAATGGGCCGCTTACATTGAGATCTCCCTTTGAGTGAATGTCTAATTCGTAGGTGGCGGGTGCTGTATAAATGCCTGCATCCCA
>JAIPAR010000055.1 GCA_021739985.1 Bacteroidales bacterium | reverse complement strand
GGGTGTTTTCATCATCCACTCCAAATTCACTTTTTAGATATAGAATAATTTCAGCCATCCTTTCCCGGACTGTTTTTTGAGCAATTTCGGTAATGAAATTATTGGCTTCACCCAGTTCTTTGCAGGCCATCGTGGTAATTTCCATCGAGAAAGCTGCATTTTGGCTAATCATACGAAGCAACAATTCGGCGGAGATATAACACAGATGGGCTTCTTCGTTGATGATTGCGGAAGTACAGGCGCTCTCCTTGCGAATAACAGAGCGGTATCCCAGAATATCTCCTTTCTTGGCAAAGCGTATGATTTGCTCTTTCCCTTCGGTTCCGGTTTTAAAAACTTTTACGATTCCGCTGGCTACGCAGTAAATGCCATTTATTCGGCTTCCTTCGTGATACAGAATAGTTCCACGCTTATACACATTGCAACATTTATCTATATCAATTTCCTCAAGTTGTTCAGGATTCAAATGTCTGAAAATCGTATCCTGATGAACCAGGCAGTCTTTGCAATTCGTTGATATTCCAATTGATTTCATCTAATGATAATCTTATTTCTACTTTTAAATATTAATCTCGTGATGGAATGTCCATGCTTTTATGCATGGACATTCTATCTATAGTGAGCGGTTATTTTCGGCTGGCAACTTCCTGAGCATCCAACACAGCAATTGTCACCATATTTACAATTTCAGTCACACTTGCATCGATATGTAAGACGTGAACGGCTTTGTTCATTCCGTTTAAAATCGGGCCAATGGCATCACAGCTACCTAATTCCTGCAGGAGTTTATACGCAATATTACCGGCTGTAAGATACGGGAAAATCAGAATATTTGCGGGGTTGTTAACCAATTTGCTAAACGGAAAATTCTCCTTCAATATTTCATTATTTAAGGCAAAGTTTGCTTGCATTTCCC
Organism: Bacteroidales bacterium; assembly: GCA_021739985.1. Lineage (GTDB taxonomy): Bacteria > Bacteroidota > Bacteroidia > Bacteroidales > M50B96 > M50B96. The sequence goes on along the minus strand of JAIPAR010000055.1, from coordinate 11,116 downwards.
CATCAACAATGAGTTCAGGATAGTCACGATGAAGTTGGGCAACTGCCTGGCTGGTTTTTTCGGGAATAGCAGCTTTGATAGAGCCGAAGTTGGAATATGATAAAAGAGCCACTCTTGGTTCAATTTGGAATACTTGGACTGCCCTGACAGTTTGAAGGGTGATAGCTACCAAGTCATCAACGGTTGGGTTCAGGTTGACAGTTGTATCTGCAAAGAATAGAGGACCTTTTTTTGTATTCATGATGTACATTCCGGAAACCAGGGAGTCGCCGGGGCGTTTTCCAATTACTTCGAGAGCGGGACGAATCGTTTCAGGATAATTCTTTTTAATTCCGGAAACCATAGCATCGGCATAGCCTGTTTCAACCAGCATGGGGGCAAAATAGGACCTTTGAAGCATTTTATCTTTGGCACTTGAATAAGAAACACCTCTTCTTTTTCTTTTTGCAAAGAAGATTTCAGCGAATTGAGCTCTGCGTTCATCTTCTTCGAAGCTTTCCGGATCGATGATTTCAACGCCTTCGAGTTCTAATTCATTTTCTTCAATAATTCGGCGGATTCTCCTTTCATTTCCCAGTAAAATAGGAATAGCCAAGCCTTCGCTGATGACAATTTCAGCGGCTTTCAGCATCCTGTAATGGTCTGCTTCTGAGAAGACTACGCGTTTTGGATTTTTCTTTGCACGCGATTTAATCTGACGAACAATGGGTGAACCGAGTCCAAGTCTTTTACTAAGTTCATCATTATAAGCATCCCAATCTTTGATAGGAGTCTTGGCTACCCCGGAATCCATGGCAGCTTTAGCTACTGCAGGAGCGATGGAAGTAATGAGACGGGGATCGAGTGGTTTAGGGATGAAATAGGTTGGACCATACACCAGATTATGAGTTTGGTAAGCCAGGTTAACTTCTTCAGGAACTGGTTCTTTAGCGAGTTGACTAAGTGCGTAGCAAGCCGCAATTTTCATCTCATCATTGATTTTGGTAGCCCGAACGTCAAGGGCTCCCCGGAAGATGAAAGGAAATCCTAATACATTATTAATTTGATTAGGGTAATCAGAACGACCGGTAGCCAGGATGATATCCGGGCGGGAATCCAAAGCTTTTTGATATTCGATTTCCGGATTTGGATTGGCCATCGCAAAAACAATGGGTTTATCGGCCATTGTGCGAAGCATATCGGGTGTAAGTACATCGGCTACGGATAATCCAACAAATACATCGGCTCCAACCATAGCTTCTTCAAGCGTATGAACATCCCGGGGGGTCATGAATTCACGCTTACTTTCGTTCAAATCTTTTCGGGCTGAATTAATAACCCCTTTACTGTCGAGCATAACAACATTAGCAGGATTTAATCCCAGTTTGATGTAAAGTCTGCAGCAACTAACAGCAGCAGCTCCTGCACCATTAATAACCATCTTTACATCCCCAATGTTTTTTTCGGCTAATTCCAGAGCATTCAATAAACCTGCTGATGAGATAATTGCGGTTCCGTGCTGATCATCGTGCATAACCGGAATATCCAGTTCTGCTTTAAGACGGTTTTCAATTTCAAAACACTCCGGTGCTTTAATATCTTCTAAATTAATTCCACCAAAAGTGGGCGAAATATTTTTGATGGTTTGGATGATTTTTTCGGTATCCATCTCATCAATTTCAATATCAAAAACATCAATATCAGCAAAAATCTTGAAAAGTAAACCTTTTCCCTCCATCACAGGCTTTCCGGCGCCTGCACCAATATTTCCTAGTCCAAGTACTGCTGTTCCGTTTGAAATTACCGCTACCAGATTTCCTTTGGAAGTGTAACGATAAATATCATCCGGATTAGCATGAATCTCGAGACAAGGTTGTGCAACACCCGGCGTATAAGCCATCGATAAATCCTTTTGAGTTGCATAGGGTTTAGTAGGAACGACCTCAATCTTTCCTCTGCGCGGGAATTCGTGGTAATCGAGCGCCTCTTTTTTCGTAATCTTTGCCATAGTTAGTGTTTTTTCGACCAGCTACAAAGGTATTTCATGAGATTTGTCATTGTTCGGTATGCCCTATGTTTAAGGACTGTTTTTTTGCTCTTTTTTCAATGTTCTTTAGCATAGTGTTGCAAATGTCATTATATTTATGTTTTGATTTTATAATCAAATTACTCTACCTTTGGTTTGTCTGAAAAGTTAAATTGAAATACAAGATTAATCGCATAAAAAATACAAGTCATGAACTTAAAATCAATTAGTAGCCTGTTGGCAATGTCTTTATTGACTGCTACTCTGTACGCCCAATCCATTGAATATAAATTTCAGGAACCGAAACATTATATCGGAGTTACGAATACCGGATCGAATATGACAGTAGGAATTCCGGAAACAAGTTGGGAGAAAGCACCTGAGTATGGTGATGAAATTGGCGCTTTTAATAGTATTGGTCAGTTGGTAGGAAGTGGTGTTTATCTGGGAGGGCATTTTGCAATCACTATTTGGGGCGATGATGAAACTACAATGGAGAAAGAAGGAGTAGCCGAAGAAACCGCTTTTACACTGCGTTTGTGGAGTACTGAAACCGGAAAGGAAGAAACCATTATCGTTGAACGTTGGCTGGAGGGGAATGATATTTATGCCACAAATGCAATTTCAGTTACTTCCAAGGTGAAAGTCAATTCGCTCCAAAATCTTCCAACGGAATATCAACTGCTACAGAATAGCCCAAATCCTGCTTCCCTTACTACACAGATTTCGTACGTATTACCGGCCGATGTTCGTGCCAATCTTTCAATTTGGTCGATTGATGGCAAATTGATTAAAGAAGTAGTCAATGCAGAACAATCTGCCGGCACTTATACAGTGGAAGTTTCCGTTTCTGAATTACCTTCCGGGAATTATTATTATAAGCTAAGGTCTCCGGAATTTTCTGCCGTACGCCCAATGTCCGTGATTCGATAAGATACAAAAGATTATCACTGAAATACTTGTTCTTTTATGAGAGCTTAATTTTATTACTTTTACGCCCTATTTTAAGAACAGGCATGTTTGAATACCTAAAAGGCACTTTACAAAGCGTAACGCCCGCCAGCGCAGTGATTGATATTCAGGGAATTGGATATAATGTCCAGATTTCCCTGCAAAGTTTTATCCACCTTCAGGGAAAAGAATCAGCTTTATTATATGTTCACGAAGTTATTCGGGAAGATGCTCATACTTTGTTTGGTTTTGTAGATACTGTTGAAAGAGAAGTATTCAGAGCATTGATTTCAGTATCAGGAGTAGGGGCTAATACCGCACGAATGATGCTGTCTTCCTTGAGTTCCGGCGAACTGATTGCCGCCATCACTCATGAAAAAGTGGATGTTCTTAAAAATATTAAGGGAATTGGTCCAAAAACTGCACAACGCATTATTATCGACCTTAAGGATAAAGTAGCCGGAATCCGGCATGAGGGTGAAATATTATTTCGCCAAAACAATACTCATGTAGATGAAGCGTTATCTGCATTAGTTGCTCTGGGCTTTGCTAAAGCTGCTTCCGAAAAGGTACTTGCTAAGATTTTGGCTCATGAGCCGGCTTTGCGAGTAGAAGAATTTATTAAGCAAGCCCTGAAACAATTGTAGCGGAATTATGTCGGATTGTAATTTTAAGTAAAACGTTGAAGAGAAACCGTCAGTTTTATAGTGTGTTGGCTGTAATTATCAGCTTCCTGTTTGTCTTTATCTCTTCAAAGGCGGCGAAATCGCCTGTCTCAGAAGTTGATCAGGCATACGCTCTTTCCCCGGAAAACAACAGCCTTTCCATTCATCTCCCCGATACAAGCGATACAAAAATTCAATACGAATTCGAAGATGATAGCGATTACCCGGTCGATAATGTGACTAATCCCGGTGATGGACTGATTCTTTCACAACCTGATAATATTAAAAATGAGGTCGAATACGACCCCAACTCCAATGAATATATCTTCCGTCAAAAAATAGGAAACCTCAATTATCGATTTCCTTCATCGATGACCGTTGAAGAGTATCGTGAGTTTGAGATGCAGGAATCTATCCGAAATTACTGGAGACAAAAATTCAAAGCCGAAAGCTTTTCAAAATCCACTTCTCTGATTCCCAAATTGCAAATCGGCGGCGAAGCCTTTGATAAAATCTTTGGAAGCAGCACCATTAATATTCGCCCACAAGGTTCAGCCGAACTTATTTTTGGTATCAACATTTCAAATACCCAAAATCCTAATTTACCCGAAAGACTTCGACGTACTACTACTTTCGATTTTCAGGAAAAAATCCAGATGAATGTCACCGGACAAATCGGGGATAAAATGAAAATCCAAACCAATTACAATACGGAGTCCACCTTCGATTTCGAAAATAAAATGAATCTCCGCTACGAAGGGAAAGAAGATGAAATCATTCAGGTGATTGAAGCCGGTGATGTTACCTTGCCTTTGACGGGTACCTTGATTACAGGTTCCCAAAGTTTATTTGGGATTAAAACAGAGATGAAATTCGGTAAGCTGAGAATGACTACCGTTTTCAGTCAACAACGGGGCGAATCTTCAGTGATTGAGGTTGAAGGGGGTGCTCAATTGAATGATTATGAAATATGGGCGGATGAATATGAAGAAAATCGACATTTCTTTCTTTCTCAGTATTTTAAGGATCGATATGATGCATCGATGAGTACAATGCCGGTTATTTCCTCCGGGATTACTATCAATAAAATAGAAGTTTGGGTTACTAATAAAAGTGGAAATTATTCGGATTCCCGAAATATTGTGGCCTTTGTTGACATAGGGGAAGGCGCTTATAATCCGGCCGGGGTTAACGGAAGTTACGGGATTTATCATACCGATAATCCTTCCGTCTGGAATTCCAATATTTTGAATGAACAGATGGCTGTACATAATATGCAGTCTCCTGAGGTCCCGGATAATGGCTGGAATGATTTATACAGTAAATTGATTACGGATTATGCAGCGATTCGGGATATTTCACAGGTATCTACTGTGTTGGCGCCTTTATCTTCCATCAATTTCATCTCAGGACAAGATTACGAAAAAGTTGAAAAAGCGCGCAAATTGTCTGCCAGTGAATATACGATGAACGAAAAACTAGGGTATATCACATTGAGTGCTGCTCTTAATCAGGATGAAGTATTGGCTGTATCTTATGAATATACGATTCAAGGGAAGATTTACCGGGTTGGAGAGTTTACCGCCGATGGCCCTGCTGACCCTAATACGCTAATCTGTAAATTGATAAAAGGTACCTACCTCTCACCGAGTTTACGGATTAATAATCAAAAAGTACCCAGCCCTACCTGGGAGCTTATGATGAAAAATATCTACCCGATTGGAGCTTATCAGATTAATTCTCAGGATTTCGTCCTTAATGTCATGTATCAGAATGATTTAACGGGTACAGCTATTAATTATATCCCCGAAGGGGAAACACAGGAAAATGGGGGTATAAACGGAGAACCTTTACTCACTGTATTAAATCTTGATAATGTTAACTCGAATCTGGATCCTTATCCGGATGGATATTTCGATTTTATTCAGGGAACTACGATTAATGCTACGAATGGGCGAATTATCTTCCCTGTTCGTGAACCTTTTGGCAGTTATCTTCGAAAAGCTATTGAATCGGGAAATCCGGGCAATGAGAAATTGGCCAACAAATATGTATTCGAAGCACTGTATGATTCAACCAAAACGGTTGCCAAACAGCAAGCCGATAAGAATAAGTTCTTCCTAAGCGGTTCCTATATGTCAGCTTCCAGCTCAGAGATATCCCTGAATGCTCTGAATGTTCCCGAAGGTTCTGTGAAAGTCACCGCAGGAGGTCGTGAACTTACCGAAAATACGGATTATCAGGTGGATTACAATATGGGTCGGGTAAAGATTATTAATCAAGGTTTGCTGGAATCCGGTACACCAATTCAAATATCGCTTGAAAGTAATTCCACCTTTAATATCCAATCGAAAACCTTGATAGGAAGTAATTTCCAGTATCAGGTGAATAAAGATTTTACCTTAGGTGCTACGATTTTAAACCTTACGGAACGACCTATTACAACCAAAGTAAATATTGGGGATGAGCCGATTTCTAATACGATTTGGGGAGTAGATGCTTCTTATCGAGCAGAGGTTCCTTTTCTGACCAAAATGATTGATAAACTGCCTTTCCTGGAAACTAAAGAGAAATCTTCTATTCAGTTTTATGGTGAGTTTGCTCAGTTAATACCGGGTCATTCCAGTGCTTTGAAAGGGAACGGGACTGCCTATATTGATGATTTTGAAGGTTCCCAAACATCTATCGATTTGCGAAATTATGGAGCCTGGGTTCTGGCTTCTACCCCCCAACATCAGCCTTCTTTATTTCCGGAAGCGGATGATGCAACCTCGGGTCTTAATTATGGAAAAAATCGGGCCTTACTTTCCTGGTACAGCATTGACCCTTTATTTCTTCGGAGTAACAATTCCTCCACGCCTGCCCATCTTTCAAATAATCCGGACTCACAATCCAGCCACTTTGTACGCGAAGTGCTGGAAAAAGAAATCTTTCCAAATAAAGAAACTCCGGGTGGCATTCCAACCAATATTTCCGTATTAAATCTTGCCTTTTATCCTAGTGAGAGAGGTCCCTATAATTTCGAATTAGAACCAACTGCCTATTCAGCAGGTCTTGTAAATGACGGAACAGGATTGTTAAATAAACCTACCACACGTTGGGGTGGGATTATGCGTGATTTAACGACCAATGATTTTGAAGAAGCTAATATTGAGTTTATTGAGTTTTGGATGATGGATCCCTTCGTAGAAGATAGCACCAAAGATGGCGGTAAACTATATTTCAACCTGGGTAATGTATCAGAAGATATATTGCGCGATTCACGTAAAGCATTTGAGCATGGATTACCGGGTCCCTCCGATTCTGCTTATCTCGATACTACCCTTTGGGGTGTTGTTCCATTGATTCAATCCCTGGTTCCTGCCTTTGATGCAGATAATAATAATGAAAGTCGTCCCTATCAGGATGTAGGTTTTGACGGATTATCTTCCGCCTTGGGAAATGAGCAGGAATTTTATCAAGACTTTTATACACAGGCTGAGCAATTATTCAATGCCGGTTTGTTGAGCCAGGAAGCCTGGGATAAGCTAATGAAAGATCCGGCCTCAGATAATTTTCACTATCCTCGGGGAAGTGATTATGATGCAGCTGAAACAGGGATTCTCGACCGATATAAACTTTTTAATGGAACAGAAGGAAACTCTCCTGCTTCTGAACAGTTTACGGAAGATTACCCAACTTCATCTACTACGATTCCTGATTTGGAAGATATAAATGGAGATAATACCTTGAGTGAAAGCGAAAGTTATTATCAGTATGAAATTCCTATCACTTTCCAGAATTTGAGATATGATAAGGAATTCATTAATGATGAAATTACATCTTTTACAAAACTAGCTAATGGCGAGGTATCAAGTGTAACATGGTATCAGTTTAAAGTGCCTATTTATGAGCCTGATAAGGTGGTGGGTTCAATCTCCGACTATAAGTCCATACGATTTATGCGGATGTTTTTACGGGAATTCGACAAAGAAGTTGTCCTGCGCTTTGCCACGCTGGATTTGGTTCGTGGAGAATGGAGAAAATATAATTATTCCCTGCGTGAAGCAGGTGAATGGGAAACAACTCCGCAATCGGAGCGCGCTACTTTTGATATTTCAGCTGTGAATATTGAAGAGAACGGAAATCGGTCACCCATCAATTATGTGTTGCCTCCCGGAATCGATCGTTCTATTAATTATTCGGATCCTTCGTTAACTCAATTAAATGAGCAATCCATTGTCTTGAAAGTTGAAGAGTTGGAAGATGGTGATTCACGGGCTGCCTACAAAACGATTGGGCTGGATATGCGTCAGTATCAGCGGATGCAAATGGAGGTTCACGCTGAAACGATTGACCCGTATGTGTTGAATGATGGCGATTTAAGAGTTTTCATCCGAATAGGTTCTGATTATAAACAAAATTATTACGAATACGAAGTTCCGCTTTCCGTTACACCAGCCGGCCGCTATGATAATGAAAACTCCATTGACCGCGAAATTGTATGGCCTACTGAAAATCGAATTAATATCCTTTTATCTGTTTTCCAAAGCGTTAAGCAATACCGGAATGATGCGAATCGTGCCAATCCATCCGTTGTTAGTATAACCGCTCCTTATTCGATGCTCGACCCAAATACTACCGATGAAGATGGTAATTATGTCAATAAAGTGACAGTTGTAGGAAATCCAAATTTGAGCAATATTAAAACTGTAATGATTGGGATTCGAAACCCAAAGCGGAACAGTGCCTTCTCGGATGCCGGCGATGATGCACTACCTAAATCCGGAGAGATTTGGCTAAATGAACTTCGTTTAACGGATTTTGATGAAGAAGGCGGATGGGCTGCTAATGCTCGTATGATGACCAAGCTGGCGGATTTTGGTTCTGTTACTGTTGCCGGGAGCACCCGTAAACCCGGATTTGGCAGCATTGATAAGAAAATAAATGAAACATTGAAAGAGGAAACGTATTCCTATGATGTATCATCCACTTTTGAACTAGGAAAATTTTTCGGCGCTGAATCCGGCGTGAAACTGCCGGTTTATATCGGAATTAGTGAAAATGTCAGTAATCCGGAATATAATCCTCTTGACCCGGATATACCCCTGGATGTTGCTCTGGATAATGCTTCCAGTGATGCTGAACGCGACTCTATTAAATACATCGCTCAAACCTATTCGCGGAGAAAAAGCTTTAATCTGACTAATATTACTATTCAAAAAGGCAATCGCGCTACCCCCAAAATTTACGATATAAGCAACTGGACTGCCAGCTACGCATACAGTGAAATTTATTCGCGAAACATTAATACGGTTTTCAATGTAAATAAAGATTACCGGGGTGGTTTAAACTATAACTTCACGAATCGACCGGAAAACATTTCTCCATTCCGGAGTTCAAAAAGTAAATTATTACGAAAAAAAGCCTTCCAGCTTATACGCGATTTTAATTTCTATTACCTGCCTCAACAATTGTCGTTCCGTACGGATGTGTATCGTAGCTATCAGGAAAGTCAACTACGGAATATCTCCAGCGACCATCTGGATAACAGTGGTATCATTATTCCGGTTACTTTTCAAAAGAATTTTGTTTGGAATCGTAATTATGATGTGAAATGGGATTTGTCGAAAGCCTTGAAATTGGATTTTTCAGCTTCCAATATTGCCCGTATTGATGAACCGGATGGTAGAGTCAATAAAGATAGCGACCCCTATCAATATGAGGTATGGAAAAAGCAGGTGTGGACCAATATTTCAGATTTTGGAAGAACCACCAATTATAATCACACCATCAACCTTAACTGGAATGTGCCTATTAATAGATTACCATTCCTCGATTTTACTTCTTTAACCGCACGATACACTACAACCTACGATTGGCTGGCAAGTCCGATTGTTGCTGATTCGATTGAGTTGGGAAATACGATAAAAAATTCAACGCAAGCTCAGCTAAACGGGCAAATTAACCTGCTTACCCTATACAACAAAGTCCCCTACCTCAGAAAACTAAATCAGAAATACGCTGCTGGTGGGAAACAACAATCAAAAAGTAAACGGACGCCTCCCAAGGAAAAGGAAGGTAGCAAAGGCAAAGAAGGTGCTGATGGTAAAGAAGGAAAGGAAGGCGAACCTGATCAACCGGTTGACGATGGAACAGAAGTTGTATTGTTCGAAAAGACTGGCTTATCTTTTTCTAAAGGTGTTGCCAAAGGAATCAATCACGGCCTGGGAACAGAGGATGTGGAAGTAACTGCTTATGATTCAAAAGGAAAACGAATCTTTGGTCAACAAAAAGTGGTGAATGAAGACCGTGTTTCCTACAAGCTGGATGAAGATTTTGAAGGAGTTAAAGTTATAGTTAAAGGAAGACGTAAGATTAAAAAAGATATTTGGAAGGAAGTTTTTGAACGAACCCTGGTTACTTTGATGGGGATTAAAAATGTTTCTTTATCTTACTCAGCTAACGGCGGTACTTTGTTGCCCGGTTATCTGCCTTCTTCATCTTTATTTGGAAGTAAAACCGTTGGCGGGCGCCTTGCTCCCGGGGTTCCATTTGTTTTAGGCTGGCAGGATCGTAACTTTGGTGCCCGTGCCGCCGAAAATGGCTGGATAACCGATGACCCAACCGTGAATTCGCCTTATACTATGACGAGTAGTGATAATTACAGTTTCCGGAGCTCAGTTGAGCCACTTCCGGGAATGCGTGTTGATTTAACCGCAAATCATACCCTAAGTAAAAACCTGTCAGAGTTTTACTTACAAGATGATGATGGAATATTCAATGCCAATAGCCTCACTATTACAGGTAATTTTAGTATGACAATCATCACGGTTGGAACCGCTTTTGAAGTAACCGGGGAAAATGATTATTCACAGACCTTTGAAGATTTCAAAAATTATCGGCTTACCATTGCTCAGCGTTTACGTGATAATCGTGCTGAAGTAGATCCATCCTATAGCGGAGCCGAGGATCCTGAAACAGGCTTCCCGGATGGCTTTGGTAAAACAAGCCAATCGGTTATGATTCCAGCCTTCCTCGCAGCTTATACCAGTACCAGTCCTAATGTGGTTAGTTTGGCTTCATTCCCCGGCTTGCTTACTATGCGTCCCAACTGGAGGGTTAATTGGGATGGGCTATCTAAAATTGAGTTCATCAAAAAATATCTTAAAACAGTTACCGTTAATCATACTTATCGTTCAACCTATAATGTTGGCTCGTATAATACTAATTTGACCTATCAGGAAGATGAAGACGGAATCTCACAAACCCGTGACCTGCTAGAAAATTTCCTGCCGCAATACGACTTTGCATCGGTTTCTATTAATGAGCAATTTAGTCCACTGCTTAATTTTGATATGACCTGGAATAATAGTCTGACTACGAAAATAGAATTGAAAAAGACACGGAATCTGACTCTTAGTTTTGCCAATCAACAACTTACCGAAATGAAAGACGACGAGTATGTGCTTGGAATGGGATATCGTTTCGAGAAAGTTCCATTGTTGATTGCCGG
>JAIPAR010000054.1 GCA_021739985.1 Bacteroidales bacterium | reverse complement strand
CCCGCTATTTCTGTGCTTGAAGTGTCATTCAGGGTTTTAATGTAGCCCAAAAAATCGCTATTCTCAATTTTTCCTTTAGACTCTTTTAATGTCATTTTTAAAGTGGCATACGTTCTCACTTTATTAGGCGGAACACGTACTTTAAACGATGTTTTGACAGGGATTATATACAAGTCAATTTTTCGTACCATTTCCTGTGAATAGCAGTAATTAGTAAATGCCAAAAGTATGAATATTAACAGTAATCGGACTTTCATTTTTATCAATTTTGCTTTATTGTTTTTGCTTAGCTTCTTTACGGGCTTCTCGTCTCGTTTGGGTAGAAGTTGGGCTAACGGTATTCAACGGACCACCGCCATGATTATCCCGTGTTCCTTCATTATATCCTTTGCTTTTTAGGATTATAGCGGCTGGTGTATAATCTTCCATAACTCTTCTTTCTTCAAAATTATCATATTGGGATCACTAGTACTAAAATCTTTTTCAGCATCTTCTGGCATAAAAATATGTCGGTAGAAGTGTCCTAACTCGTGTAACAACCCTAAAGCTTCGGATTGTCTTCCTAAAACTTTGGTTCCACTACTGTTATCCCCTGCTCGGCGAAGTTTAGCGAAGCGTAACTTCGTCGGGGGAGGTAGCGGTCTCTGACCGCAATTAAACGTTGATTTGGCCCGAATCGCTGCGCTCAATTGATTTGATTAAAGTTTGACATTCCATTTCGATTCAACGAACTCAAAGCTACGATTTTTTTGATTCCTGAGGAAAGAAGAATTGCCTTTTATCCACCCGGAGCTTCGCCCCGGACCCCAGTAACTTTTTTGCTTGTTTTTCGGCTCACCAACCGATGCCATTCTTGCTCCAGGAAAGAGGAAGGAGAAAACGGCTTCGCCTGAGGAAGGAGGAAAGAGGAAGGAGGAATGAATTTCACCGAGCCCATCGAAGGCAAAACCATCATCCATATCAAATCCCGAAGGGATGACAAGATTATAGACAACAAGATTCACCAAATACTACCAATCTCGCGCGGGTTCCACGCCGCTTTCACTGAAATAGGATGCCGGCAACCCGCGCGCCGGTACCCCCAAAAACCCCCGTCATTCTGAACGGAACGAAGTGGAGTGAAGAATCTCGAGGAAGGAGGAAAGAGAATTACACGGATTTGAACGGATTACACGGATGTGCGTGCGCCCCGAAAGCCCGACCCGAAGGGGAACGCCACAACAAAATGTTGATTTGTTGATTCGTTTATTTGTTTATTCGCTGATTCGTTTATTTGTCCCGAATCGCTCCGCTCTCGGAATTTCGCTGCGCTCAATTTAATCGTCCCGAATCGCTTCGCTCTCGGGATTTCGCTGCGCTCAATTTATTCGTCCCGAATCGCTCCGCTCTCGGGATTTCGCTGCGCTTAATTGATTTGTTTATTTGCTGAGTTTTGTAACTTTCTAAATCGTAACCTCAATTTTAAAATTATAGCCAGGAATTCACGAAGTTGAGCTACATAGCTCACAAATCCTCTCTACAAATAAACAAATAAACGAATCAACAAATCAACAAGTCATTGAAGGAGAAAGCGGCTTCGCCTGAGGAAGGAGAAAAGTGTGACGAATCCACAAATCATCCTCTTGGCAAAGGAGGGAAGTGGTGTTGGCTTTTTCTGTATCTTGGCAATGGACAAATTTAGGAAGGTGATGAAGAAAATTTTTAGCTTGCTGGTGTTTGGTATCGTATTGATAAATAGTGTTTTGTCGCAAAGAGATTCGATATGGGTGCAAACTTTTACGTTCGATTCGATTGTGACTCGAAAGGCAGTTTTCCATTTTCCGGAAGAAGAGGCCTGGGAGAAAATTATCATGTTTCATACGCTGAAATGTGATTCGGCTACACCGCACGACCAGTATCCCTGCGGCGAATGGGATTATACAACTTATACCAAAGTAACGGTGCCGCTTAGCGAAGATGCTATTGGCGGGCTAATTGATTCAATGGCGGGAACCACTACCTTCGAATTGGCCCGGTTCATTACTCCGTATGGGAAGCGTCTCGACCTGGGCATTCATGGTTTTACCTGGGAATATGATGTGACAGATTATGCGCCTTTGCTTCATGGAGATGTTCTGCTGGAAGCCGGAAATGGTCAGGAATTGCTCGATTTGCGTTTTTTATTTATTCGGGGGAAAGCCGCCCGGAAAGTTATGTCCGTACAGCAAATCTGGCCATTGGAGGGATATATTTATAAGGAGTTGGCTGATGATTCTGCTTTGCAGGCTCAGGACATTGTACTCTCCAAAGAGGCTAAATCGTTTAAAGTTCGCTCTGTAATTAGTGGTCATGGCCATTTTGGTCCGGAAAACTGCTGCGAGTGGATGGATAAGGAACATTCTCTGATGCTTGATGGTACGAAGCGTTTTGCCTGGCATGTTTGGACCGATTGTGGGCTAAATCCGGTGTATCCGCAGGGTGGAACCTGGCAGTTTGACCGGGCCGGCTGGTGTCCGGGTAGTTTTGTTGATTTGTATGAACATGAGCTTACCCCTTTCGTTAAACCGGGCAAATTGCTAAGGCTTGATTATGGGATTCAGGCCTATGATGCTGAAAATGGGGAGAGTGGGGGAGATTATTGGGAAAATCATCAATTGATTTCGTACGGTCCGATTTTGTCGAAATATGATGTGGAATTGCTCGATATACTCGCTCCTTCATCGAAGGATGAATATAAACGGATGAATCCGGTCTCGGGAAATGCTCGTATTCGGGTTAAAAATAGGGGGTCCGTGCCAATTACTGATTTGTTGATAAGCTACGGATTAGTTGGCCGGGAAACATCGCAGTATCATTGGACCGGCCATTTGATTTTTGATGAAGTGATTGATATTGAGCTTCCAGCTCCTTCGTGGGAGGGATTATCGGAGGAATCGCAATTTTATGTGCAGCTGTTGCCCGGAAATGGGAAGAAGGATGAATACCTTGCTAATAATCAAATGATTAGTAAATGCTCGAAACCGGTTTATTTCCCGGCTGATTTTTTAATTTATTTGAAAACGCAGGAATTGGGAAGAGGAGCTGATATCACGATAGAGGTAAGCAATTTTAAGGGAGATACTTTGTATTTTCGGAATGATTTCGCGGACTCGACAGAGTATTATGAAGCTATACACCTGGCTCCGGGCGCATATCGATTCAAAATTTCGGATAAAAATCAGGATGGGATGATTCGGCATTGGTGGCTGCGGGATGAAGCACCTGATTCCATTGGCACTGATGGCAGAATCTGGTTATTGGATAGCAAGCGGGAACCAATTCATAAGTTTTTCTTCGATTTTGCTGATTTCCTGCAACTGGAATTCTTTATTAAGCCGGAATAATTTCAGCTATTCAGTGAATTCTTTATCGGCCTCTTTAAGGTAGATTATATAGTTCATCGCAGGCTTTGCATGAGGCAGAATCATTAATCATATTAAACCCAAAACCATTCCAGGTATAAGCTGCTGTATGTAGATTGCTTTTATTTACTCCCGGTGAAATGAAAGCATCTCCCCGATGCAAAGCACAGAGAATGTGGGGAGCTTTAGGCAAAACCTGCGCATCCAATAAGGGCCATGCCAAAGCCGAACCTCTCCATCTGGCTGTAATTCCTTCGTAATCAATATGATATACATAGGGGCGAACATTGATTTCCTGATCAATGGAGGAGAAATGAGATTCCAGGGTAAATAAATGGGTTTGATTGTCTCCAATGGTAATTAATTGCGCTGCCCGGAGTGGCATAGGGTGCGATTTCCAGAGCAGTTGCTTATTTCGATATGCATTAAATATCATTTTCCCTTCCGGACCTATACTTTCAGGGATAAGTTGAATATCCTGAACAGTAAGCCTTTGTCTATTGATTTTAATGGATTCAAAAAGATGCTTGGAAGTTTCCCGGATTACGGGGAAAAAGGAGTTTTTGGGGGTTATAGTTTTTATCTCCTTACAATTCATGTAACCGTGTTGTATTTCTATTTCAGCAATTAATCCAACTTTGGTAGTTGGGTATTTTTGGTCAAAAAGATGATTCCCAAGCGAGAAATAAACCGGTTTTCCATCTATTAATTCAGGCTTTTGGATAACGTGCGGATGATGCCCGATGATTAGGTCGGCTCCATTCGCAATGAGCCATTTGGCCGCTTCCCGTTGAAAGGTATTGGGCCATTCAAGCAACTCGCTTCCCCAGTGAATAGACACGATTACTAAGTCGCTTAAAGATTTTGCTAATCGTAATTTTTGCAGGATTTGTAGGGATGGAATCTCATGGCAAGTTCCATCCCGGTTGGGAATTAAATTGATGGCAAT
Organism: Bacteroidales bacterium; assembly: GCA_021739985.1. Classification (GTDB taxonomy): domain Bacteria; phylum Bacteroidota; class Bacteroidia; order Bacteroidales; family M50B96; genus M50B96. The sequence goes on along the minus strand of JAIPAR010000054.1, from coordinate 7,856 downwards.
TACGGAGCAAGTAATGTCTTTTGTTGGGAAGAAATAGGGTGAATTATCAAGGCTGATGCATCGAACGTGATTATTCACCAAGGCTTTTTGGGTGCTTGATTTACCCGATAAACCCAAATCTAAGCTATGATTATTTTCAATAGTCACCGCATGAAACCCTGCAACAGCAAGTAATTGTATATCAGCACTATCAATCGCAAAGACAGGTGATTCGGATGGGGAGTTAATTTGATTGGCCGGGTTTCCTACGGCACCTTCCAGATTGCCAATGACTAAATCAGCGGTACGAAATAGGGAATCAAGTGTTTCCCAGGGATTGGCGTTTCTGCAATTATACTCTTCTTGAACGTTGCGCGATAACAAAATATCCCCAACAAACATGATTCGGGTGGTAGGGCCGGAGGGAAGGCAGGCATAGAAAAGAAGGATGCTACTTATAATTAGTACCCAGTTTTTGCCATGTCGAATGCTGTTTGTTTGCTTATATATGGTTTTATCCAATATAGAAATTCTTGATTTTCTACTTTCATTCTCCATTCTTCATCGTTTAACAGTTCGGAAGATTTAAATTCATAATACGAATAAACAGCCCCTTTTACAATTTGATGCCTTCCATAAAAGGGAACGATGTGATTCCATTCGATGGAATTTCCTACAGCGGCCAGTAAATAAGGCGAATAGATGGCATCTCCGGCAACATCGGCAATTTTCGGCATGGGGTCAGGATTTGACAATGCGAAATCTTTGTTAGACAGGCTATTAAAGATGAGGAATAAATGCTCGGCTATCCTTGCTACATAGAGGATTTTCTCATTTTCTTCGTTGCTTAATTCCAGGCCTTTCCGCTCTTTTTCAGCAATTTGCTGAAAGCCTCTGGCTTCTTCTGCCGCTTCCTGTAATTTTGATAAAATTCCTTCATAAAGTGAGTTCTGCGCAGCATTATAAGACTCAGAAATGTCTGCATTATTTTTCATGCTTGTTGATACATAACCGGCTGCCCTGTCAAATAAAGCGGCTATTGCAGAAAAGGTATAAGGGTCAGGTTCCACATATCCCCGCGGAGCACGCATCAGAATCTCTTCAAACCCACCCTCTCCGCACTCAGCACCGGTTCTTTCATTCACTAAAACCGTTGCATGACGCAAAGTTGCCCAGGTTGCAAGACCCGTTTGTAATCTCTTAACCTGCCAAAGATTGTTGTCTTTTTTTCCATTCATCGATTGGAGTGTGTCACTCCATTGAATGGCTATGGCATTGAGCCATTGGTTGTATAGATTTCCCGTAAAGTCAGTATGATTGCGTGTGTTTTTAAAATTTTCCCTCAGATTTTGAATGACTCTCTTTAAGGGAGGATATTGGGTGTAATCAGGTTGTAACAGACTGTCGGCGAAATGATTACTGAAGGCAGCGGCAATATCTAAGCCAGTTGGAGAAAGGCGCGTACCGGTTGGTCCGACTATTTGTTCGTCTTTGGGGAAATCAAGATGATAAACCGTTGCATTTAATACTTCATTGTCAAAACCCCAGGATAGCGGGAAAAGACTTTTATTTTGCCCTGGATATTTGCAATATGCCGGTTTAGTTTGTCGGATTTCTTTCCAAATGGAAGGATTTCTGGAGGGAGCGAGAAAACCGGTATAACTCCCAATCCAGGCAATAGCGTGTTTTTTAATATCATCAGGCAAATTTTCAAGTTCCTGAATGGATTCGGGTTGGGAGATAAGAATCGTTGTCAAATACTTGAAGGCTTTAAAATACCGTTCCATCTCGGGAGTTGAAGTATAATGCCCTCGCGGTTTTAAATTTGAATAAGCATACACTTTTTGGGTGATATCGGATTCATCATCGATTTCGTTGATAATCCGTTGAACTTCAGGGTTGTCAGACTGGCTGTTTAGCTTAAATTCCTGTACGACACGAAAAACACTTTTCCAAATTGATTTTCCTGAATCGAAATAGGGTCCGGCTTTTTCAACAAACTGCCAGAAATGGGGTACAGCTTCATCTCTTTCTTTAACGATAAATAGTCCCTGATAGGCAGCTCCAAACAATTCCCAGAAAATATCAGTAGTAACCAGATAAGGTCTGGTAGGGGCACTTTTATCATACGAATTGCAGTAATAATTTTCAGTTTCATACAGTTTATACAACTGGTCGCTGTGATTGGGCCTAAATAAGCCGTAATTTTGTTGAAATAAACTTAAATCTTCCGCCGATTCAATATACATCCAGGCATTAAAAACATCTGCCAGCGGGAATTGGATGGGCAAATAAACTAAACTGAAACGATTGTTTTCGTTGGTAAGACCTACAATTCCTTTTCCATCCGGCACCGATGAAGGTGTTGAAAGGAAAAGAAAATCGGTTAATTGTGTTTCCTGAATTTGGTCAGGGATTCGATATAGCTCGATGCCCGGAATATCTTTTTGCCAATGAATCAGACCGAGTCCGTTGGGTGTGGGCGTTATGGTACCGCCCTTTTTAATCAGTCCTTTCATCGGTTCAGAATCACCCCAGGCCTTGGAATTATAACTGGCTACCTGGAACTGATTCTGTTTATTTTCCCAAATCAGCTTATGTCCGGCAGGGTGAAAGCCAATGGGAAGTGCCCAGGGGGCTTCAATAAGACTTGGCGGTATATCAGCATTTAACTCCTCATAGCCGGTAAAGGTGTTTTTGGGTCCAATTACCTGATAAAACCGGGTGCCAAATTCGGTAATGGAAACAATGCGATAACTGGAATCTCCATTGTCTAACCCAAAAAAAATCCGATACAGATAATGGCTTTGCCAGGAATCTGTATCATTGCTGGTTATAAAGGGTCTTGGGCAAGCAACTAAACGCCGGATACGCTTAGTTGTGGAATAAATGCAGCTTTCCTCCCAGGTCTCAAGTTGCTTTTCGATTCGAAGAATCTTATAGGTAGAACCTTCTAATCCGGTCACAAATAGCGCATTGGCTTTTGGATGCCAGGTAATTGATTTGCAGGTGAAATTTTGGGGAAACAGATGCGACTCCTTAGCTTTATCCCGGCCTAATTCCCATAAAAGCAATTTCCCGGAACCTTTTTGCTCGGTGAGAATGGCCACTATGCTTCCGGCAGGCGAAACATCATAATCAATTACTTTTTCATTTTCCAAACAAACTAATTTACTTCTGGTATCCGGAGAAGCAATGACTTTTAATTCCGGGATATCAAAAACACCATCCATGGTATAGATTGAATCGAGGGCGGCAGGTTGATTCGCAAGGGCATTTGCCTCGTTGATGGGTGCATGATTGCAAGCAGAAAGTGCCCATAATGTGCATGAAATCAGCGTTAGTTGAATCGTTTTCATGCTGTTAAAAATAGTCATTCCTTACATGCTGAGCAATTTTGGAAAGTAGATATCGATGTTTGAAAATTTAATTTTTTATTTTCATGATATCCTTTGCGAGCCGCCGGCTGAGGTCAGTGCCTGAAGGTTTGTAGATGTGGTTCCCATCGGTATAAACCAGCGAATCATTTAGGAATTTGTAATCAAAATAAGCCGTTGAATGGCTCGCCAACACATCCATTAAAGAATCAAACTGAGGCATCAGTTTATCTTCAATCTTTTGCATCTCGGGATGAATGGGGATTCTCACTAAATAAACCTCACCATGCTGTTTCAAGAAATCAAGGGTCTTTATCGCATACGAGAAACGCAAAGAGGAATACTTGTATGTGGGCAGGAAATAGCGGGTATAATCATCCAGCTTGACTTGTAATCGCTTGTTAAAGAGCGCTGTATCGTTGTTGAGTTTTACTTCCAACCAGCCATCTTTATGCAATTCCATGAAGTTCCAGGGTTGATTAAGTAATTTGATGTATTTCCCATCAAAATGTTGGAGGAGATAAACCGGATTGGGATACATGTTGACTAACCAGGTATTGTCAAGTGCCTGATTTACTTCCCTGAAGTTCAAACTGTCATTTGGATTGCCTGTTTCACTCGAGATGCTCCAGGGATCAACACACACGATGAAAACGCCATCCTGAGTGCCAGGCTTGAGCTTACGCTGAATACTCTTCAAATAAATCGGACCGTATGGACTATGTGAGATTGTAAATGCATAGTTGAAGATTTTCTTGTCGAGGATATCATTCATTGCAGCCGGCTGCAATGCCTGCGCAGCTCGCGAAGTCCCGATTATCATGCTTTCCTGCCGGGGACTTGTAAACCTTAAGTAAAGCTGGTCGGTTTCCCCATCTGCCAAAAACAATATCCCCCCAAAGGACAGCACAACTGCCAACACAAATAAGCTGGTTTGAAGGATAAATCGTTTCATCTTTTATGAATCTAACATCTTACTAAAACTACAATATCTTACTAAATTCCAACATCTTACAAAGCTCCATTATCATTTTAAAATACCAGTATTTTATTAAATCCTAACATCTTACAAAGCTCCATTATCATTATAAAACACCAACATCATTTTAAAACACCAACATCTTACAAAGCTCCATTATCATTTTAAAATACCAATATCTTAATAAATTCTAACATCTTACAAAGCTCCATTATCATATAAAAACACCCACATCATTTTAAAACACCAACATCTTACAAAGCTCCATTATCATTTTAAAATACCAATATCTTATTAAATCCCCACATCTTACAAAGCTCCATTATCATTTTAAAACTCTAACATCATTAAAAACTCCAAATCTGAAACGCCCTCCAGCCGGGTTCCTCCTGAGAATTGTTCCCTGTTTGATGCGAATTAAGGATGCAAAATATGTATTCATATCCTTAAAATTGAAAATAGATAAAGCTTTGTTTTTCACCGCTTTGCAGAAGGATAAACAAGGCCAGACCCAGGTAAAACGATAGTCGAATGGGCTTATACCATTCCAATCCAATTTTCTCCAGCGCATATTTTGAATGTCTTCCATACCACTCCATTCCAATAAATGCCAGCAAAGTAAAGGCATAAGCTCCTTCCAGCTTAGGGATTTCAAAGAGGCTTGGAGAGAAGATTCCGCCTATATAATCAAAGGCCTGCTCTAAATCGTTGGCCCTGAAAAAAATCCAGGCAAAACAGGTCATAGCAAAGGTTAGCAAAATTTTAGCCGCATCTTTCCAACCCGGTATCCAGCGATGACTGCCGGCTGTATCCAAATGCCGCCGATTTCTGTTTGCAAGTAGTAATGGAATGAAATACAATGCATTAATCAATCCCCAGACGATGAAAGTCCAATTAGCTCCATGCCAGAATCCGCTCACTAAAAAGATGATTAAAGTATTTCTGATTTGATGCCATTTACTTCCTTTCGATCCACCCAATGGGATGTATAAATAATCCCGAAACCAGGTGGACAAGCTGATATGCCAGCGACGCCAAAATTCGGCGATATCCCGGGAAAAATAGGGGAAAGCAAAATTTTGCATCAGGCTAAAACCAAATAAGCGGGCTGTACCAATGGCAATATCGGAGTATCCGGAAAAATCACCATAAATCTGAAAGGCGAAGAAAATTACCCCTAAAACCAGCATACTTCCGGGCATCTCAGCCGATTGATTGAAAATATCATTGACAAAAACGGCCGCCTGATCGGCAATGACAATCTTTTTAAATAAACCCCATAAAATCTGACGAAGTCCATCAATAGCCAGCGGATACGAAAAAGTTCGTTTTTGGTAAAACTGTGGCAGCAAATGTTGAGCACGCTCGATAGGTCCTGCTACAAGCTGAGGGAAAAAGCTAACATAGGCTAGGAATGCTATTACATCATTGGTTGGTTCCAGCTTGCGCCGATACACATCGATGGTGTAGGAGAGGGTTTGAAAAGTGTAAAAGCTGATTCCAACGGGAAGAATAATGTTTAGCGTGCTAATCTGGATAGGCTGCCCGAAAAAATGAAAAGCGTTTTCAAAGTTTTCGATAAAGAAGTTGAAGTACTTAAAAAAGCCAAGCATGCCCAGGTTGGAAACCAAGGTGATAGCCAGCAAAATTTTTCGGGATTGGGGAGATTCTTTTTTTTGTAAACCTATTGCAACGAAATAGTCAATGATTGAACTAAGGAAGATAAGACCCAAAAACCGCCAGTCCCACCAGCCATAGAACACATAGCTGGCCGCAACCACGAAAAAATTTTGAAATGGCAGTTTTCCCCTTTGCAAGAGCCAGTAAATCGTAAAAACGACGGGTAGAAAAATGGCAAAATCGAAAGAGTTAAAAAGCATTCGTTGGTTTTCAAGGTTTCAGGCTGCAGCTACAACCCTCACACCCTCCACAGTTCGATGCCGGTTTTTCCGGTCGTTTCAACTGTTTGCGAACGGCGTAAATGGTGTAAAAAACAGCCGCTGCAAGTATAAGCATTACTATTATTTCCTGAATCATACTTTGCTCATTAAATCAGTAAATTTCCAAGCTGATAGCTTGCAAAAGCAACCAGCCAGGCTAAAAAGGTTGTATAAAACATGGTAAATACTGCCCATCCCCAGTTACCTTCTTTCTTAATCGCTGCAATAACTGCAATACATGGAAAGTAAATCAGGATAAACAACATGAGTCCAAAAGCAACCAAGGGAGAGAAAACCGGCTGCCCGACTAAAGGTCCGGACATATGAACCTGCTCTTTCAACTTTTGACCGATACTGCCCGATAGCTCATCATCTCCTTCATCAGCCTGATACAATACAGCTATCGTACTGACTACGATTTCCTTAGCAGCCATGCCGGTCAGAATACTTACGCCAATCTTCCAGTCAAAACCCAGCGGAGTCAGAACGGGTTCCAGAAAATGTCCGGTTTGTCCGATATAACTTTTTTCCTGTAGCTCGGATTTCCATTGATGCTTTAGCGCATGCACAGATTCGCTAATCTCATCGGCTGAGAGTGAAGGCGAATTTTGAATCATGGCTATTTCCTGCTCAAAGTTCCGGGATAATTCAATATTCCGGGGATAATATCCCAGGGCCCAAATAATGATGGAGGCAATCAAAATCACACTTCCCATCTTTTTTAAATATTGAGCACCTTTATACCACATGTGAATACTGGTATTCCGAAGGGTTGGAATGCGATAAGGCGGAAGTTCCATAACAAAAGGAATATCCTGCTTATTGAACATTACTTTCTTTAAAATCATCGCTACGATAATCGCCAGCAGAATTCCGATAAAGTACACTGAAGCAAGCACTAATCCCTGATTATCCGGGAAAAATGCAGATATTAAAAGTACATAAACCGGGAGGCGTGCCGAGCAGGACATAAACGGGATAATCATCATCGTGATAATCCTGTCCTTTTTGTTTTCCAGCGTCCGGGTTGCCATAATAGCCGGCACATTGCAGCCAAATCCCATCACCAACGGAATAAAGGATTTGCCGTGCAATCCAATTTTATGCATGAGTTTATCCATGATAAAGGATGCCCGGGCCATATATCCGGTATCTTCCATAAAGGAGATGAAGAAAAACAGGATTAAAATATTGGGGAGGAAAACGATAACCCCGCCAACTCCACCAATAATCCCATCAATCAGCAAATCTTTCAGGGGACCTTCAGTCATGATGGATGCGATAAAATCGCTGAAATGGGATACTCCGGCGTCAATCCATTCCATCGGGTAATTTCCAATGGTAAAAGTAGCTTGAAACATCAGCCACATGAAAAAGATGAAAATTGGAAATCCCCAATAGCGATGAGTGAGCAAATCATCCAGATTAACGAGTTTACGATTTTTTTTAGCTTCTGAATGAGAAAAAGTTTCCGCTAAAGCGCCGGAGATAAATCCGTATTTGGCATCCGTAATGATGGTTTCCGAATTTTCGAGGTATTCATTTTCAAGATGATTGATTTCCTCTTGGGCAGCAGCCAGG
>JAIPAR010000053.1 GCA_021739985.1 Bacteroidales bacterium | reverse complement strand
GGGAGAGCTGCTGGCATATGCTTCGCTAGCCGTTGAAGGGCACCCGGTTCGATTGAGCGGACAGGATTCAGAGCGTGGCACCTTCTCACATCGTCATGCTTCATATACCATTGAGAATACCGACCAGCGTTATTATCCGCTTTCGCATTTAAGCGAGAATCAGGCACCCGTTGAGGTGTATAATTCTCCATTGTCTGAGTATGGGGTAATGGGATTTGATTACGGCTATGCACTGGGCACCCCGAATGGATTGACCATTTGGGAAGCACAATTTGGTGATTTCCATAATGTTGCTCAGGTAATTATTGATCAGTATATTTCATCGGCAGAAGATAAATGGGGTTTGATGAATGGGCTGGTTTTATACTTGCCTCATGGTTATGAAGGACAGGGTCCGGAGCATAGCTCTGCACGTCTGGAACGCTTTCTAACCTTGTGTGCCGGTAATAATATGACAATTGCAAATATCACTTCTCCGGCGAGTTTCTTCCATTTGCTTCGCGCTCATACCAAACGGGATTTCCGAATTCCATTGATCGTTTTTACGCCCAAAAGCTTATTGCGTCATCCATTGTGTGTTTCTCCAAAATCAGACTTTACATCCGGAGAATTTCAACCGGTGATTGATGATTTAGATGTTGATATCAAAGAAGTTCGACGGGTTGTTTTATGTACAGGTAAGATTTATTATGATTTACTGGAAAAGAAACAAGCCTTTCAATCTAAAGATATTGCCATTATTCGGATTGAACAATTGAACCCATTCCCGATTGAGCAAGTCAAGAAAATTATTTACAAGTATTATAACAATATGCTTACCCTGTGGGTTCAGGAAGAACCTCAGAATATGGGCGCCTGGAATTTTGTTGAAAAGCATCTTAAAGCCTTTGATATTGAACCGGTTACTCGCCTGGCTTCTGGAAGTCCGGCCGTAGGATTGAACAAACTGCATATCATAGGGCAGGAAGAAATTATTCGTAAAGTATTTAGACGATGTGATTGTGAACTTCAGAATGTATATTGTGGTTTACAGTGTGTGATTGGAAAGTCCCGTGAAGATATCAAAAAGCAGCATCGTTATATCTTTGATTCAAATTCATCGGATTCCAACATTTAATCAGCAACTAACAACTGAATTTATATCATGATAATTGAAATTAAGATTCCAAGCCCGGGAGAATCCATTTCCGAGGTTCAAGTTGCCAACTGGATGGTAGAGCAAGGGAGCATTGTTGCTAAGAATCAGGAGATTGCAGAGATTGAATCGGATAAAGCAACTTTGCCTTTAATTGCCGAGGAAGGTGGGAAAATCTCCATACAGGCTGAAGCCGGAGATACGGTTCGGGTAGGTTCTGTGGCTTGTACCATTGATACCTCTTTTGCCGGAGAATCAGCCAAGGAATTAAGTGATACCAAGCCTGCTGCTCCAAGTCAATCAGCTGCCCCTCAGCCTGCTGAAAAACGCACAGAATCAGTTGCTTCAAAGCCTGTTGAAAGCACTTCAGCTGAATATGCTGCGGTCAAAGTATCACCTGTTGCCCGTAAATTGATGGACGAGCATCAGGTGGACGTGGAACAAATCATGCAAGGACTTAAGCGACTTGGGAAAAAAGAAGTTGAGCTTGCTATTCAGAGTGGCCAATCAAGCGATTCATTGCCAATCGAGACATCAACTCAGCTCGGAGAACGCCAGGTGGATCGAAATAAAATGTCTTCGTTACGGAAGAAACTAAGTGAAAGACTTGTTTCGGTTAAAAATGAAACAGCCATGCTGACCACTTTTAATGAAGTGGATATGAGTAAAGTAATGGCCCTTCGAAAACAATATCAACAGCCGTTTTTGGAGAAACATGGCGTGAAACTAGGCTTTATGTCGTTTTTTACAAAAGCAGCCAGTATTGCCTTACAGCTTCATCCTCAGGTGAATGCCATGATTGAGGGAGATGAAATAGTGGTTCATCATTACAGTGATATTGGAATTGCCGTACAGACCCCAAAAGGTTTAATGGTTCCTGTGATTCGGAATGCAGAATCCAAATCATTAGCTCAGCTTGAATCGAATTTGTTGGAATTAGCCGGGAAAGCCCGCGCCGGACGTATTTCTCTGGATGATATGGCAGGAGGGACTTTTACGATTACCAATGGAGGTGTGTTTGGTTCTTTGCTTTCAACTCCGATTATTAATCCTCCTCAATCCGGAATTTTGGGTATGCACAATATCGTGGAACGACCGGTTGCTATTAATGGGAAAGTAGAAATAAGACCGATGATGTACATTGCCCTTTCTTATGATCACCGGGTAATTGATGGTAAAGATTCGGTAGGATTTTTAGTAAAGATAAAAGAACTGATTGAGAATCCGGAGCGCATGCTCATATCGGGAAAAGACCCACAGGCTATGTTGTTGGGTTTGTAAATTTTAGATTGATAAAAGAAAGAGGCTGATTCCATAAGAATCAGCCTCTTTCTTTTTATTTGCTATGCTTGTGATTATCCTAAATCGCTAATGCGTTCCAGTTTGGGTAAATCCAGTATTTTAATCCGGCGTCCATCAATAGCAATAACTTTTTCGTTTGAAAAAGTGGACAAAGTTCGAATAGCATTCGACGTTGTCATATTCGATAGATTGGCAATATCTTCGCGGGAAAGATAGACTTTTAGGGTGCAATTGTCTTCTTCGTATCCGTACGTATCTTTTAAAAACAAAAGCGACTCAGCCAGACGACCACGGATATGCTTTTGGGTCAGCGTAACGGTGCGGGCATTAGAGAATCCAAGTTCTGAGGCAAGTAATTTCATAAATCGAAGAGCCAAATCGCCATTCGCTTTGATTGCCTTGAATAAGGTCAATTTCTCGAAGGCACAAACTGTAGCATCTTCAATAGCTACTGCGGAAGCACCGTATTTTTGGTTCGCGAACAGGGCTCTAAAACCAATATATCCAATGGGTTTAGCCATTCGAACAATCTGCTCGCGCCCGCCAATTCCTTCTTTAAATACTTTTACTTTTCCTTTTATCAGGCAGATAAGTCCGTTGGGTTTATCCCCTTCTTTGTAAATGATTTCACCTTTTCGATAGAAATGACTGGTGAAGGCTTTGCTCAAGGCTTCCTTTTCCTTAGGAGATAAGGTGTAAAAAATCGAATCTTTGTTTTCAAGACAAAGGTCACAATTTTCATCTCTAAGTATCATTTCGCAATCGTTTTAGATTAAGGTAATGTCTGTTTTGTAATTGCCGTCAAAGGTAATAAATGTTATGAATTTAAAAAGTTACCTAGTTAGAAATGAACAGATAATTGTAGCATATTTTTCCTCAAAAACTGTGAAAAGCGTTTAAATTTATGTTATTATTGTGAAAACTATTAAACCAAACTACTATGAAGAAAACATTTTTCCTGACTTTATTTATCATTTCTGTTTTGAGCCTTGTAGCTCAGCAGAATAGAACAGAAGCTTGGGCTTTACCTACATTAGGTGATGAAATTTCAGCTCAGGCAACTCCTTTTACTCCTCAGCACAAAGCATTTGGTGATTTAATTTGGAGTGAAGATTTTGGCGGAGGCGCTTTACCTTCCGGATGGACTGTATTTGATGGCAATAGCATGGACTGGTTCTGGTACTGGTCAGATGATCCACGTCCAGGTATTGCTGGGCAGTACAGTCTTAATAATGACACTTTTTATGCTGAAACTGCTGATAACGGCTATATGATGATTTCCGGTGATATTTACAATGCCGGTGGTTCTACTGCAATGGATTCCTATGTAATGACCGGAGCCATGAATTTTGATACTGTAACTTCAGCATTAGTATCCTGGACACAATACTTCAGATATTGCTGTAATGCCTCAACTGTACTAATGCAGTTTTCTATCAGTACAGATGGTACCAATTGGACAGTTTTTGATGTAAGAGAAAATGTTGCTGTAAATGCTTGGTCTCCAAATCCTCAGAATGTTGCAATTAATATTACACCGTTTGTAGCTGGTCAGCCAGTTGTATATTTTAAATGGTATAAAGGCGGTGCATCTCATTATTTCTGGGCAATTGATGATATCAAAATCGTTGAAGCTCCGGAAAATGATGTGATGATTAGTTCAACCTTAGTTACTAATATGGGAGGTGGAACCTATTACAGTGGCTATTATTCACAAATGCCAACTTCTCAACTAATGCCGATTTTATTCTCCGCTGATGTGAGAAATAATGGGAATGCTGTTCAAACCGAAGTTAACGCCTATGCTCGTGTGTACGATGGTACCAATACTATGATTTATGAAAATACCGATGATACAACCGGTGTTAGCCTGGTGTATGATTCAATCATTACGCTGGATATGGTACCTCAATTCACCGCTCCGGGAGTAGATGACTATATGGTAAATTTTGAAGCATTCCAATTCCAAATTGATGAGAATCCTGATAATAATTTCAGCGAAGACGTGAACTGGAGAGTTCAAGAGAATACAGTAATGGCACGCGATTATTATAGAACAGGATATTGTACTCCTGATCAGTATGTAGATGGTGGTGATGGCGATTTTATTGGATGCCATTATTTCATTACAAATACAAGCTCTGCTGCTTCTATTTCGGTTTATATCGACTACAGGACAACACCTGGTACCTTAATGAAGGCTGTTTTATATGATGATAGCGGAACTTCTCCTGCTCCTCAAATATATTCGGAAGAATATACGATTATGTCTGTCGATTTAGGTACATGGGTTACTCTTCCTTTCATTCCTGTTAGCACAGGTGATGATGAAGTGCTGGGAGGCCAAAATTACATTGCCGGTATTGAATTCTATTTCGTTGGTATTGGTGACTTGTGGATTGGGGCAGATAATTCTGATTTCCATTGGTTTAATGTTGCTTCTGCTTTACGTCAAGGTACAAGTTGGTATTACATCACCAATGTTCCTATGGTTCGTTTGAATCTGGGTACGGCTATTATCCCTCCTACTTTCACTTCTACTCGTTTGGATACTTGTCCTCAAAACTGGGTATATTCGTATGATGTTACCGCTTCTGATGCTTCCGGTCTTCCTTTAACTTTCACAATGGACGACTATTACGATGGAGATTTAGCAACTATTACTGATCATGGCAATGGAACAGCTACCATTACATCAACAGCAGCGTTGGAAGATTTAGGATTTGTTTCAGGAGAAACATTCCGTTTTAGAATTTTTGTTACTAATGGGACAACTCGTAATGAGCAATATTTCTATGTTTCTGTTAAAGATGATGAAATTATTGGAATTGATGAAGAAGTTCCTGCTGGCATTCATGTATATCCAAACCCTGCAAATGGGGAGATATTTATTACCAATGCTGAAAATAGTATGGTCGAAATTTCAAACCTGATTGGTGAAGTTGTCCTTTCTTCCCGTTCCGAAAATGCTCAAACCACGCTGAATGTTTCTAACCTAAGCGTTGGCACTTACCTGGTACGCATTTCGAATGAAAATGGAACCTTCACTCAGAAATTGAACATTACCCGTTAATCGTTCAAGATATCCTATCAAAAAAGGCTGTCCATTTCGGACAGCCTTTTTTTTCTTTTAATATCGGGCAACGATGGGTAATCGTCGTCCAAAACCAAACGCTTTGGATGATACCCGAAGAATCGGAGGAGATTGAAATCGCTTGTATTCGCTCCGGTCAACCATGCGAATAACTTTATTAACTACCTCTGCGGGAAATCCTGCTTCAATAATGTCCTGTGCAGATGTTCTTTGTTCGATATATTGAAAGAGAATTGCATCCAGCTCCGCATAATCCGGCAATGAATCACTATCTTTCTGATTAGGGCGTAGTTCGGCGGATGGTGGTTTGAGTATGGTATTCATCGGAATGATTTCTCGCTCCCGATTAATATAGTGCGCTAATTCAAATACATCGGTTTTATACACATCACCTAAAACCGATAAGCCACCATTCATATCTCCATACAAGGTTCCATATCCTACCGCTGCCTCGCTTTTGTTGCTGGTATTAAGCAGAATATGGCCAAATTTATTGCTGAAAGCCATCAATAATACACCACGCAAACGAGCCTGTATATTTTCTTCGGCTAAATCAAAAGGTAAATTACTGAAAATTGGTTCCAGCTCTTGTTTTACGGCATGATACGCTGATGAAATCGGGAGGATATGATACTTGATATGCAGATTGTTGGCCATTGCAACGGCATCGTCAACCGAATGCCCGGATGAATATGGGCTTGGCATCAACAGGACTTCCATGTTTTCATGACCCAAAGCTTCTGCAGCCAGAGCCAGGCAAACTGCCGAGTCAATTCCCCCGGATAATCCCAGCGTTGCTTTGGAAAACCCACTCTTGGAGAAATAATCTTTAATACCTAAAATCAACGCATCATGAATTAATTGAATCTTCGTTTCCGCTAATTTTGATAGTTCAGCTTCAGTGGATATCTTTTGTGTATCAATAAGTTGAAAATCCTCTTCAAATCGTTTGAGCTGATGAATGAGCTGCCCGTTGGCATTTAATACCATCGAGCCACCATCAAAAATCAATTCGGTATTGGCACCTGTTTGATTGACATAGATGATAGGAAGCTTATGTTGTAAACTATTGTTAATGAGGATGTCTTTTCGATTATTGGCTTGATTGTAGGAAAAAGGAGAGGCAGCAATATTGATTACAAAATCGGGATTACTTTTCCCTAATTCTTCGATAGGGGAGATTGTGTATAAATTGTTTTTGGCAAATGAGTTCTCAACAGGTTGATGATCCCATAAATCTTCACAAATCGTCAATGCAATACGTTCTCCTTTGTAATCAATAGTATTAAAGGTCGTATTGTGTTCAAAATACCTATACTCATCAAAAATATCATATGTAGGAAGATGTGTTTTATGCTGAGTGAAATGAATCTGCCCTTCCATCAGGAATAGGGCAGCATTGAGAAGCTTCTTTCCATGGTTGGAGTGATTGATAACAGGCGCACCGATAATCGCAGCAATCCCCTTACAATGGTCGGCAATGGCTGTAATGCTTTGGTTTACAGTTTCCATAAAGGATGCTTGCTCCAATAAATCCTGAGGTGGATAGCCGCAGACGCTTAACTCCGAGAAGACTACCAAATCGGCACCTGCCACTTTGGCTCGTTCAATATGCTTAATTATTTTACTGCTATTTTGCTGAAAATCAGCAATAGTATAGTTAAGTTGGGCTAAAGCGATAATCATTTGTAGGCTGCAATCTTAGAATGTGACTCCGATTTGGAGAGCGATACTATTCATGACAATTTTATCTTTCACGCGGCCTGCATCATTGGTAGTAAGGTCGGTAAACCCGGGATTGTAACGCAGGGTTGCACTAACAATAAACTTACGTGTAATGATATAATCAGCGCCTAAACCAACAAATCCACCCAAATTAAAAAAGCTGATTTCTTCATTGATATTGGCATCTTGTAACGATAATTGGTCTGCATCGGCTACGGCGCTTGTATTAAACATTGGGCGGATACCAAAGCTGGCATGATAGGTAAAATAGCCAATCTCATTGGTCTTTAGCTTCATTCCAATCGGAACTTCCACATAGTTTAAGGTATGACCAACAGTCACATCGTTACCGATTTGTGTTGAATTGAACCAGATTAAAGTTTCATTGGCAATAAAAGGAATGCTATCTCCGGTATATTGTAAGCCACCTTTGAGGGTATTGAATTGAATACCAGTCAATAAGTAATAATTGTCTAAAAGTTGATACTCTACACTAATTCCTCCGGTAAAACTTAGTTTTACCCCATCATTAATTACTTCCGGACGATCCGAGGAGAACCAGGTAAAATCACTTGCTCCCACCAAACCCAGGCGGAGTTTTTTATCATCTTGTGAATAAGCCATATTCGCCAGTATCATCAAGCTAAGTAAAGCAATTACATTCTTCATAGTTCGTGTATTTAAGTTATCATATCTGGTGGCAAAAATATTGAATTTTAAATGAAAGTCAACACAATTATCTTTTCCTATCTTTGCTCTAAATCACCCGACCCATGAAGAAAATCCGCATCGCAGGCAGTGTGTTATTCATACTAGTAACAGTTATCCTTTTTAATTATTGTGATACCGCAGGTAAAAGGCCGGATGTGCAAATTATAAAGAATCCTTTGCGTATTTATCGATTTGATAAAGAGCTGTTTGCGTTGGATACAACTCATTTGCTTGATCAGGCGGCTGAGCTTCATGAACGGTATCCTCAGTTCTTTAATCTATATACCGAAGGAATAATTCAAATTGGAGCTATCACCGAACGTGAGTTTAGTAGCAATTTAAGCTTCTTCCTGACCGACCCTACTCAGCAGGATGCGTATCAGGATGTTCAGAAAGTATATGGCGATTTCAAGGTGCAGGAGGAAGAATTGCGGCAGGCTTTCAGCTATTTACTGTATTATTTCCCGGACTACACGATTCCGGAGATATATTTGTTTGTCGGAGCATTTAATCAATCTATAGTTGCAGATTCCGGGATTATGGGGATAGCATTGGAGAAATACTTGTACAGCGATTATTTTCACTATATGGAGCTGGGGATTCCTTCCTTCATCCGACAAAAAATGGATCAAAAGCAATTGCTTAGCGATTGTATGCGAGCCATTGCACAAATTGAGTTTCCCTTTGAATCTGAAACCGATAATTTAGTTCAAAATATGATTTGGGAGGGCAGGGTGTTATATTTTATTCAGGCTATGATGCCTGAAATTAATGAGACTCTGCTGATGCAGTATGATGAGGCTCAGCTGGAATATTGCTACCAACATGAACGCCACATATGGGAATATCTGGTTGATCAGAAATATTTGTTTGAGACTGATTATAAAGTGTTTCGAAGATATTTGTCGGATGGACCTTTTACACCGGGTTTTCCGGATTCACCGGCACGAACAGGTATTTTTACAGGATGGCAAATCGTAAAAGCTTACATGAAACAAAATTCAACCGTAAGCCTTCCTGAATTAATGAACGAAAAAGATTATCAGAAGATATTAAACCTATCCAGGTATAATCCTTAAGCACCCACCGGGCGAGAAGATTTTTTATAGAAATCAGATAAGTTAGTGGTGACCGAAAAGTGATTAGAACCGCCTGACAGGTGATAGATGGCACGAGAAAAGGAAACTTTGAATTTGGATACTTTCAGGCCAAAACCCCAGGAAAATCCTACCGTTCCCATCTTTTCTTCCACCATCAGTTCATATCGTCGTTGCGCATTAAATGCTACATCTACATAAAAATTCTCGGTGGGAATAAACTCAGCACCAACTACTAAATGTCGAAAGATATTGGAGGAAATTAATTCCAGTTGGCTCGTTGATTCAGTTTCACCGGTGAGGGGATTCGTATAAGAACTTGGATTTTGGGGATCTTCGTACAATAAATCGAATTGCTCCAAATGCTGCCAGCTTAAGTGAATGCGGAAAGGTGCGTGAGCTAAACGCTTCGACATGGCTAATTCTACTTCAAAGGGCAAAGGCTTTTTTTCAGCACCTGTATAATAATTGCTTAATTGTACGCCCATATTTTTAGCAACCAGCGATACAGAGAAACTTGCGTCGGGATGATACATGAGGCCTACATCACCTGCCAAACCGATAGAAAAGTAGTTGGCCAGCAGTGAGTTAATCAACTTTCCGCGGATACCCAGGTTAAATTGGGAGGTTAGTGGATAAGCCCAGCCAATCTGATAGGCAGTTTCTGAAGCTTTAAATTCTCCCAGGGTATTCCCGAAGGCATCGGTTTCATCAAAATCACCATAATTTGCCGTATAAATCGAGAAAGAAGCGGTTCCATATTTGGCGGAATCTCCCAGGGAATGTGCATACATAACCGACATTAAACTTATATCTGAAATGTATCCTATGTAATTGAAATTGAATTGATTCGAAATGCCGGGGTGAAGTAATGCCGGATTTTGCTCGCTTAATTGAATATCATTATCCCACAAGCTTATCATATTCCCACCAAGGCCGGCAGCACGCGAAGCTTGTGGTAAGTCGAGAAACTGATAAACATGATTTCCTCCAATCTGGGAATAAGCAGCCAGATTTATCAAGAGTAAAGTGAACAGGATAATATTTCTCATACAGGCTAGTTAGATGCTTTTAAAACAGGCTTTTGCAATTTAAATTGTGCTTGTTAATAAAAACGTGTTCTTTTTGTATTCCAGTAACGAATCAGGAAATAACCGAACACCATCCCACCTAAATGTGCAAAGTGTGCGACTGTATCGCCCGGTAAATTAGCCCAGGCACTATAAATCTCAAGGACTCCATATCCCATCACTAAATACTTGGCTTTGATTGGGATAGGGATGGGAAAAAGAATGAGTTCTGTATTGGGAAAGTATAAAGCAAAACCCATAGCAATGCCCAGCACTGCTCCGGAAGCACCTACCATCTGATACGAGTTAATTACAAAAAAACGAATCTCCTCGGCGTAGTGAATCGCTTGATTCAAGGCATTTTGTTGATTTACAGCTGCCAGCTGGTCGATTTCTTCCTGAATTTGGAAGATGGCCGTAGTGTTGATTTTAAACGCATTTGTATCCAACAGGGTTTGGAAAACACCCAGGGATGGGTCTGCCAGAAAATCATCCAGGATTTTTAAGGTGGATGCTACATCAAAATAATGGGCTGTCATTTGACAAACTGCCGCTCCTAATCCCGTAACAAAATAGAAAATCAGGAAGCGTTTAGGCCCCCATACCATTTCCAGATTTGGCCCAAACACAATTAATCCAATCATATTGGAAAGTAAGTGCATGAAATCGGCATGCATAAACATGTGAGTGACAAACTGGAACAGTTTGAAATCTTCGGAACCTACATAATGCAGGGCCAACAAATCATTGATGGAATACCCCAAAATGGTTAGAGGTACGAATGCTTTGATAATCAACAGTAATACATTGATTATGACGAGGTTTTTTACTACCGGAGTTAATCTGAAAAACACGGGTTATCTGGTTTAGTTGGGTACAAAAATAAAAATTCCGACATTAGTATTACCATGTATCATGCGTGTCACTTGGAGAATCATCTGGATTGATTGGTTTAGGAACCTTCATGACCAGACCTATTTTTTGCTGACCGTCAATTTTAATCTCAATCTTATCCTTAAATGAAATATGTTTAAGATATTGATTTTCAAATAATACATGCTGATTATTCAAGTGTTCAAAATCGACATGACCATCATTCATAAATGGATTTACAGTGAAATAGCCAATTCGAAAGGAAGTAAGATTTTGGAAGAAATGTGTTCCCTGGCTGGGATCCACCCGATAATTTTCCAATCCTGATTCAATTATTACACGTGCATTGCTGATTTGAGACCATTTGACCGGGATGCCCAACCAAGGGTCGGAGGAGCCCCATCGACCCGGACCTTGCAAGATATAAGTCTTCCCGGATTTGACAAATTGGTCATTTAAACGGGCGATATCTTCGGCAATTTCCCGGGTTTTGGAAGGATCCCAATTTTCCGGTTTTACAAAAATCATCTCGTTGATATCATCGATGATTCCATTTCCAAGCGCCGCCTGCGAATAAATAATCGTATCTTTTTCATTTACCAGACTGAGGTCTTCTTCAATTTTCTCCCGATTATCAACAATAGGTCTAATCTGAAGCACATGGAAGATGCGAGGTTCATGAGGAGCTGTATCCAAATTTACTGCAAATTCGATTTCAACCGGATTATTCATCTCATGTTGCCCAATCTGGAGTAAATCTGAAATGATCTCTGCAATAGGAAAAGTGTTGTATTTTAAGACATTAGCGAATGTTATAAGCTTTTTCCCCGGATAATTGATGCCATCCCGAATGATGTTATTTTCAAAATCATAAGTGGAGGCTGCATGTTTCAAACTGGAATCAGATTCAGCATCTTTCACGGATAATTTGAGAAAATTGAAAGTGTCATCTGTTGAAAGTCGTTCACCCGGAACGCAATTTAAATTCAAGGCATAAAACGATTTTTGCGTTTCACGCAAAGTCATGGCAGGATTTGAAAGTTGAAGAATTTTTTTAGGATATTTAGGCGAGAAGCGAAGGTTAGGTTCGCCTTCAACAACATACTTCCCAAGTCCAAAGGCCATATTAACAATACCTTCTTCGGGTTTTTCAGGCTCAATCGGGTAGAAGTTTACTGAGCGTGCTACTCCGGAGATAGTCGGATAGAAGCGCTCCCCATA